>JBIIEC010000236.1:0-9544 GCA_044238045.1 Pirellulaceae bacterium | reverse complement strand
TGGTGGACACGGGACTGCACCCAGTGGTTCACGAAGAGCGAGTTGATCCCGAGGTTGGGACTCAGCAGCCCCAGCAGGATCGTCGGCCAGTTTCGTTTCAGCACCTCGGCGACGGAAGTTTCCCCCGGTTCGTTGCTCATCAGCAACTTGCTCCTGCCAGCCCACGGCATGTCGACCACGGAGATGACACTGATTGCGCCGCCGCTGAGTACCTGGGCGTTGGCGTGCACGATGGCAAGGCTGTTGTTTTCGATGCGTGAGTATCCCACGCCGACGGCCGCGGCCACGCTGCCATTCGTCGAACTGGCGACGTCTGCATCCACGGCCGTCTGCGCCATTTCAATAATGACGCTGGTCAGGCCAATATCGCCGGTTGCCATCAGCTTGGCCGTTTCGCCCACGACGACACGGACGTGGTTGCGGATGTGCAGGCGCGCGGCGGCTCCGGAGCCTTTCAGCCAGTGCCTGCCTTCAACCGGCTGGTTCTGTTCCACGTCTCCTTCCAGCCCGCCAAACTCCAAGCCGACCAGATCCGACACGGAGCCTCGATTGCCCACGACACTCAGGACGCTCGCACGAACGGCTTCTTCGGGACCGCCTGCACCTTCCGTGGCGGGACGTTTGCGGTAGAGCTTCTCGGAGAGGGATTCGATGGGCCCCACGGCTTCGCCAACGGATCCCTTCACCGTCGCGCCATCGATCGAGATCAGCATCGCCTGCAGGTCGACCCCCGAAGCACCCGTCGCCAGTTCATGCCGCGACCCCGCCATGGCCACCACTTCAGGCGTCCTGAAACGGACGCGGCTCGCCAAGGGCACCAGCGAAGGACTGGCCTGCAACGCCTCCTCGCGAGACGCAGCAAGCCCCAGAATGACCGCTCCTTCCTTGCCTTGCTCGGCCCACGGTTGCACGACGGCGTAGTATGTTTCGCCATGCAGCAGGCCGGTGGTGGGAGCGCCCCACGAATCCTGGAAAACGACGGCGTCGCCGCTTCGGAACGGCTGCTGCCGCGCGTCGATCAACCAGGGACTGCCCGCGGTGCCCTCTCCTCGCACCTGGGCGTGAATCCCCGCCACGGCGGAGACAATCCGCTCAACTTCGTCGGCCGCGGCCCGCACCGGAATCGCCGCCGTGACGAGTGACACACCCCCGGCATCCAGCGTCAAGGAGAAGGCACCGGCACTCGCGTCCGTCCAGACGGCCTGCAGGTCGTCCGCCGTCTCCGACGCCCAGACCGCGCCCGCACCCTCCCCGGAGCGCAGCGCCGCCTCGTCGAATTCAACAAGTTCCAGGCCGCTGCCCTGGAACATCCAAGGCGCGGCGTAGCGGCCTCGTCCCGTGACACGACCCAAGGTCACGCCCGGCAGTCCCGTAGCCGCCGTCCTAATCTGCTCCGGCGTCGCGTCGAAGGCAATCGGCGTGGAAACGACACGCTGACCATTCTGCGTCACAGCCAGTTGAAAAGAGCCGCCCGTGGCGTTCGTCCACACCAGCAACGATCCCTTGCCGACCTTCTCATGACTGGCCTTGCCGCCCACCAGCGACTGGCCGTTCGCCGACTTCACGATCGCGGGCAGCGGCAGCGACATGGCCAGCATCCGGGCGTCGGGGTCGATTCCCAGCAGATCGTGGGACACTCCCCGGGCATCGCGCAGCTTCTGGCGGCCCCCCAGGTCGATCGCCGGAAGATTCCTGTCCGCAGCGGCACGCAAGGACACCAGATACCGGGGCCGCGCGGCGTCGAAACCCGGGTTCGACTCGTTGTAGGCGAAGTAACGCACGCCCGCCGCGACGCCTTCGACCGGCTTGCCCGCCACTTGCCGGAACACCACCGGCGTGCCATCGACCAGTTGCGGGTCCTGCGAGAATACCAGCCCCAGGCCCGCCTCGACTCGGTCGATGACCAGCGTCCGTCGCCGCGACGCATCGGCCTCCTGAGTCTCCAAGCTCGGCTTCGCATCCTGCACCCGCGGGTCCGCCGCGCGCGCCTGCAACTCCGAATCAGCAAGCCGCACCACGCCCGGCTCCTCCGGATCGACGATCGCATGGTAACGCCGTCCGTCCTCCAGTCCGGGCACGCTGGTTCCGATCGCCTGCACGTACGTGATCGGTTGCCCGTTCACAAGATCAACGACCTGACTGGGCATCGCCAACGGCAGATCCCCTTCGCCCGTTCCCTGCTTCGGGAAGCTGAAATGCACCGTCCCTGAGGCAGCATCCAAGGCCAAGACCTGCAGCGAACGTCCTTCTTCGGTACGAAAAAGTGGATTGTCATTCAGGTCGATCAGGCGCCCCTGGCTATCGAGCAGCTGAATCGAAGCGCCGGCATCCCCGTCGACCTTGTCGAGCACACGGACGCGATACTTGCCGGCGGGAAGGGCACCGAGCAGGTTTCCCGCCGCGTCGTTCCACCCCAGATAGTGGCCCGCGAGCGGCGTGTAGGTGACTTCCTCGTTGTTCGTGAAGAGCGGCTTCTGGTCCAGCCATTGCTCGACATCAAACTGCAAGGCGTCGCGTCCCGCTGCGTCGACGCTGGTGATCGGCAGAATGCCCTTCGCGGACTGCACGGTCGGAAACCCGGCCCCGAAGGAGATGCGATGGCCCGCCTCCGCGTCACTCGGAGTCAGTGCCAACCCCAGTTCGCGAGGGGCTGTCGGATCCACAATCGCATAGTAGCGGCGATCCGACGCAAGGCCCGGAATCCAGCCTCCACCGTTCGAGTAACGCACTTCGTCACCGGTCTGCAAGCCCACCTCGGTCGGAAAGACGAGGGCCTTCCGCGCGAAGTCCAGTTGCAGCGCGGGACTGAAGGTCAGTTTCGACGGTGCGATGGACTTGCCCGCGGTGATCTTGCCATCCACAAGCACTTCGACGGTGGCTTCTCCATCCACATGCGAGTAGGCCCCGCCCACCATCCCATCGTCGTACGACGCCGCCGTGGTGAAGCCCATGTTGACGTTCACGCCCGATGCGTTGAGCGATACGGACGAACCCGACTCGATTTCGGAGTTGATGGCGGTCGAGACTCGCGACGTCGACTGCACCTGGTTGATGGTCACCGCCAGAGCGGTGCTTTTCTTGCTCGCGCTCTCGGCATTCGTGTTGCCGGACGCGTTCGCGAACATCAGCGACACATTGCTGGCAGAAGTCGCGAGCGACACGCCTGCGGCGGCCTTGATGGAGGCGCCCGTCGCGAGCGATGCGGTGGCCTCCACATCGGTGAGGATGAACCCTGCCGCGATCCCACCGGGAATGGCACCTTTCGTCACGCGATCCGCCAGCGTCGACCAGACGGCCTGCCCCATCTGGTTCAGCGACACGGTGCTGCTCACGGAAACCGCACGGGTGCTTCTCACCTGCGCGTTCGCGCCGATCACGATGGTGGAAGCCGGTGTCCTGACCAGTCCGGTCAGCGGCAGGCTGGTCAGGTTGTTGACGATGTTCGTCGTGATGTCGTACAGCTGGCCATACGCCGTCTTGTTGTAGTCCTTCAGGCCCGCCGATAGTTCATCTCCGGAACTCGTCGACATCTCGATGCCTCCCGCGTCTAGGACGACGCGTTCGCCAATGTCGATTTTCGCCACCTGCCCGCCCGCCTGCACAAGCGCCTGGATCTGGTTCCAGATGGAGATGTTGGCAACCTTCGTGATGTTCTCCGATTTCAGCGTGATGACCCCGTCACCGTTCGGTGAACGGGAAAGCAACTGGGCGTCCTGCCCGATCGTGATCTCCGGAGCGTTCAGCCGGATGTCGCCACCCCCCGCGTTCAGAATCGCGCCGGGCTTCACCGTGATGCAGCGACTGTGCTCGAAGGAAATCGCCTTACCTTGCGAATCCTGGCTGGACACCTCCAGGCAGTCGGTCGCCATCAGCAGGCGATCTTCCAGTCGCTCACACGCCCAGGCGACGCCGAATTCGCCTCGTGCGTCCGCCAGCCGCAGCGCCCTATCGACACCCCAGCCACCGCTCGTGAGCCATCGCTTGAGCCCCTTTTTGCTGCGGCCGCGGTACCCCCGCTGGAACTCATCGCGAAGATCGAACTTCCTGGTCATCCGTTGTTCCCTCTGCGCCGAGCCGATTCCTCATGAAGACATCTGACTGCGAACCCACCGGCCCAGGATCTATTAAAATCGATCAGGCCCGAAGTTACCAAGTTGAATCCTCGCTCGATCGCTCGAAACCAGCCTGTAAAGGCCAGAATCCGTAGCCATTTCAGCCCCTGCTCACAAGATGAAACAAGTAGTCGGCACACGCCGTCTGCCGAACCGAAGTGCCAACCCGGCTGGCCAAGCGCGTACGATCGCCCCGCCTGCCGCCTGATTATGCATCGCGCCGAGGCGCGCGACGAAAGCTGCTCATTTCGGCACACGGCGTGCGCCGACTGCGAAGAGCGACTGCGAAGGGCGACTGCGACAAGCCGATGTCCGCCGATTATCCAGTCGCTTCCTCACTGCTCTTCTCAAAAAGACCGATGCGGCGTTAGATTAGGCGACTTAAGAACAACTTGCTGGCCTGCGTCTTCCGGGACTTCACCATGAGATTCAACTTTCTGCGCAATCTACTGCTGGTCGCCCTTCTGAGCCTGACGGGCGAGAGCTTGAGCCGCGGGGAGTCACCCGAGGACGGTTCGGTCCTGCCTTTTCCGCCGCCGAAGTCGGGCAGCATCGCTGCTTCATCGACGCAGGATTCCAAGTACAGCCCGTTGCCCGTCCAAAGACTGCTGCCACCGGATGTCCCCAACATCCTGATCGTGCTCGTCGACGACGCGGGCCCGGGACTGCCCGACACGTATGGCGGTGAAGTGCACACGCCCACGCTGACGCGCATCGCCCAGACCGGCATCTCGTACAACCGGTTCCACACCACCGCCATGTGCTCGCCCACACGTGCCTCGCTTCTCACCGGACGCAACCATCATCGTGTCGGCGCGGGCGTGATCACGAAGCTCGGCAACGACTGGGATGGCTACACGGGTATGTGGCCTGCTACCAGCGCGTCGCTCGCGCGCGTCCTGGGCTGCTATGGCTACGCGACCTCAGCGTTCGGCAAGTGGCACAACACGCCGGATGACCAGGTATCCCAGGTGGGTCCATTCGATCGCTGGCCCACGGGACGGCTGGTCGGCTTCGACCACTTCTACGGATTCCTCGCCGGCGAATCGTCGCAGTATGAACCAAAGCTCGTCGAGAACTTTGCGCACCTGCCCAGTCGAGAGCATGGCGATGACTATCATCTCACCGAGGACTTGGCCGACAGGGCGATTACTTGGCTGCGTCGCCAGCGAGCGCAGGCACCGGACCAGCCGTTCCTCATGTACTGGGCACCGGGCGGCGTGCATGGGCCGCACCAAGTCGCTCGCCGATGGGCCGACGCCTACAAGGGGAAGTTCGACGATGGCTGGGACAAGTATCGCGAGCGTGTGTTCCAGCGTCAGAAAGAACGCGGATACCTGCCGCCCGATGCGAAGCTGACCGCGCGTCCCAGCACGCTGCCCGCCTGGGACGACATCCCGGAAGCGGAGAAGCCCTTCCAGCGGCGGTTGATGGAGGTCTTCGCGGGTTTCTGCGAACATACCGACGCGCAAGCCGGCCGGGTGATCGACGAACTCGAGCGGCTCGGCATCCGCGACAACACGCTGGTACTTTATATCTGGGGCGACAACGGTTCCAGTGCGGAAGGGCAAGCCGGCACGGTTAGCGAGTATCTCGCACAGAGCGGTACGCCCAGCACGATCGCCGACCACCTGCGCGTGCTGAATGAGTTCGGCGGGCTTGAGGCGTTGGGCGGCCCGCAATTCGAGAGCATGTACCATGCCGGCTGGGCCTGGGCCGGCAGCACGCCCTACAAGTCCACCAAGCTCGTGGCCGCCCACTTTGGCGGCACGCGCAACCCGCTGGCCATCTCGTGGCCGAAACAGATCCGGCCGGATGCCCAGGTGCGATCCCAATTCCATCATGTGAACGATATCGTGCCGACGATCTACGAGATCCTCTCCATCCCGCACCCCACGGTTGTCGACGGTGTCACCCAGGATTCGATGGATGGCACCAGCATGCGTTATACGTTCGACTCCGCGAGCGTCCCCGGTCGCAAGCGTTCGCAATACTTCGAGATCATGGGCAGCCGCGCATACTATCGCGATGGCTGGATCGCCTCCGCCTTCGGCCCGCGAGTACCCTGGGTGAGTGGCATTGACGTCAAAGTCTTCTCCTGGGATCCCGACGAGGAGCCTTGGGAACTGTACCACCTCGAGTCCGATTTCACGCAGGCCGATGACCTTGCCCAGCAGCAGCCCAAGAAGCTCCAGGAACTGGTCACGAATTTCCTCGAAGAGGCGCGCAGCAACAAGGTGTTCCCGATCGGAGGCGGACTCTGGACCGGCATCCACCCGGAATTCGCCAAGCAGAATCCAGCCCGGGAGTTCTTCTACACGGCGGATGTGATCGAAGTGCCCGAAGCCACCGCGCCTCGCATTGCACAGCGAAGCAACCTGGTAACGATCGACGCACAGGTGGAGAAGGATACCCGCGGAGTGCTCTACGCTTCGGGTTGCATGTCGGGCGGCCTCGCCGTCTGGATCGATGAGGGAACGCTGACCTACGAGTACAACTTGTACCACATCGACCGCACGCGCATCCGCAGCACGTCGCCTTTGCCTTCCGGGCCACTGAAGATCGAAGTAGAATCGAAGTTCGCCGCCGGAGTCCGCAACGGCCCGGCCGATATCGTCCTGCGAGTGAACGGCCAGGTCGTCGGCCAGGGCAAGGTCCCGCGCACCACCGGCTATGCACTCAGCGGCAACGACTCCTTCGATGTCGGTCGCGACAGCTTCTCCCCCGTCTCCCCGCTCTACGCCGACCGCGCGCCGT
Source organism: Pirellulaceae bacterium (assembly GCA_044238045.1). Classification (GTDB taxonomy): domain Bacteria; phylum Planctomycetota; class Planctomycetia; order Pirellulales; family Pirellulaceae; genus CAZUJM01. Next base: position 2,675 of record JBIIEC010000236.1, on the reverse strand, counting down.
TCGCCTTCTCCGGCAAGATCGACACCGTCACCATCCGCTACACCACCGAACGCTGAACTCGCAGCGACCCTCCGTGGTTCACTACCCGCGTAGTGACTCCCACGAACTCACCGCCCCCGAACCACCTACGACGAAAACCCACGGAAGACGCCGTGCTGATCCACGGCGCCCGCGAAGTCCTCGAAGTCCATATTGGCCAGGGACAGATTGTTTTCGATCGACTGGACCATGGCGGGGAGCGCGCGGAAAGCCTTGATCTGTTCGAGAGGTGTTTCGCCGGGCGCGCGATCGTAGTCCGCCGGCTCGACACTCTGCGGCGCGAAGCCGACCACAAGCAGAGCATGCTCCTTGTCCTGCATGCACGCGGCGTCCACCACGAAGACGACGAATCCCACGTAGTCGGCCGGCAAGGCACGCACGAGGTCCTCGGCCGACATGCCCGCGAAGGACGTGTCCTCGACGAATTTCAGATTCGCCGTGAACTCCAGTTCGGACAGTGGATCCTTCTGGGGTGCCGAAAGCAGTCCGCGGATCTCGTTCCAACTCGCGTCGCTCGAGAATTCCGTGCGAAGCACCCACGGATAATGCCCATCCTGATCCGACATCGAATGCCTCCTTCGACAACCTACCAAGTCCCCTGGAAAGAACCCCAGCCTATCCGTTCGCGCCGGCTTGCTACTTGGCCGGATCGAAGGGGAGCGCTGACTTATGGACGCAGAGCCGGATTTTCCCATCGCTGCAGCGTCGGAAGACAAACGTCTTGTCGACCATCACCTCATCGCCCTTGGAGTTCGTCAGGTAGACGTTGCCCATCGTGATGGCGATGTCCCCATGGATCTGGATGCCGTTCTCCGCCGCGTTGTTGTTGTAACGCACTTCCACCCAATGCTTCAAAGCGAAGCCCGTGTCTTCGGGAAAGTCTGCATTACCACCAATGAAGTACGACAGGGCGCCCTCCCGCGTGTTCCGGAAGGTGTTCTTGCCGAAAGCCAACGTGGGCTTGAAGAACACCTTTCCTTCCTTGTAGTCGTACAGATCGTCGATGACCCGGTTCGCCACGGTCTTATAATCGCCTCCTTGGTCGTGGACCTTGCCAATCTCCACGAGACCATCACACCAGGCCTGTTGAGCCGCGTTCACTTCCGCCTCGGTGATGGCTGCGTTCTTGGCTGGCTTGTCAGCAGCAGTCCCAGGGGACCAAGGCCCCAGGGCCGCCAACACTGCGATCAACGCCAACAGCACCGATCGCAATCCAAAACTCACATGTCGCATAGGAGCACCTTTCGGCAATTCATCATCACGAGGACAGAGACAGCGCGGACTGGCCGAATTCTAGCCCACGGTCCTTCCAGCCAACAGGGCTGGCGCGCAAGCATCGGCGGCCCCCCGGATACTCCGTGCCCCCCCTGGTAAGACTCCGCCGACCCGAGTTGGGAGGAGACGTTGTGCTGCGACTGCGCGAGACAGCCATGCAAGACGAAGCCACCGGTGAACCGGAACCACTCCCAGACCGATTCACGCACGCGGTCGGTCTTGGTGGCCCGGCAGGCGATCACCCTGGCTGTACCGCTGGACAGCCACCACACGCACGCTACTGGATCTTCTCGAGGTCGGGCAACACCCACGAACGATCGAAGTAGGCTTGCTTCGGACCGTAGAGTCGGAAGTAGGAAAACCAACCTTTGTCAGGCAAGGTCTGGATCCAATTACTCTTGGGCTTTCCACTCGGCGCGGTGGGGCCAAAATAAAGGTCTACCGTGCCGTCTGCGTTCTTGACGATGTCGTCGCGAGAAGACCGATCGGGCTGAACCCCGGTATCGACGAAGCACCGGGTCTCGTTGTCATAGACAGTGACCGACCAGAACTGGGCGACGGGCGCATCCTGGGGGACCCGGAGGTGGTACGTGTTGCTGCCGTTGAGCCAGTTGCCCTCACGATCCTTGGCGGATTCGAGATAGAGTTGACCGAACCCAACGGTACGTCCCATCATGCCGACCGAAACACCAACCGCCTCGTAAAACCAGGACGATCGCTCGTCGAATTGCGTATGATACGGTGCTTCTTGGCTGGTCTCCTTCAAGAAGAGCGAGATCTCCCAATGCTTCCCCGGCCAGACGGTCGCTCCTTCAAAACGTTTCTGGTAGGCGATCGTGCGAGCCATCAACTCTCCGGTCCGGGTTGCCTCTTCGAGGATCCGCTTTTGTCGCTCGGTGGGAGCAAATGGCTTGCCCTTTTCGATACCCAGGGGTTGAAGCATCCCCATGATCATTCGATCGCGTTCATGAACAGGCTCTTCGTTGATGATCTTGGCAAGACCTTCCCAATAAGCGAGTCCGCGAGGCTGCATGCCGCTCCACTTGCGGCCATTCGGGGAGACATGCCGAGTCGGGGCCGGATTCTCTCGTTGGCTGTAGGGGTAGATCTTCAAGCCCTCCACGAGGGCTCGTGCCTTGGCTGCATCGGGATCGAGCGCGCGATGAGCCGACCAGATGTTCACGGTGGGTGAACGAAAGACGTAATAGCCCTCTGGCTTCATGTCGGGGTCGTCTGGACCCAGGATCAGGTACTTGCCCCCCGCGCCTTTATCCGGCCCGGTCTGTCCGGAGTCGGTGATGGGCCGCTGCCAAAAGTCCGTGAAACCACCGGCGGTCGGGCCTGCTGGAATCTCAAGAACA
>JBIIEC010000615.1:0-2810 GCA_044238045.1 Pirellulaceae bacterium | reverse complement strand
GCATCGGCCCGATGCGGATCCCCGAGCGTGTCGCCGTCGATTTACCCTGCGGTGACACTTGCCGGTCACCCCGGCCGGTAACACAGGCCTGTGACACAGGCCAGGCGTCCCCCTGCCTCGCTCCCCCGTTTGCTTTCCTCGCGTTCGCGGAGAACCATCCATGTCCATTCGTTCGCTCCCCTCGTTTCGTTGGCTCCTTGTCGCCGGTCTGCCGCTGTTCGTCGGCTGCCCCCCCCAGCCGTCGGAGGTGCCGAAGGAGGCACCCAAGACGGAGGCCAGCAGCGGAGCGACCGGTTCATCCGCGACCGGTTCATCCGCGACCGGTTCATCCGCGACCGGTTCATCCGCGACCGTGACGGCTCCGAAGGAAGATGCCAAGCCAGCGGCCGCGGCCGATGACCCGGCCGTCGTCGCGGCCCTCAAGGCCAAGGGCGTCAAGCTGGACATGGCCGGTGAAAACATCGCGGGCATCGCCTACAGCTTTGGCACCTCGTCCGTCTCCGTCAGCGATCAGGACTTGGTCGACCTCGCGAAGCTGCCGGGCCTCAAGAAGCTGGTGCTGTTCGGCCCGGAGATCACGAACGCGGGCGTGGCCCACCTCGCCAAGATCAAGTCGCTCCGCGACATCACGCTCGAGAAGACGGCCGTCAACGACGAGGGCCTCGCGCTGCTCAAGGACCTGCCTGAGTTGGCGACGGTGAAGCTGCCCTACGCCAGCGTGACGGCGACGGGCCTGCAGCACCTCTCGCAGCTGCCCAAGCTGAAGACGCTGGAACTGCTGCGGACGCTGACCAACAACGAAGGGCTCGCCCATCTCGCCAACGTCAAGACGCTCACCTCGCTCGACCTTCGCGACACGCAGGTCGATGACGACGGGCTCGCCGCACTGGCGAACCTCGGCCAGCTGCAGATCCTCAAGCTGTCCACCGACCGCATCAGCGGCCAGGGCATGGTCCACCTGAAAAATCTCAACAGCCTGACCAGCCTCACGTTCGACCTCTCGGCCGTGGACGACGAAGGCATCGCGGAACTAGCGGGCCTCACGAAGCTGAAGGAGCTGAGCCTCTACAAGACGCGCGTGGGCGACGATGGCATGAAGACGATCAAGAACTTCGCCGCGCTGCAGACGCTGGAGCTGCGCGAGACGGCGGTGAGCGTCGATGGCTTGAAGGAACTGGCTGGCATGAAGGAGCTGAAGAAGCTCGACCTCAGCGAGACCGACACGACCGACGAGGGCGTCGAGGCGCTCAAGGCACTGCCGGCGCTGGAGGACCTGAACCTGTGGTTCTCGCTGGTTTCCGACGCGGGCTGCAAGGCGATCGGCGAAATGAAGCAGCTCACGCGCCTCAACTTGGACAAGACCTCCATCTCGGATTCGGGCGTCGCCCAGCTGGCTTCGCTGGAGAACCTGACTTGGGCGCACCTGGGGTCCAACAACCTGACCGACGCCTCGATCGAACCGCTGTCGAAGCTGAAGCGGATGAAGACGCTGATCCTGACCTTCAATCGCTTTAGCGAAGAGGGCCAGGCCAAGCTGAAGGCCGCGCTGCCGGAATGCGACATCAAGTTCTAGTCGTGTCGCCTTCGGGGCGGATTTATTTCACCACGGAGGTTGTCTGCGTCCTCCGTGGTTGGCTGTCGGAAGCTCGTGATCGTGCGGCAACGAGACGCGCGTGTCTCGCCATCGGCCCACCGTCGCACCACGAGGCCTGCCACGATCAGTTCGGGGTAGCGGCCACGGCCCGGTGAGCTTCGCGAGCCAGCGACTTCAAGTCGGGGTCGAGGGTGGTGCTGGCGAGGCGGTGGAGTGCATGGCCGATGCGGGCTCGCTGGTCGTTAGGCCAGTTCGCGCGGCCCTGCAGCGCCGCCATCGCGGCGGCGGATGCCAGATAGTTGTCACCCGATTCGAGGGCCGCGATCGCCGTGTCGCAGGGCGCGTCGCTGATGGCCAGCATCAGCTCCATCAGCTCGCCATCCTGGCCCGCCTGCAGGTCCTCCAGCACCTTCACGACCTGCGGCGGCAGTGCGGGCCCTTGCAGCCAGCTCTTCCGCATCGCCAGCAGCCGCTGGTAGTGCGGCGCGTTTTCCGGGACACCTACGCCGATGTTGTCGAGTGCGTACTGGCGCATCGCGGGATCGTTCGCCAGTCGCAAGGTGTTCATCAGCTTGCCCGCAATCACCCCCACCGGACAGCTGGCGTGGATCGAAGCCGACTTGTTCAGGCCGCGAACCAGCGCGGGAATCGACTCCTTGCCAAGAGCCATGAATCGGTTGAAGGCACGCTGTCCCGCGGAACCGCGGATCTGCCCAATGTCGTACGCGATGAAGTCGTCCACGATCTTGTCCAGCTGCTTCTGCCGCGGATCGACCACCTCCGTCAACGGCTGCACCGCCCGCGCCACCACGTTCACCGACTTGGTGGGGCGAATGCGGTTGAGCAGCGCGGCGTAACGCGACGGCTTGCCGTCGCCCTTGTACTCCCGCACCGACTGCTCAACCCACCGCTGGTACTCCGACTCGAAGATCCCCGGCCGCCGCCTGTCGACACGCCGCGCGGCAGGACGACGCGGGGAGGCTGGGTCACGCCGCGCCACCTGCGGAGCTTCCTCGGGGACCGGCTGGCTGGCTTCCGACTGCGGTGAGGTCGCGGAGGAAGCGGAAGTCGATTCGTTCGGCGCCGAACTTCCTGCTTCGCCCTCGGACGCTTCGCCGTTCCCGTCGGTGGACCGCATCGACGCGGTGGCGAGAGGCGTTTCCACCTGACGCGAGGAGAAACCGATCGTCAGAGCGATCTGGCCATCGCCGCCGGA
>JBIIEC010000614.1:0-2815 GCA_044238045.1 Pirellulaceae bacterium | reverse complement strand
GACGAGGGCGAAACGGAGGACGACGCAGCGGCCGAACGGCCCAGCGTGTTGGCGATCGGCTCCCTGCCGGTCACCTCGCGTGCCACCGTTGGAGCGATCGTGCCGACACCCTCCGCCGCCGGCTGCGTCTTCGCCGGCATCTCCCGCGCAAGACGGTTCGGGAACAGCTCGCTGGCGATCTCATGCGCTTCATCCACTCCACCCAGCAGCACGCGCTGGCGGCGACTGTCGACGACCACCTCGCCGTCGATCCCCTGCCGCTCCAGGCGGTTTCGAAGCTGCTCCGCCGCCGCATCCAGCGTGTTGCCAGGCACGCTGTACGCGCGATAGGTCCGTCGACCGGGCGTTTCCGCCCACGCCGAGGAGATCCCCAGTGCCAGCACGAGCATCGATGCCAGAGCGGTCCGCGAGCGAAACCCTGGCGAGGACAGGGAGCGAGCGAAGTGATACCAGCGGCGATCGACCATGGATGAACCCTTGCCTTGGATTTCCCGAAGAGTGCCGAGCACCCCCAGGACCCCGCCGCCCAAGTCCAGACGCGGTGTCCCGAGATGGCACACGACTTCAGGCTCTACAATCGGCAAGAACGTTAAACTCGTCGCATCTTTTTCAGTCCACCCACAAGAAAACAATGGGCGTGGAGCCTCAGTAGAGGGCTGGCGCAAGCAACGCTGGCAGGGCAATAGGACTGGTATCGCTCGCGGCGCGCACCGCTCAGGTGCTCGGCGCCTCCAGCTCCAGCGCCTCTTCCAGATGCTGGCCGATGCGGACGCGGAGCGTCTTCTGGTCGCGTTCGCGGAGCACGTCGACATGGTTGGGCGCGACGCTGGTCACGGTGCCGCGGAACTTGCCGATCCGCAGCGGCTGGCCTTCGCCGACGCGCGGGCGGTCGCCGGTGGTTCGCACTTCAAACCAGGCTTCGCTGCGTCCGTCCTTGCCCTGCGTCGTGGCAACTAGGAACGCATGCCGCAGGTTGAACTCAAACGGATCCTCTTCCTTGGGAGGAGCCGGCGGTGGTGGCGGCGGCGGATCGACCACGGTGACTTCGATGGTCGCCTGCACCGTGCGCGGCGGGTAGCCGGTATCGCGGACTTCCAGCGGCACCACGAACGTGCCCTTCTCCTTGGGCTCCCAGCGAATCCGCGCCTTGCCCCGATCTCCCGGCTCCAGCTTCGCACCCTCCGGCGCGCCCGCGCCCAGCTGGAACTGCAGTTCATCCCAGCTGTCGGGGTCGGACACGGACGCTGTCACCGAGAGGCTGGAGCCGAGCACGACCTGCTGCTTGCCGATCCGCTCCAGCTGCGGCGGATTATTGGGCGGGAAGAACATCGCTCGCTGCACGACGGCCTGCTGGGCCGCCTGGATCTGCTCGACCGGCAGCTTCTGCGACGGCTGGTCACCCACGGCCGCGCGCTTGACGTCCGGCAGGGCCACGGCATCGACCCAGCAGACGACGTCGAGCATCCGCGAATCCTTGACCGGCGCGAGCGTCAGCTGGTTAATGCGGTGCAGGTCGTTCACCTGGTAGAACTTCGCGAGGAACTCCATCACCTGCGGCAGCGTCGCCTGTCCTTCCAGCTGGAAGCTGTGCTGCTCATAGGATGCGTTCTTGACGCGGCGGTCCAGCGGCCGGATGGACGGGTCGGCGAACTGACACTGTTCGGTCAGGTTGAGCAGCCACTGCTCATAAAGGGACCGCGCCCGCTCACGGTCGCCCGGCAGCGCCCGCTTCTGGATCTCCGCCAGGTCGCGCGACGCGCGGGAAGCCTGCTTGAGCAGCGATTCCTGGTCGCGTTGCTGTTTCATGACGGCGTTCAAGCGGTTCCGGCGCAGTTGCAACGAGTCCTCGACGCTCGACCACAGGTAGTAACCTCCGGCCAGCACCACCAGGGCTGCGGTGAGGATTGCCATCGTCCGTTCACGGGGATTCATCCAGGCTGTCCTTCAAGTCGCGCGGAAAACGTCGCGGGGTTCGTCGTGCGTTTGCGTTTGGGTTTGGGTTTGGGTTTGGGTTTGGCTGCGATTCAGGGTTGCGGATTCAGGGTGGCGGGTTCAGGGCGTGCTGGGGCGGGATGCGTTGCTGGAGGCCGTGTTGGCTGCGGCAGCGGGAGCTGTGCGGGCGCCGCGCCGACGCGATCCAGACGCGGCGGCCAGTTTCTTGGCCGCGTCTGTTTCGATCGTGACCACCTGCTTGAATCGCCAGGGAAATCCATCTTCGCGACCTTCGTAGTCGCTGTTCTCGCCGCTGACGCGACGCCGTTCCTGGACCAGCGACTGGTTCAGCGCGCCGATGGTCGACTGCTGGTCCACGATACCTTCGATCGTGACCTGCCCCATGCCTTCGGGCGTGAGCCGCGCCTGCCACTTCGAGAAACGAGCCTTTTCGGCGTCGGGGATCCGCTGCGAAACGTCCTGCATGAGTTGGAGCCAGTTGACCTCCATCTGCTCCCAGGTTCGCACCACTTCGACTTCGGCGATCCGCTGCACGGCCGCTTCGGCTGCCTTCTTGTCGCGCTGGATCTGCTGTTCCACGGCGGCGATCTGTCCGTCGATCTCGCTGAACTTCCAGTAGAGCAAGCCGCCTCCGAGCAGGGCGAGGGTCAGGCAAGCGGCAGCGCCGGCAAGGATCTCGCGACGATACGAACGCGGCGGTTCGGCGCGGCGCGGATTGAGCAGGTCGAGCGTGGGCGCGGCGGGCAGCGTCTGCGCAGCGAGCAGTCCGACGGCGGCCGCGAAACGACCAGGCGGCAGGGTCGCCTCCGCATTCCGCTTCGCATCCCACGTCAGCTGCTCGAACGGATCCACCAGCCGCACC
>JBIIEC010000232.1:0-9589 GCA_044238045.1 Pirellulaceae bacterium | reverse complement strand
TGGGCCGACAGATAGGCCATGACGGCTCCACCGCCCTGTCCGGACGGAGTGATCAGCTGCAAGATGTCGTCGTAGGTGCCGCCGAGCGCTCCTGCCTGCATCGCGGTGAACTTGACGACGATCTCGTTCTTGCCGTTCTGGTCGATCGAGATGTTTCCGTGCACGCCTCGGTAGAGGTCGTCGGGGCGGAACTTGACGTTGTACCCGGTGGCCGCGATATTCTGCCGCGTGAACATGCTGCCGCGCAGCCGCGCGCCCACGTCGTAATGGATGTCTTTCCCGTCGGTGATCACGGTGGCGCCGCGATGGTGGTTGTCCAGCATGTTGACGTTGCGATGCAGTTCGGTTGTATCGTCCTTGGTCATGATGATGTGCAGGTCATGACGCAGGGGATCGGCTGCGAAACTGGTGCGAGCCTGGTAGAGCGCGCGGGAGTCGGGGCCCTCCGGAGGGTAAACGCTCTTCGCGCCGCGCGCATCCCGGGCCTCGACGTAGAACTGCACGACGGTCCGGTGGGCCTGCGGCGGAAGCGTGGCGGCGAAACGGCCATCCGCCTGTCGCTGCATGGCCACCTGCGCGAACGGCGCGCGACCCTCCACGGCCCAATAGAGATCCATGCCCACGACCTGGTCCGGATCGTCGGCGCGAGCCGAAATGGTGACATGGTCGGTGGGCGTGGGGATGAGCGGCGAGTGCTGCAGGTGATGGATCGTGGGGCCCAGGTTGTCCGTGTACCGAGTATTACGCAAGCCGGGCGTGCCGGACTTGCCGGGCTGCTGGAGGATGGTCGTCTTGGCGGCATCCTTGTAATACAGTTCGGTATGGAGTTGAGGTGATCCGGCCACCCACTTGGCATCGAAACTGATGGTGTAGGTATGGCCGTTGACGACCTTCGCTCCATTCGCCAACGTCGTTTCCGCATGGTTGCTCAGGTAGTGCGTCCTGCCGGTCGCCACCAGGTTCAGCACCTGGTTTCCGGGGCGATCGGGATCGGCGATGACCCGGCTTTCGGTATGCGTGCCCTGGATGCGCCATTTGTCGGCGGGCGCGTCGACCGACTGGTTGTCGAAGGTCCCGTTCTGCAGCAGCGAAGCACCGGTGGTCTCGTTGACGACCTGCAGGTTGTCGATGAGGATCTCGCCCGCGTCGAGCAGTCCCATGACGAACTCATGGAAGTAGATCGGGGGATCGTAAACGATTGGATCGACTCGCTTGGTGTAGGTGTAACGGTTCCAGCTGGAGCGGATCGATTCGTCACTGCCTTCCCAACTGGTGGGCTGGCTATTGTCGGCGAAAGGATCGCGCAGCTCGATGCTCTGGCCGCCACCATCGGCGTGCTGGGGCCAGTAGCCGCCATCGTAGTAGTGCACTTCGTCGGCCACGTTGCCGCGGGCGTCCAGCAGTTGGAGGTTTTCGTCGCTGTCGGCCAACGAGCCGCTGAATTCGCCCAGGATGCGGATCGTCGGGAATTTCGCCCGCAGCGCCGCCTGGTCGTTCGCCACCACCGCATACTCGCCGGGCCCCAGGATCGTGGCGGCCGGGAACTCAAAGTCCACGGCGTCGCCCAGCTTCCAACCGGCCAGGTCGATCGAGCGGGAGCTGCGGTTGTACAGTTCGATCCACTCCTCCGGCGATTCCCGGAACTCAGAACCGCCCACCGGCGGGTGGAGGACCTCCACCGTGAGTCCGAAGGCCGCGTCGGGGCTGGCCGTCGAATTCTGGTGCACTTCCACGGCCAACTGGTTGACACCGGCCACCAGCAGTTCCTTGGGGAACGCCATGGGAGCGGACAGGGAGGCGTTGCTGACACTCGGGCTGGCCAGCGTGTCGTGCGTGATGGGGCCCGAAGGCAGGTTCCAGCGATAGACCTCCTTGCCGTTCAGGTAGAAGACCGCGCCGTCATCCACCACATGGGAGAATGCGACATTCGCGGATTGCGGATCGGCGGGAAGGTTGAACGAGGTGCGGAAGTAGTAGGTCGTGACGTTCGCCTGGAGCACCGTGTTCTTGGGCCCGGGCAGGGCCGCCGACTCGTTGTGGAACAGGCCTTTGCCCTCTTTCCACGCGCCGTCGCTGAATTGGGGCCGGTACCAGTCCGCCGCTGGCGCTTTGCCGCTGTCGTCGTATTTCCAGGTCGTGTCGAGCGGCAGGATGGTCGAGGAACTGGGAACGCCCGGTTGTGCATAGGTCGGGCTCGCGTGGTAGAAGATCTCGTTGATCACCACGTCCTGCTCGACGACGAATCGGTTCTCCTCGCCCGGCGTTGCCTGGGACGGGAACTGCCAGCGGCCGGCCAGTTCCGATGAGCGTCCCGAAAGCCGGTTTTCGACGAGCGCCGCATCCAGCAGTTCCACCGCCTGGGGCGAGTACAGGAACAGCCGTTCGCCGGCCGCGGGCGAAACCCCCAACTGATCGCGACGGATGACCTGATACTCGCCCGCACCGAGATCGCCACCGGCGATGGTGGAGGATGCCCCGGCACTGCCACGCAACTGGACCCCCGCGAGGTTGATCGCGTGATCAGTGGTGTTCTTCAACTCAACCCAGAAGTCGGCCGCGCCGCCCGCCGCGACTTCGTTCAACTGCAGCCCCGACCAGGCGGAGGGAGCCGCGTCGAGCGGGAAGTTCCCCAGGCCGGGAGTGCCTCCGGGCTGAAGGCTCGCCCTCCAGTTCGCCGGCTGTTCGGTCCCGAACTGCGGATCAAGCTTCGCCAGCGAAGCCCCCGAGCCATCGGCGCCGACGGGCCACGGCACGCTGTCTCCGTAGCGGATCTCGCTCATCAGACGCTGCGTGTGGTTGCGCAGTTCGATGTGGTCGCCGCCGTTGCCCAAGGTACCCACCATCGGGCCCATCAGGTTGGTGATTCCCGTCGCCTGGTTCAGCTTGTCCGGCGAAGCCGCCACCACCAGGTACTTGCCGCTCTTGAGGACCGTCCCCTTGGGAAACGTGTATTCCACCGCTCCGCCCAAGGTCCAGTTCGACATTTCGATGTCGACGGACATCTGGTTGTGCAGTTCGATCCACTCACCGATTCCCGAGGCCGTATCGGGCGAGTACATGATCTCGTTGAAGACCACCGTGGCTTCCAACACGCGACGGGGTTCAAGCGACTCGGGACGATAGAAACGGGAAACGCAACGCGGCGCCGGCTTGCGAACCTTGCGGCCTTTCCTCGGATGCTGGATCACGATGCGGGATTCCCTTGGGGTTGGACGGGGTGCGAGGTTCAAGACCCCACACGGCATGTCGGCGGTGGTGGGGACAGGAACGCCGGGATAGAATCTCAGGCGAGTCGGCGGCGAAGCCTTGGCAAACCGACCCGATGTGGCTGATCGATGTGCCGAAGGTATCCAGCGACCCCAGGCGGTCGCTCCTCGCGGCTAACGGGCCACTCCAGACAGTCAGGCTCGTCGCCAGCCCGATCCCATGGTCGCGGCCTATTCTAAACCATGCCCGGGCCCGCTTCGACAGTTATTTTGAGGTTTGATGGCTCTCGCGCCCCGATGGTCGTTCCCGCGACTCTTCGTGAATGCAAACGCTGGCACAGGCTGGTGCGAAATGGAGCATGATCGTTCTTCGCAACGCTTGGATCGTTGGTCGTGTACCAACCGCTGGACGTCCGCGATTCGCCGGCCGTTTCGATCTCTCTGCGCGTCTGCGTTTTGGGCGGCGGCCTGTTTCCTGCCGCTCGGCTGTGGCGATCCGCAGCGAACCAACGTCGACCCGTCCGCGATCCATAACCAACCGAACGCAGGGCAGGGCCCGGGCGTGGCAACGACACCCGCCGAGTCGTACGAAGCCCGGCAAGCGGCTCCGGTGGTCGTATCGGACCCGGCCGTCGACCCGGATCCCGCACTCCAAGGACAACCGGATGTCACCACCGCCGAGCAGATGCTGGCGGAACGCGCGCGATTGGATGCCCGGATCTGGTCCGTGGAACGCCAAGCCCAGCGGCACGAGGAACCCTTCATCCGGCTGTGGGACTCGCTTCGCGCCGCCGAAGACGCCTATCCGGTTTTGCGCGAACTGGAGTTTCAATCCCTGAGCTACCGTGCTCCACGGCTCCGTGATTCGCTGGAGCTTGGCATGCGGATTTTGGAACTGGACGGCGAGGAGCGGCGGCTCTCGTCCGCCGGTTGGCTCGAACTGCTGTCGTCCCTCCAGCGCGATGGCTACCAGCTGCTGCAGTCCGAGTGGCACCACAGTCGTTTTGAGCCGGCCAGGGGCGATCGCGGCGCGAAGTCGAACGTCAGCTTCGTGCTGGATATCGTCCGTGACGAGCCGATCCAACGCCTGTCGCTGCGGGGTGACCTGGAAATCACTTGGCGAAAGGAATCAGCATCCCCGGTCGCGCGACGAGCCGATGAGTTGCCGCTTATCGACTCCGTGTCGCTTCGCAACGCCACGCTTTCCCTGCGCGACGCGGGCCCCGCGTTCCAGGAGATCCTGCGCGTCGCCACCGACCGTGCTTCGCGCCGCATCATGCCTCTGCTGGTCTACGACCTGGATGGCGATGGGCTCTCGGAGATCGTGCTGGGGGGCCTGAACCGCATCTACTGGAATCGCGGACGCGGCGAATTTCGCATGGAGCCGCTTTCCAGCCATCCTCTCGACATCTTTGACGCCGCCGTACTGGCTGACTTCAGCGGGGATGGCCATGTCGACCTGCTGTGCGTCGGGCGTGAGCGGGTGCCGCTGCTCCTGGAAGGCAATGCGCAAGGTCGCTTTCCCTTGCCGCCCCGTCGATGCGCCGACGTCGAACTGGAACTGCCCAAAGCCTTCACGGCGGGTGACGTGGACGGTGACGGCGATCTGGATGCCTGGATCGGCCAGTATAAGTTTCCCTACGTCGAGGGGGCGATGCCCACGCCGTTCTATGACGCCAACGATGGCCACCCCTCGGTGCTGCTGGTCAACCAGGGCGATGGCCGCTTCGTGGATCGCACCGATGTGGCAGGTCTGGCCGCCAAGCGGAATCGTCGCACCTTCAGCAGTTCCCTGGTCGACCTTGATCGCGACGGTGACCTCGATCTGATGACGGTGAACGATTTTTGCGGAGTCGACGTCTACGCGAACGAAGGGCACGGTACGTTCACGGACGTCACCAATGCGTGGGTGGACCAGCGGCATCTCTTTGGCATGGGCCACGCCTTCGGTGACTTCAATGTCGATGGATATCCGGACATCTACCTGATCGGCATGAGTTCGACGACGGCGCGGCGATTGGACCAGATGAACGCGGGGCGTGACGAACACCCGGACATCAACCGCATGCGGTCGGTGATGGGGTATGGAAACCGGATGCTGCTGTTCGATGCGGATGCGGATCGGGCGCGCTACCGGCAGGCTCCTTTCAATGACCTGGTCGCGCGGACGGGCTGGTCTTGGGGTGTCACCGCCATGGATGTGGAGAACGACGGGGACCAAGACCTGTATATCGCCAACGGACACGACAGCGGCAAGTCGGCTCGCGACTACTGCACGCGTTACTGGTGCCATGATGTCTACACCGGCAGTTCCCGCAGTGACGAGGAACTCGGCAAGCTCTTTGGCCTGTCACTGCGCGAACTGCACCAGGGCGACATCTCCTGGAACGGGTTCGAGCACAACGTGTTGTGGCTCAACGAGGGAGGCCGGGCGTTTCACCAGGCGGGGCACCTGTTGGGGGTTGCCTTTGAGTTCGATGGTCGCGCGGTGGTCAGTGACGACCTGGATGGTGACGGGTATCTGGACTTGCTGGTGGTCCGTTACGAATCGGATCGCATCGACGAGTCGCGATACGAAGTGCGCGTCCTGCGGAACACGCTGGAACGCACCCACCACTGGCTCGGCGTGCGCCTGGGAGATGCCGTTTGCGGGAAATCACCGCTGGGGGCGGAGGTGGAGGTCGTGCGCAACGAAGGCCCGCCACTCCGGCGGTGGATCGTCACCGGCGATTCGTTCTCCTCCCAGCACGCGGCGACCGCCCATTTCGGCCTGGGGAGCGACTCGAGCGTGCGGCGGATACAGGTCCGATGGCCGGATGGCAGTCAGTGGTCGCTGGATGCGCCCGCCGTGGATCGATACCACGACGCGAAACCGTAAGGAGCTCACGGTGGTCCACCGCAGCGGGTGTCGAGCAACCGTGGTGGGTTGGTCAGGCCGCGCTGGGCCGGACACTCGCGTTGCGGCGAGCCCGAAGAACGGCCGCTCCGGCCCAGGCCAAGGCCATCAGTTGCAGGCCGCAGGGTTCCGGCACTTGCGAAGCGGCCGCAGTCCGCGGTGCCGCCTCGTAGCCACCGCCCTGAAAGGCGGTGACGAAGTCGCCGCTGGTGAAGTCAAGGTCGCCATTGAAGTCGCCCGTGGCCCAGGTGGAATTGGCCGTGGCGGCGTCCTCGTACTGGCCTGCCTGGAACACGGACACGAAGTCACTGGTGTTGAACACGCCATCGAGGTTCGCGTCGCCAAAGTAGGTCCGCTTCAACTGTTCGATCCACACGCTGCGATCCGCCTGGTCGACCTTGCCATCGCCGGAGAGATCCAGACGCGTGTCGGTCGACCCTTCGAGGACTCCACGGGTGAGCGCATCGATGTCCGAGGCATCGAGTAGTCCGTCTCCATTGAGGTCGCCGGCGAGGGATGGGAACGGGCGGCCGTAGACGAGCAGGTCGTTCAAGCCGGAACCGCCATTGGTCGGGCCGAAGTAGTAGTTGGAGGCGATGAACTTGAGGTAACGGACGTCGGCCGCCTTCAGGCCGGATGCGGATGTGAAGTATTGCGGGGCGATCGGATTCTGTCCGGAGACATTCGCGAGCGTGCCTCGCAGTACTTCCACAGGATTGACCAACTGATTGGAAGCGTCGAGTTCCTGGGCGCCGAGGAGGATGAAGTCCTTGGTGCCGCGGTCGTTGTACTGCGTGTTGTGGGTATTGCGCAGGCCGATCTCCTCGAGCGTGAACACCTGTCCCAGGTCGACGGTGAAGTACTCGTTCCGCGCGCGTTCACGACCGAGCCAATAGGAGGTCCGGCCGATATTTACATCGGTGACGCTTCCATCCGTGACGCGCGTCGCCGGGAAACTGCCTCCGTCGAAGGGCGCTCCTTTGCCGCTGACGACGCCATCCCATGCTCCGCTGCCGTCGATGACGCTCTTCCCGGCCGCGAGGTTGGGACGCGGCAGGGGAGTGGGTGGGTGGATGGCCTTGCTGTAGACCTCGATTTCGTTAAGGCCCACGGCCGCGTTGGCATAGGTATCGCCGAGGGTCTCGAATCGCAGGTAACGCGCGGTGGCGTCGGTGAGACCATTCGAGTTGTTGAAGACCGTTTCGGGCAGTTGGAGGAGTCCCGCCGCGTTGGGCAGTTGGCCCTGCAGGATCTCCCGCCCGCCAATCAGTTCGTTCGCGCCGTCCACGGCGGACGAGGCCAGAATCCGAAAGGCCGACGTGCCGCGATCCGCGGAATCGCCGTTCGTCGTGTTGCGAATCAGGACCTCCCGGATCGGCACTTCGGAGCCTAGGTCGAGCGTGAAGTACTCGTTTCGCACGCCTTCGCGTCCCAGCCAATAGCTGCCCGCGGCGTCGATGATGCTGCCATCGGTCACGCTGCTGGCCGGATACTGGCCGTCGTTGTAGGACACGCCTGCTCCTGGCGTGTTCCCCGACCATGCACCGCTGCCAGCGATCACTGGCCGGTTCAGCGCAAGGTTCGGAAAGCTCGCGGCCCCGGAGAAGGCGCGGATCTCGTTCAACCCGACGTTGCGGCCGTTGTAGGTCGAACTGAGGGCGTCGAAGCGGAGGTAGCGTACGTCCTTGACCTGGAGGCCGTTGGCAGGCGTGAAGACATCAGGCAGGATGAGGTTCGCGCCGGTACGATCGGTCAAGTTGCCCGAGAGGAGGGGAATCGGATTAAGGAGCTTGTTGTCGGGCCCGACGGCAGTCGCGCCGAACAACGCGAACTCGTCGGTGGAGCGGTCGTTGAACTGTCGGTTGTGCGTGTTGAACAGTTCAATGCGGTCGAGGAGATAGTTTTGGCCCAGGTCGATCGTGAAGTATTCGTTTTCGAGTTGCTCCCGGCCAAGCCAGTAGCTGATCACGCCGTCAGGCGGTTCCGTCACGACGCCGTCGACAACCTTGCTGGCGGGAAAGGAGCCGCCATTGAACGGCGACGCGCTCCACGAGCCACTGCCATCAATGATCGGCTTGCCGAGGGCTACGTTCGACTGGGCCGATGCCTGGGACGCGGAAGCGGCGCAGGCCGCAAGGGCAACCAACAGGAGAATGCTGCGATAGTCCAAGGGTGCAAAACTCACGAAACGCATGCTCCAGGGGAATGGTCACCTACGGGTGAAGGCGATTGTAGGTACCCTCCGGGCAAAAGCAACCTATTTCCGGCCTTCCGGTTGCCCGCCCCCAATGCCCTTCGTGGCCATTCTCCGCTTTCTCCAGGACGCGCGGCAGGCCTCGAACGCCGTCGGGGCCATCTCGTCAGCGGTCGCCCCGTTTGCGACAATCGGCTGAACTGTGTGGCGGGGCGTTGCGACGCGGCGTCCAGGCACACGGTGGTGTGCGCGAAGAGGGCAAAGGCCAAGCTGGGTTAACGCGAGAGGAGCAGGTCATGGAGTTAACAGGACTGAAGTGGACGGACGTGGCTGCCTTGGACCGGGACACGCCCGTGGTGTTTCCGATCGCGGCGCTGGAACAACATGGCCATCATATGCCGCTGTTCACGGACAGCCTGCTGCTCGGCGAGGTCTTGCGGCGAGTGCAGTTGCAGTCGGTTGCCCAGAAGGTGCTTTTCGCACCCCTGCAATGGCTCGGCAACTCCCACCATCACCTCGACATGCCCGGGACACTGTCCGCCGATCCGCGACTGTACATCGAGCTTCTCAAGGGGCTCGCCGAAAACTTCCTTGGCCACGGGTTCCGACGGATCGTGTTCGTGAACGGACACGGCGGAAACACCGTGCCCTCGCAGCAGGCCATGTTCGAATTGCGACAGGTACGGCGCACCGATCCGGCACTGCTGCTGCTCGCGCTGACCTACTGGGATTCCGCGCGTCCCACGGACACGATTTCGGGTCTATCCCAGAAAGAGATGGGGCATGCCTGTGAGTGGGAGACGTCCATGATGCTGGCCCTCCACCCGGAACTGGTGGCCGCCAACTGGGCTCAGGTCCAGAAGGTACCGGAGGGCGTGGGTGCGGGTCCCGGATATCGGGGCTGGGTGATGGCGGACCGCAGCGTGCCAGGTCATATCGGCGAGCCGTCGAAGGCGTCGGCCGAGAAGGGGGAGGCGCTGTTCGAATGCTTTGCGCGGGGAGTCGGGTCCTTCCTCGAGCGTGCGGTCGCTTGGGATGGTTCGAGCTGGGACGTGTGACACGCTTGGTTCGTCGAGGTATTGCTTGCCGCGTCTCGGGCCGACGATTAAACTCCGAGCGAGGCCGCAGCCGCCGTCGCGCGTCGCGTGTAAACTTCGCGGGAGGATTGCCGGCCAAGGAGATCGCCCATGGTGCGACTGGCGGGAGCCCTGCGAGCCGGATTGACCGCGCTGGTCTTCGTGATGGCGGGGACACAGTCCGCCACTGCGCAGGAAGCCAGCCCGCAGGAAGCCG
>JBIIEC010000231.1:0-9590 GCA_044238045.1 Pirellulaceae bacterium | reverse complement strand
CGACGAGAGCTTCACGTTCGGCTTCATCGGCGTGCGGGAACGTCCCGTGGCGGCGGACATGGATCGAGACGGCGTCGACGACCTCGGGCTGTGGGTGCCCGATCGCACGGGCGTCACCGATCGCACACAGGGAGAATGGTACTTTCTGATCTCCAACAGCGATTCGCTCCTCGATCGCCTCAGCCCGCCCGACGATCCGATCGACTATCGACCGGTCATCGACTTTACGCCGACGCCGTTCGGCCCCGACCTGTATGTGCGATTCGGCCATGAGTACGCATTGCCCATCGTCGGCAACTTCGATCCGCCGACGGTGCCGCGCACGCAGCCCATCAGTTTCAACAGCGACAACGTGCTGGTGCTCACCAACCCGCAGCAGCCGCTGGATGTGAATTCCGATGGAGCAATCAGTCCGTTGGACGCGATGCTGGTGCTGAACGACCTGAACCAGAACGGAGCAAGGAAGGTCACGTCGAAGCCGGAGGGAACTGCCTATCCGGACACGAACAAGGACCAGCACATCAGCCCTCTGGACGCCTTGCTCGTGCTGAACGAGCTGCAGCAGCGAGAGGTCGCGGCGCGGGCCGCGGTGGCCGCCGTGCCGGTGATTCCCGCGACCGATGTGCGGCTCCAGTCGGATGCCTGGGAAGAACTGCTCGACTCCGTCTCGGCGTCGCTTGTCAGTGACCAGACCGACAAGAAGAAGCTGTCCGGGAGCTTTGCGGACGAGTAGTGGCGGCGTCGCCGCCAATGGATCGTGAGAACGAACGCAAGTCTCGTTTTCGCGACCATTCGTGGGGAAGCATCCGGAAGAGCGAAGGCGACCATGAGACCTGACCCCATTTCCCCGGACATGATTCCCGCGGAGCTACTCGCGCGAAAACGGGATGGTGGTGAATTGACGCCGAGCGAGATCTCGGCGTTCATGCAGGCCTACACGACGGGCGAGATTCCCGACTACCAGATGGCCGCGTTGGCGATGGCGATCTGCGTGCGCGGGATGACGCCCGTCGAGACGATGGCGCTCACGCGCAGTATGCTCGACAGCGGCGAACGGCTGCAGTGGCCCGACGGCATGGCGCCACGCGGGGACAAACATTCGACCGGCGGGCTTGGAGACAAGACGTCGCTGGTCCTGGCCCCGCTGCTTGCCTGCCTTGGCTTCGCCGTCCCGATGATCTCCGGACGCGGACTGGGCATCACGGGCGGAACGCTCGACAAGCTGGAAGCCATCCCGGGCTTCGGGACGCAGCGTACCCTCGCGGAACTGCGGCGGCAGGTCGAACAGATCGGCTGTGCGATTGTCGGGGCAACTCCGGAACTCGCGCCCGCCGACCGCAAGCTCTACGCGCTTCGCGACGTGACGGGTACCGTTCCTTCGATTCCGCTGATCACCGCCAGCATCCTCAGCAAGAAGCTTGCCGAGTCGCTCGACCATCTGGTGATGGACGTCAAGTTCGGTTCCGCTGCCTTCATGAAGACTGCGGGCCAGGCTCGTGAACTTGCCGATTCGCTGGTCCATGTCGCGGAACTGCTCGGCGTGCGCACGACGGCCGTGTTGAGCGACATGCATCAGCCGTTGGGACGCATGGTGGGAAATGCCGTGGAGGTGCACGAGGCGTTGGCGGTGCTGGAGGGCGGCGGGCCGACAGAGGTCCGGCAGCTGGTGGATGCGCTGGCGACCGAGCTGCTGCTGTCCGCGGGCGTGGCCGCTGGAGTGGGTGAGGCGAAGCGTCGTGTCGACGAGGCCATCGGCAGCGGACGTGCGCGGGATCGTTTTGAAGCGATGGTCGTGGCGCAGGGAGGCCGGCTGCCCGCGGTGCCGCCCGCGCAGGCCTGGGAGATCCACGCGGAGATCGCTGGCCAGCTGGTGGCGATCCACGGCGAGTTGCTCGGTCAAGCCGTGATTGAGATGGGAGGCGGTCGCCGCTGGGTCGACGATGCCATCGACCCCACCGTCGGCCTGGAGATGCTCGTGCGCCTCGGCGACCATGTGGAGCGAGGCCAGCCACTGGTGCGGCTCTTCATGCCGTCGGCGCGCCGCGATGCGGTGGTTCCGCGGGTGAAGTCGGCCTTCCGAATCGCGGAATCGATCAACGCGGGCGTTGGTCCGCCGCTGGTCTTGGAGGTGCGCGGCGTCGAGGGCTTGGTGACCCACCCGCAATAGCTTCCCCGGGGCCCGCGATCGCTTTCCTCGGGATCAGGAAGCGATCCGCGGAGGTCGTTTTCGCCGAACCCACGATCCTTCCTGGGAGGAGACAACCCGTGGCCGTACCGCCAACTGCGATGGACGAGGAGATATGGGCCGAACTGGTGCGCCAAGCGGAGGCCGCGCGCCTGCAGGCTCATGCGCCCTACTCGCGGTTTTTGGTAGGAGCCGCGCTGCGGGATGCGAGTGGTCGCACCATCGTCGGATGCAACGTCGAGAACAGCTCGTATGGCTTGTCGCAGTGCGCCGAGCGGACGGCTGTCTGCACGGGCGTTGCCCAGGGCATCCGGCAGTTCACGGCACTGGTGGTGGCGTCGGCGGGAGGCGTAGCCCCCTGTGGCGCGTGCCGGCAGGTGCTGGCCGAATTCACGCGCGGCATCGACCTGCCCATCCTGCTGGTCGATGTGACGGGCCAGCGACCGCTCGTCCGCACGACGCTCGGCGAACTGCTGCCCATGCAGTTCCATCTGGATTGACTCGAACGCCGCCGGGTACACGCATGGCGATCACGGCGTCAGGATTCCCGCGACACAGGCGGTCATGAACGACGCCAGCGTGCCCGCGATCATGGCCCGCATGCCCAGCCGTGCGAGATCCGCGCGGCGCTCCGGCACCATCGCGCCGATGCCACCAATCTGCACTCCGATCGACCCCAGGTTGGCGAAGCCGCAAAAGGCATAGGTCAGGATCAGGACCGTCCGCGGATGGGGCCGCTGGCCGTCGGCTTGCTTCATCCACTGGCTCAATCCATCGTAGGCGATGAACTCATTCGCGGCCGTGCGGATTCCCAGCAGCTCGCCGGCACGCAGGCAGTCTTCCTGCGGAACGCCCATGACCCAGGCGAACGGGGCGAACAGGTAACTGAGGAGCGTTCCCATCGACCAGGTGCTGCTGGAGGGGGAACCTGTCCATGTGTTCCATTGCTGGCCCAGCCAGCCGAGAAGGCCGTCGCAGAGTGACAGCAGGCTGAGGAAGGCGATCAGCATCGCGGCCACGTTGAGTGCCAGTTTCATGCCGTCGGCTGCCCCCGAGGCAGCCGCCTCGATGACGTTCGCGGAAGGATCCTGGTAGTCGATGCGCACTCGGCCGAGGGTCACTGGGTGTTCGGTCTCGGGCTGCATCATCTTGGACACCAGCAGCGCCGCCGGCGCGGAGATGACCGACGCGGTGATCAGGTGTCCGGCGTCGACGCCCATCATCACATAGAACGCCATCACGCCCCCAGCGATCGTCGCGAAGCCGCCCACCATCACGGCGTGTAGTTCCGAAATCGTCATGTCCTTGAGGAACGGTTTGATGACCAGCGGAGCTTCCGTCTGTCCGACGAAGATGTTCGCGGCCGCCGAAAGACTCTCGGCCCCCGAGGTGCCCAGGGTCTTCTGCATGATGACGGCGATCCATTCCGTGATCCGCTGCATGGCGCCCAGGTAGTAGAGCACCGACATGAGCGACGAGAAAAAGACGATGGTGGGCAGTACGCCGAAGGCCACGGTTGTCAGCAAGGTGAGACGCCCGGGTGTCTTCGGGTCGCTCGCGTCGCCGCTGAGGCCGAACATGAACTCGGTGCCGGACTGGGAGTACGCGATGACGGCTTGGAAGACGTCGCTGAGGCCACTGAAGACGGCGTGGCCGGGACCGGTCTTGAGGATGAAGAGGGCGAAGCCGAACTGGAGCGCAAGCGCGGCGGACACGAGTCGCCAGTTGATGCGGCGCCGATCGGTGCTCATGGCCCAAGCGATCAGCAGCATCACCAGCAGTCCCAGCAGGCTGGTCCATCGTTCCATGATTGTGTCTTTCCTGGGCTGGAGTAACTCGTCTTGGCGGGTTGCCTTGGACTTCGCGGCGGGATGAGTGGAAGGCGGTTCAAGCGTCGGGCGGGTCGGGTTGCTGCCAGGCACTCATGCCGCCATCGACAAGGAGCATCTGGCCGTGGATGTGGCGGGCTGCGTCGCTCAGCAGGAACACGGCCGCCTCCCCGGCCACTTCGGGGCCCGGCACTTCGCCGTTGGGCGTGTGGTGCCGCATCCATTGCAGGACGCGCGGATCGCGCAGGGCAGGCTCCGTGAGCGGCGTGCGAAACAGGCCGGGCGCAAGGCCATTGACGCGGATTCCCCGCGGCGCGAGTTCCACGCACAAGGTTCGCACCATCATCTCCAGGGCGCCCTTGGAGGTATCGTAGGCCGAATGCACCGGTTCCGCGAGCCGTCCGTTGATGGAACCCACCAGCAGTACCCGCCCGTCGATGTGCCCTGCCACCCACTCCCGCGCGAAGCTCTGGGTCATGAAGAAGTGGCTGGCGACGTTCAGTCGCATCGTGCGTTCGAAGGACTCCACGGTCATTTCCAGGAAGGGCACGTCGGCGTAAGTGCCCGCGTTGTTGACCAGCAGGTTGATGCCGGGGAGCAGGCGCCGCGCTTCCTCGAATACATGCTGCACGGCCTCGGTCGTGGGGCCGGAGAGGTCGCCTTCCACGAAAGCCACACGCACGCCCAGGCTTCGGCAGCTCTCTTCGGCTTCACAGGCCGCATCGTCCCGTCGCAGTCCATGGAGCACGACATCCGCGCCCGCTCGGGCGATCGCCAACGCGAGCGCCCGGCCGACGCCTTGCGATGATCCGGTGATCAGGGCACGCCGGCCCGCAAGCAATTTCATGGTGGGTTCCCCGGTGGATGTCCCTGCGAAACAGCGACGCCGCTGGACGCCGCGCCGCGTGGAACTCGTCAAACCTCAGGTGTTGAACGTGCGGTCTCCGGCGTCGCCTAGCCCGGGCACGATGAACTTAAGCGCGTTCAGCGTCTCGTCGATCGCGCAGACATAGACCTGCACATCCGGCGCCGCCTGGGCGAGACGGCTGGCGCCTTCGCGCGAAGCGATCACCGACAGCAGTTTGATCCGTCGCACGCCCCATCGCTGCAGGCACTCCACCGCCGCCATTGCCGAACCCCCGGTGGCGAGCATCGGGTCCAGTACCAGTCCGACATCGACCGGATGGCTGGAAGGGAGCTTGCTGTAATACTCCACCGGCTGCGCCGTCACCTCGTCGCGATACATGCCCAGGTGCCACACTTCGGCTTCGGGGATCAGGTCGAGTACCGGGTCCACCATGCCCAGTCCCGCGCGCAAGATGGGAACGATGCCGATCCGCTCCGACAGTCGCTGCCCCTCCATCGACTCCAGCGGAGTAGTCACGGCCTGCGGCGCGAGTTGCAGGTCCTGGGTCGCTTCGTACGCGAGCAGCGCGGCCAGGCGTCGCAGCAGCAGTCGGAACTGCTCCGGACGGGTGCTGATGTCCCGTAATTGGGATACGTGCCGCTTGATGAGCGGATGGTCGACCTCGATGATCGTTTGCATGGGGAAACCTCCTGCCCTGCTTGCGGTTTCGCGGATCACAACGGCGCGTCAGCTTATCAGAATCCCTCACCCCTGGCAGGTCAGGCCCGGGGGATCGCGCGACCAAAGTTGCTGGGAGTCTTCCGGAACGACGGATGCTCGCGATAATCCGCTGGGTCCAGGAGTGTCGGGGACGCGTGGTCCAGCGCGTGCGGCCTGTCTGCTGAAAGGAGGACGGCATGGAGGATCCGCCGGTTGATCGACGGTTCCACGGAAGCGCCCGATCGGAAGCACGGTCCGCCCGCTTTGAGGAACGGAAGCGAAACGCCGCCGAAGGCTGCGAGCCGACGGGCCTGCAGAGTGGTCTGGCCTGCGATGGCCTGTCGCGAACGAGTCTTCGCTGGATCGAGGACCCGGACATCGGCGAACTTCGTTTGCTCCGGGCCGACGATCGTTTCTGGTCGTCGTCGCGTGTCTGCCTGCTCAGTTCCCATCGAGGGCGGCGCGGTGATCTCCATCCTACGTGGTGGGATGCGTTCCGTGATGCGTTGCTGGACGTGGCGGAAAGCGACCGGTTGGTCCTCACCGCTGCGGGAACCCCCGCCGACCCATGGCTGCGCGCCGCCGTGAACCCGCTGGGGATCCAACTCGCCGAACTACGGTTGCCACGGCCGGGAATCGGTATCGAGGCCTGGCTGCGCGAGGCATGCGTCGCGCAGCCCGTGCCTCAACTGCCGCCGCCGTTTGTCTCCGTGTGTGAAGTATCGCCCCCGATCCGGGAAGGCCAACGTTCTCGCCGCGCGACCTCCCGAACCGGGAAGGCGACTGCCGACGATCGACGAGATGCACTGCTGTTGTCGCTCGCGGAGGAGGCCCGGGTGCTCTTCGTCCGCGACCGCGGCCGGATCGCGGACCTGCTCGACCACCTGGCAGGTCGTTCCGATCAGTCCTTGAGCCGCGTAGTTCTCGACGCGCGCGAGGAGTTGATCTCCAGCCAGCGGGACAGCGTGTGGAGGTCGCGGGGCGCCGTGCGTCGTGGGGCGACAGGCGGCTCGCTTCCCGGTCGGCTACGAGAACTCTGGAGGCTCCCGGACCATCTCAAGTCGATTGGAAACTGCCCGGAGCAAGGAGGCTCGTCGGGTTGGCGGAGCGACGGGGGCGTGGGGGAGGTGCGATCCTGGGCGGAGGTCTGCGACGAGATGGAGGGATTCCTGAGTCACTGGACGCGCGAATGTCCGGGGCCCTGGCCGGGGCAGTCGGACGAAGAGTATCTGCTGGAGATGATGATCGACCCGAACGCACGGCGGCGTTCCGTCCTCGATTCCCTCCTCCGCATGGTTCGCGAGCAGCGTCTGCGGGCCTCCCATCGACTCGTTCGCGGCGACACGCCCGTCGTAAGCTTCACGGCGCGGCCTCTGGATGCTTTCGCCGGCCTGCGCCGTTTTCAGCAACACCTCGGCCGCTGGGATTTCAATCCGTTCGGCATCTGCCTGCATCGCGAATGGCTGCGGCAGCAAGGAGCTAAGCCTGTCGTGTATGGCGACCAGCGGCTATGGCAACGACTCGCGGAGGAGCAGCGGCCCTTCTTTCAATGCAGTCGAGTGCCCGCAAGCTCGCAGGATCCCGATGCCTTGACGATCAAGCCACTCCAACCCGGGGCGAGTAGCTGCGCGGGACACGGCGATGATCGAGCACGTCCTGGGGACGGCGGTCGTCGCGACGATCCGTCGGCCACGACGGACTGGACGCTTGAGGAGGAGTGGCGACATGTGGGTGACATGGATCTGTCCCTCGCGCCGCCCGAGGTGGTGCGCGTCTTCGTGGGCGACTCCGAGTCCGCCCAAGCGATCGCTGCGGTCAGCCCCTGGATCGTCGTGAATCTGGATCAGGCGACCGGAATCGGGACGCGGACGCGCGCGAGCAAAAGAAGCCCGCGTGTGTGATTGCCCGGGGCGTCGCCGCGCGATTCCCGGGGGGGCGAGTTCGTCCCCCAACGCTGCCAAGGCGAACCGATCACCGCCTCCACCAGCCAGGCACCGACCGCCCAAGCATCGACCATGGTTCGCTTGGGAGAATCGATCGCCCGGAGGGAGGGATCGAAGAGAGTTCAGCTGCGGCGACGGCTCTTGCGGGCGAATCCCGCGAGGCCGAGCAAGCCGAGAGCGGCGGAGGTCAGCGTGGCCGGTTCCGGAACCTGCTGGCTGAAATCGTAAGTGACGGTGACCATGACTTCCGTGTTCACCGGATCGAACTGGCCGGACAGGCCACCCTGGCCGCCGAAGTCGAGCAGCTGGTTCACGGCAACCTGCATGTCATACATCGTGGTGCCCATGTAGTCCGTGAAGAACGAGGGATTCACGAAGGCGCTGTCGAACGCGCTGGCAATGCCGCCCAGGTGCGTCGCTCCGTCCGGACCGGTCGGGTCGAAGGTCGCTCCGTCGCCGTTATCAGGAGCCAGGTTGAACGAGCTGCCTGTGGAAACACCTACCGCGTTCGTGCCGGAGAGAATCGGCATGAAGCCGCTGTCGAGCAGGCGGACGCCCGCTGACGAAATGGCGGCGGTCGCACCCAGCTCCACATCCAAGTTAGCGGGCAGAAGCCCATCATTGTCGACCGAGAGCGAACCGCTGTCGATGATCAGGTCGACGCGCACCTCGATCGAGTTCAGAGTTCCCTTGGAGGGATTAAAACGGTCGAATTCGAGCTGCTGGACAAAGTTCGGGTTGCCCATGAACCCTTGGGTCTGAATGATCTGTTCGGCTTGGACCTGGGCCATGGCCAGAGAGAACAACACCGCAGCCAGCGCGGGCGATGCAAGACGCATTAGCGACTCCCTTCGTCACAGTAGAGCATCAAGGATATCCGTATCATTGCGGGGGCAAAGCCAGGTGCGGGCCTGGCCGGAGTGCTCGGGCTTCCCGCCCGAATATGCCCCGCGCCGCTGGATAATGCAGCCAGCTTCGACCAATCTTTCCGATCTGTCGTTTACCGTCAAGATGAGTTTTTTTCGGGTGTCCGCGCAGTGATTCAAACGGTTTTGTGGCAGTTTTGCGCGGGGAGTTTTGGCGGCGGAAAACGGGGCTCGTCTTGGCTACAACCCGAATCCGTAGTCGGCACACGCCCCGTGTGCCGAGTCAGCGGGCGATCGCGGCTAACGACCTTCTTCAAGCAGTTGGCGAAGCCGAGCGGCAGAAGGTGCGCCGCCAAGTTCTGGATGGGCGGCGCGCAGTTCGGCGAACTTCTTCTCCGCATCGTCCCGCTGTCCAGCTCGCAGCATCGCCTGGATCAGCCCGAAGTGGCCGTCATACCAGTCTACGGAGCCTTCGTCGCTCGCCTGGACGAACGCCTGCCAGTTCTGGATCGACGCCTGTCGTTCGGCATCGGTCGTGGCGGTATCCAACAGCGTGGCCATTTCGCGTCGCAGCGCCAGGTCGCGCGGCAGCTTTTCGAGAAGCCGGTTGTAGATGCGCAGCGCCTCGGCACGCTCCCCGCGACGTTGGTGAATGCGGGCCGTCAGTTGCCAGGTGCGAGGATTGTCGGCCCACGAAGGAATTCGCTGCAACTGCGCGAGGATCTCCGTTTCGAGGAGATTCCAATTCTCCATCGTCGACTCCGGGGCCTCCACCGTCGACTTCTGGGCCAGCGCATCGCTGGCGAACTGGTCGAGTTGCTCCAGCAGGGGAAGCGTCACCTCGAGCGAGTTCCAGTCCAGTCCTTGCCAAGTGGCTCGAGTTGCCGCGAAATCGCCGTCGCGCGCCGCGGCGTAGCCAACCAGGGCCTGGCGTAGCGCCTGCAGATTCGCGGGACAGCCCTTGTCGTGAGCCACGGTATCCAAACGCTGCTTCACCGCTCGCAGGTCCGCCGGTGTTTGCGTGAGACTTGGAGCGGACAGCAGGGACCATTCGCTGCCATAGACAATGGCCGCGACCCGCTCGGCATTCGGCGACTTGGAGTCTGCGTTCGCGTCCCAGCGACTCCAGTATTCGGCGACCGACTGGAGGAAGCGTTCGCGTGACGGACTGGACGGTTCGACCGTCTGGAGTTTTCGCAG
>JBIIEC010000613.1:0-2832 GCA_044238045.1 Pirellulaceae bacterium | reverse complement strand
ACGAGGTACGCGCGTTGGCGGGCGTCTCGCTGGACATTGAGCAGAGCGAGTTCGTGTCGTTGGTAGGCACTTCCGGTTCAGGCAAATCGACGCTGATGAATACCCTGGGCTGCCTCGACCGACCGACGTCGGGCAGCTATCGGCTGGACGGAGTGGAGGTCACGACCATGAACCTCAACGACCGGGCGAGGCTCCGCAATTCAAGGATTGGGTTCGTCTTTCAGAATTTCAACCTGCTACAGCGGACCTCGGCCATCGAGAATGTCGAACTGCCGTTGCTCTACGCGCGGCACATACCGGGCGCAGAACGCCGGGACCGCGCTCGGCAGATGCTGGAGATGGTGGGACTGGCGGAACGCATGGATCACCATCCAGCCCAACTGTCAGGAGGCCAGCAGCAGCGGGTTGCCATCGCTCGCGCACTGGTCAACCAACCCGCCATCGTGATGGCGGACGAACCGACAGGCAACCTCGACTCGCGCACCAGCAACGAGATCATGCAGTTGTTCGAGCGACTCAACACGGAGCAGGGCATCACGATCATCCTCGTGACCCACGACCGCGAACTGGCGGCCAGTGCGCGACGGACGATCGCCCTGCGGGATGGCTTGGTCTTGCAGGACCAGAGAAACCGCTAGGGCCTGGTGCCGCATACACCCTCCGGGCCGACCGCAAGGTCGGCGTAATCGCAGAGGACAGGCAAGGTGTAACGATCACGCCAGATCGCCAGTCTGGGAACTGTCCGCGATAAAATCCGGGCTGCAACGATTGTCTCCCGCGAGACGGTCGTATCGACCGAACGCAGGGAGTATATGGCTCGTTGCACCCCGACCTTCCTGCTGGCACTCACCACGACAGCACTGTCCGTGTGCGGTGGGTCCGCGCGCGGTCAGGGAGTCCTGTTCCCGTGGCAACCCGAGTCACGAACGATCAAGGTGCGAGCGCCGGCGGAATTCCCGCGCGCGAGAATCCCGGCTACTGCGGAACCGGCCCCCACGATCGTGGACGATCTGGAAGCCCGACCGACCTCGGCCATTGGCCTGGATGATGTGATCCAGCGAGCGCTCGGCAACACCGATGTCGTCCGTGTGCTCAGCGGCACGGGATCCGCCAGCAGCGGCCAGACCATCTACGACGCAGCCATTGCGAACACGCGCATCGATCAGGAGATCGCAACCTTCGATCCCACCGTCTCGGTCCGGCAGGACTTCTTGCGGAATGAATCGCCGTTCGCCATCGCCAATCCGCTTCGTCCGGGCGAGGCACTGGTGATCGGCAATCGTCTCGACCGATCGCCGACCTCGGTGCAGGTGAACCAAAAGAACCGGTTGGGCGGTACCGCGTCGGTACAAGTCGACGCAGACCGTTTGCGGCGAACTCCTTCAGGTCAGCTCCTGGACCCTGAGTCGCCCTCATCCGTTGGTGTAGGTGTTTCCCAGCCTCTGCTGCAGGGCGCGGGGTTGGCCGTGAACCAAGTCCCCATCGTGCTGGCTCGGCTCGACGCGGAGTCGTCTTATTTTCGCCTGAAGGACAGCGTGCAGGAAACGGTCCGCGGGGTCATTCAAGCTTACTGGAGACTGGTCGCCACACGCACCAGCGTGTGGGCTGTCGAGCAGCAGGTAGACCAGGCGGAGTTGTTCCTGAAGCTGGAGGATGCGCGGCTTCGCATCGGCTCGGGAGACCAGGCGCAACTGGCCCAGGCACGGTTGGCACTCGCCAACTTTCGCGCCAACCTCATTAACGCGCAGGCAGACCAGCTGGATGCAGAGGCCTCCCTCCGCGGCATTCTTGGCCTGCCGCCCACGGCGTCCGACCAGTTGGTACCCATGACTCCCCCGATCACGGGTGAGATTCCGCTGGACTGGGACTCGCTGCTCTCCCTCGCGGAGGAACAGCGGCCCGATATCATCGAGTTGAAGCTGGTCTTGGAGGCCGACTACCAGTTGATACTCCAATCACGCAACCAGGCCCTGCCTCAACTCGATGCCCTGATGCTCTATCGATGGAACGGGCTGGAGGGCGAAATGCCAGTCGGCGGTACGGTGCGAACCGATGCGGGCGAATACACGGACTGGCAGTTCGGGATCAACTTCTCCGTGCCCGTCGGATTGCGGCAGTCCCGGGCAAGACTCCGGGAACGCGAATTGATCTTGGCTCGCGACCGCGCGAACCTGGAGCAGGGTCTGCTGGAAATGGTCCACGAGATCGCCTCGACCGTCCGGCGACTCCGGCAACTGCACGCCGCCTACAAGGCGTTGGAGGAGACACGACTGGCGGCGGCGGACAACCTGACCGCCCAGGCCACCAGCGCCCGCCAGGGGACCGTGGCCTTCATCAACGTCCAGCAGGCGATTGTCGATTGGGGAAACGCCGTCAGCGCCGAAGCGCGGGCACTGACCGACTACAACGCCGAACTGGCCAACTTGGAACGCGTCACCGGCACGATCCTCGAAACGCACGGCGTCCGCTTCTACGAGGAACGGTACGCATCGCTGGCTCCACTGGGGCTGCTCGGCCACGAACGCCAGTACCCCAAGGCATTGGGCCCCACGCGCGACTCGACCCGATACCCTGTCAGCGACTCCGCTGTCGACAAGGAGTTCCAGGAGGGCCAGCCGCAGTTGCTGCGGTCTTCCGAGGAACGAGAGCCACCCGTGCCGCAGGAAACGAAGGCAAAGCCCGAGGAACTGCCTGAAACATCGCCGCCGGATCCCCGTCTTCCTCCGCAGCGGCGTCTTCCTCCGCCCGAATGACCTGACGGCCTCCGTCGAGCACGAAGGCATCCGCCCTCATTCGTACCGCAGAGCTTCGATCGGGTCGAGGCGACTAGCC
>JBIIEC010000612.1:0-2833 GCA_044238045.1 Pirellulaceae bacterium | reverse complement strand
TGCAGGCGGGGACTTTCCTGGCCGATCGTTTTGTGCGCGGCACCTGTCCCAATCCTGCCTGTCGCGCGGTGAACCAGCCCGGGGACAACTGCAGCGTCTGTGGCATGACCTACACCCCCGCCGACCTCACCGACCCGCGCAGCACGCTGACCGGTTCCACGCCCGAAGTGCGTTCCGCGCCGCACCTGTTCATTGAGCTGGAGAAGCTGCACGACTTCCTGGAGCAGTGGACGCAGGAGGGCGATCATCTGCAGTCGGAGACGGCCAACTACCTGAAGGGCCACTTCCTGGGCGACGCCTCCTCGCCGGAAGGCCGCAAGGCGCTGCGCAGCTGGGACGTCTCCCGACCGGCTCCCTACTTCGGCTTTGAAATCCCCGACAGTCCGGGCAACTACTGGTACGTCTGGTTCGACGCGCCGATCGGCTACCTGGGCTCCACCCTGCAGTGGTGCAAGAAGTCGGGCGAGGACTTCCAGCGCTGGTGGCGCGACTCGCAGACGGAGATCCACCACTTCATCGGCAAGGACATCACCTACTTCCATACGCTCTTCTGGCCCGGCATGCTGAAGACGGCCGGCTACACGCTGCCCACGAAGGTACACATCCACGGCTTCCTCACGGTCGGCGGCGAGAAGATGTCCAAGAGCCAGGGCACGTTCGTAATGGCCGAGACCTACCTGCGGCACCTCGATCCGGCCTACCTGCGCTACTACTACGCCACGAAGCTCGGACCGCGCACCGACGACCTCGACCTGAACCTGGACGAGTTCACCAACAAGGTGAACTCCGACTTGGTCGGCAAGGTCGTAAACTTGGCCAGTCGTTCCGCGCGGTTCGTGGCCGAGAGCGGCCTGGCGGCCGTCTATCCCGACGATGGCGGCCGTTTCGCGCACGCGGCGGCGGCGGGCGACGAGATCGCGGCGGCCTACGAAGCCTGTGACTACAACCGGGCCATGCGGCTGATCATGGAACTGGCCGATCGCGCGAACGCGTACGTGGACGCCGAGCAGCCCTGGGTCGTGGCCAAACAGCCCGGCTCGGAACTCCGCGTCCAGCAAGCCTGCACCGTGACGCTCAACCTCTTCCGCCAGCTCGCCATCTACCTCGCCCCCGTCCAGCCTCGCCTGGCGCGGCAGGCCGGCGAACTGCTGAACGATCCCATCGTCCGCTGGGACCAGTCCCAGCAGCCCCTCGCGGGCTCCCGAATCCAACGTTTCGAACACCTGCTCCAACGAGTCGATCCCAAGAAGGTGGAAGCCATGATTGAAGACAGCAAGCCGCAGGAAGTTACTCCGCCGGCCACCCCAGCCGCCCCTGCCACTGCCCCTGCCTCCGGCCCCACACCCCTGGAACTGGAACCGCTGGTGGAAACCATCTCCATCGACGAGTTCGCCAAGGTCGACCTGCGCGTCGCCCGCGTGGTGCATGCGGAGCATGTGCCGGAGGCGAACAAGCTGCTGAAGCTGACGCTGAACCTGGGCGGCGAGGAGAACCGGACGGTGTTCGCGGGCATCAAGGCGGCTTACGCGCCGGAAGCGATCATCGGCCGACTGGTGATCATGGTCGCCAACCTCGCGCCGCGCAAGATGAAGTTCGGCCTCAGCGAAGGCATGGTCACCGCCGCCGGTCCGGGCGGCACCGAAGTCTTCCTGCTGGGAGTGGACAGCGGCGCCCAACCGGGACAACGAGTGCATTAAGGTCGACCGCGGAGGACGGTTCCCGGGATAGCTCGCCTGGGAGTTGTCGCCGACGCCCGTGCGCGAGCGAGTTCAATCCCTGGCACGACGAGGGTGTTTCGGTGAATCGACGCGGATCCAAATCGCAGCGCAAGACCTCCAAAAAGTCGACCGACGCTTCGCGCGGGGCCAACTCGCCTCCCACGGCATCGCAACCGCCGGAGTCCCAGTCGGCCGAAGCGGTGACCGTCGGCTGGATGCTGTCCGCCCTGGCCGCCGTCGCCGCGCAGGCCGTGGGCATCGCCCTGCAGCTTGCCCTGCGTTCGCGGTCGGAACTGCAGTGGCTGCAGGTTCCCGCGCGGACGATTCTCTTTGTCGCTTTTGTGGCGGGCGTGGCCACCTTGGCGCTGACACCCCTGGTCCTGAAGCTGCGTCGAGCGGCGCCGCCACGCCCGATCCTCCTCGCCGCCCTGGTCGCCGGCGCCATGCCGCTGCTGACGATGTTCTTGAAGCCCTGACATCGTCAGATTCTCTGCACGGCCCCCCTGGATCGACCACCGGTACGCTCCCGTAGTCGGCACGCGCCATGTGCCGAATCTCCGCATCGCCCTGCCGACCGTTGCGATTTTTTGACACCGGCAGGGAAGAATGGAAGGCATCGCCGCATTCTGCCTCGGTTTGCTTTGTTTCACCCGAGGCATTGCCTAGAATCGAGGAGCCCCCAGGCCTAGCCCGTTGTTCTGCCCTGTCCTGAAGGTCGCTCCATGGATCGCTCACCGCAGGTTTCCGCCGACGGCCCGCGGTCGCTGGAATTGCCGGTGGGGCAGGAGTCGCCGCCGGAATTCATCCGGCCTGTCTCCGGTCGTCGGGCACCTTCCTGGATGCGGCATCTCAGCTGGGCCGCGGCGCTGCGTGCCTTGGTGGAAGATGGGCCCAGCTGGCTCGTGAGTCTCTTCACGCACGTCAGCCTGTTCGTCCTGCTGACTTCCTTCGTGCAGCCGAAAGGCTCCGGCAGCCGTTCCGGCGGCGACGGCCAGATCGCTCTGACGATCGGTTTCTCCTCGCGTCAGGTGGAAACGCCTCTCGCCACCGCGTCGATGCGGTCCACCGACGGGAACGGCGAAGCGTCCGAGGGCGAAGCAGGAAGTTCGGCGCCG
>JBIIEC010000611.1:0-2838 GCA_044238045.1 Pirellulaceae bacterium | reverse complement strand
AGGCGCTGCTTCACCAACTCACCCATCCCGCGTTTGCGGAAGATCATCATCGTGAAGAAGCCGCTGAGCAGGAAGAACAGCGGCATGCGAAACCCGTGTACCGCGTCCAAGAAGACTCCGAACAGCGGGCTCTGCTGGCGATCCTGCACCGGCCAAACACCCGGCAGGAAACTCAACGATGCATGCAGGGCGATCCCCAGCAGCATCGCAAATGCGCGCAGCGCATCCAGGTCATGCCGTCGACTTCTATCCGCCGAAGCCACCGTCGATGAGGCCATCGAAACCAACCTTGTGCGGGAAGCTCACGTAGAAGTAACGCCCCGATTGGCAACTCAGTTGTTGCTGCGCACGGGTCGGTACTGGTTGACCCAGGCGAGAAAGGGAGTCACATAGCGGGTTTGCACCCAGACCTTGCCTTGGCCGGCGAAGCGGCAGACGAGCCCTTCGCCGCTGAAGAACAGCCGCTTAAAGCCGCCTCCGCGCAGGCCCGGCAGCACTTCGACACGATACTGCAGCGTATCCTCGAACGCCACGACGAACCCGGTGTCGACAAGGAACTCGTCGTGGACGTCGTACTCGAGAATCGCGCCGTAGGAGCTGAAGAAGACATCGCCCTGGCCGGAAGCCTTGAGCAGCACGAGGCCTTCACCGCCGAAGAAGCCTTTCGCTCCCTGCCACGAACCGGTCACTTCCACACCGGCGCTGTTCGCCATGTAGCCGCCCCGCTGCAGCAGCAACGAGCCGCCGGTAAGCCGATAGTGGCAGACGTCGCCCAGATGGCCCGGGGCGAACTGCACTTCACCCGCTTCAGAGCCCGCCGTGAACGTGTTCACCACCAGGCTCTCGCCGCCAAACATGCGGCCCAGCGACTTCATCGCGCCGCCCTTGAGCCCCGCCTTCAACGTCACGCCCGGCGACATCGTGGCCATCGCCGCCGGCTCGGCATACACCGACTCGCCCGGCCGCAGCCGCACGTTCAGCATCGAAAAGTCAGGACGCATGGCGACCTCAAACTGCAACTCACCGGACATACCTGCCATCTCCTCGTGTTTCCCACCGTGTTTCCCGTGATGCGAGCGTCCCTGCGTCAGCGCGGCTTGAGTTTCGGACCCAGCATGCGTCCCAGGCTGGGCGGATTGTGACTCTGGCAATACAAGCGACCCTGGCCGCGGAACTTGCAGACCAGCCCTTCGCCGCCCAGGAAGCTGCCGACCAGGCTGCGACTCGCCTTCCCGATCTCAAACTTCAGCGTATCCTCGAACGCCACGATGTGCCCCGTGTCCACCGTGTAGTCGCCCGCGACATCGACGGCGTAGATCGCGCCGTAACTGCTGAGGAACAGGTCCCCCGTCCCCCGGCACTTGATCCAGAACATCGACTCGCCGCTGAACAGCGCCGAAGTGAACCCCTGCCACGACGAATCGATGTCAATGCCCGTGGAGGACGCCAGCCAGCTGGAACCTTGCACGATCAGCGTCCCGCCACTCAAAACGTGGTGCGTGCAATCGCCCAGCAGCGTGGGCGCGATGAGCAGCGTCTGCTGCGGCCGCTGCGCGGTGAAATGGTTGAGGAAGAAGTTCTCGCCGGAAAGCATCCGGCGCAGGCCCTTCATCAAGCCACCGCCGCCACGCGACTGACTCGTCGTATTCACCACCAGTCCCGGCGACATGGCGATCATCGACCCCACCTCGCAGGTCAACGTCTCACCAGCGTCCAGCGTGAAACGCACCGCCGTCGCCGCGGGTCGACATAACATCTCATACTTCATGGCGTCACTTGCTTCCTAGGACCATTCCTTCGCCGCGCCACCTGCGTGGGTCGGCTCAATCGCTCGCCGGCGGCTTCAGGGGCTTGCCGGTGCCGGGGACCGCTTAAAACAGGTGCGAGTTCGTCCAGGCGGCCAAACCGCCGAAGGATCGCGACTGCAGGTAGATCTTGCCACGACCGTGGACGCGTGTGACGAGGCCTTCACCGCTGAAGAAGCTGGTGAATATGCCGCCGGCCATGGCCACCTTGATGCCGATCGTCGGTTCGTAGGCCACCAGATGGCCGGAGTCGACGATGTACTCGCCATCGACTTCACGCTCGAAGATCGCGCCGTAGGCACCGAACCAGACGCGACCGTGGCCGAACACTTTGAGTCGAAACAGGCCCTCGGCGGCCACGAGGCTGCGGAGTCCGGCCCAGCCGAGCGAAAGTCGCACGGTGGGTTCGCAGGCCAGGAACGCGCCCGGTTGCAGCAGCAGCGTCTCCCCCCGCAACTCCCGGCAGGCGATATCGCCGGGAAATGGCTGCGTCAGCACCAGTTCCCCGCCATTCATCGCCTGGAACTCGTTGACGAACATCGACTCGCCTCCAGCCAGCCGGCGCGCGATCCCGCCCAGAGGCCCGCCGTTCCAGCGCGTGCTCATCTCAATGCTCGATTCCATGCTGGCCATCGCCCCCGCCTCCGCCACAATCCGCTCGCCGCCCGCAAGACGAACACGCAGATGCGCAAACGCAGGCCGATCCCGAATCTCGACTTCCATCGTCTACTCTCTATTCTCTTCTGTTTTCCCATCACGGTCCGTTTCCGACTCGCCGCGCAGGGCAGCGCGAGCACGCTCCAAGTCCACCTCCAGCTTGTGGTACTCCTTGCGTTCCAGCGTGCCCTCGTATTCACTGATCGTGCGAACGCGGTCTTCATGCTGCGGGTGCGTGCTGATCCAGGCAACGAGGCCCGGCAGGTCGCCCTCGTCCTTCTTGAGCTTCTCGAAGAAGCTGGCCATCTCGTGGGGGTCGAGGCCTGCGGCATGCAGCATCCGCGCGCCCTCCAGGTCAGCTTCGGTCTCCGCGCGG
>JBIIEC010000229.1:0-9656 GCA_044238045.1 Pirellulaceae bacterium | reverse complement strand
AAGCCGTTCGCCGACTGAACCCTCGACAGGCTCCGCTTCCCCACTTCGCCGCTCACGCCCCACAAAAGGAACCCAACGATGCGCGAGATGCTCGAAGAGAAACTCAGCCGCTTCGAACAGCTGGAGTCCCAGCTCTCCGACCCCGCCGTCCTGTCCGACTCGCACAAGATGGCGTCCGTGGCGCGGGAGCACGGAAGTCTCGCCAAGCTGGCCTCGAAGTATCGCCGCTTCAAGGAGACGACGGACGAGATCGAGGCGGCTCGGGAGTGGCTCGAGGGCGACGACTTGGAGCTGCGGGAGCTGGCGGAGACGGAAATGCCCGACCTGAAGGAGCGTCGCGAAAAGCTCTGGCAGGACCTCCTCGACCTGACGATCGGCGGCGAGGATGCGAACCGGGCAAGTTGCGTGATGGAAATCCGCGCTGGCACCGGTGGCGATGAGGCCGCGTTGTTCGCCGGCAACCTCTTCCAGATGTACAAGAAGCATGCCGACGCGCACGGCTGGAAATGCGAAATCATCAGTGCCAGCCCGACCGAACTGGGTGGCTTCAAGGAGATCATCCTGGGGTTCGAAGGCGAGGGCGTGTACCGCGAGCTGCAGTACGAGAGCGGCGGGCACCGCGTGCAGCGTGTTCCGGAGACGGAGGCGAAGGGGCGCGTCCACACGTCGGCCGCCACGGTGGCCGTGATGCCGGAGCCGGAGGATGTCGAAGTCGACTTGAAGCCGGACGACTACCGGCTGGACAAGTTTTCCGCGAGCGGCCCGGGCGGCCAGCACGTCAACAAGACCGAGTCGGCCGTCCGCCTGACGCACCTCGAAACCGGACTCGTCGTCCAATGCCAGGATGAGAAGAGCCAGCACAAGAACCTTGCCAAAGCGCTCCGAGAACTCAAGGCCCGGCTCTACGACCTGAAACGCCAGGAAGAGGAGAAGAAGCGTTCCGACCAGCGGAAGACGCTGATCGGTTCCGGCGACCGCAGCCAGCGGATTCGCACCTACAACTTCCCCGAAAACCGGGTCACCGACCACCGCATCAACTTCACGCTCTACAAGCTCGACCAGGTCATCGCCGGCCAGTTGCAGCCCGTGACCGATGCGTTGATCGACTACGATCGCCAGCAATTGCGCAGCACGATGGGAGCCCTCGACTGACAGGTGAACTGGCCCGTGGGGCGCGACAGGCGGCCGTGTTTCGCCGACGAGCCCGCGCGGACAGGCCCCCGTCGCGGGTAGCTGCCCGGTAGCCGTCCGTCCAACCGCTCGTTACGATCACCGATGCGCGCCGTGCGATGTTTCGTGATCCGGCACCTTCCGCGGATACCGCCTGTCCGGCGGCGAGAGCCAACCGATGTCCGATGACGCTCCCTGGACCCTGGGTCGCCTGCTGCAATGGACGGCGACCTACCTGAAGGAACACGGCTCCGACAGCCCGCGTCTCGACGCGGAAGTGCTGCTCGCCCACGCCTGCGGCTGCCAGCGGATCGAACTGTACACGCGTTTCGAGGAACAGCCGTCCGAACCGCTCAAGGCACAGTTCCGCGACTTGGTCCGTCGCCGCGCGCAAGGGACACCCGTCGCGTACCTGGTCGGCTACCGCGAATTCTATTCGCTGCGTTTCCGTGTCTCGCCCGCCGTACTGATCCCTCGCCCGGAAACCGAACTGGTGCTCATCGGGCTGTTCGACTGCATCAACGCCCACGGCTCCCTGCAGGACTCCCCGCGAATCGTCGATATCGGCACGGGCAGCGGGGTGCTTGCCATCACGGCCGCCAAGCACCTGCCGCACGCGCGGATCACCGCCGTTGAACTGCAGCCCGAGGCGTTGGAGGTCGCGCGGGCCAACGCGAGCGACCATGGAGTGCTTGAACGCATCGAATGGGTGCAGAGCGACCTTTTCGACGCGTTGCCCGTCGACAACGGCGATGTCGAACGCGGCCGCTTCGACTACGTCATCTCCAACCCGCCCTACATCGGACTCCGCGAACGCGACGCGCTGCCGCGCGATGTTCGCGACTACGAGCCGGCCTCGGCACTCTTCGCGGGCGAAGACGGACTCGACATCCTGCGACGCTTGGTGGCACAGTGCGCGTCGCGCCTCCAGCCGGGTGGTTACCTGCTGAGCGAGATCAGCCCTTGGCAGACCGAACCGCTCGGTGATCTGCTGCAGCAGCAGGCAGGCTGGGAAGCTCCACGGTTCCTCGACGACCTGGACCGCCGGCCACGCGTTCTCGTCGTGCGGCGGTCGAGTGGAGCGTAAGAAACGCCGGATCTGCCACTTCGGAGCGCGGTCGTCTCGACCGCACTGCGAACTTGGCAACCGACCCGATTCGCAGTGTCTGTACGCTGCAGAGTGCGGTCGGGACGACCGCGCTCCGAACCTGGCAACCGACTGGATTCGCAGTTTCTGTTCGCTGCGGAGCGCGGTCGTCTCGACCGCACTGCGAAATTGGCAACCGACTCGATTCGCAGTGTTTGTACGCTGCAGAGTGCGGTCGGGACGACCGCGCTCCGAATCGCCTCTACCAGCGCCAGTCGAGGCCCAGGTTGACGCCGTGGATCCAGTAATCATCCTCGTTCATGCGGAACTCGGGCAGCACCGGACCTGCGGCGGCGAGGGCCGGGGGCAGCAGGTTCGGGTTGATCCGCGGGTCGATCTGGTCGCCCGGCCGCACCACGTCTCCCCAGACCAAGATGCTGTAGCCGACCAGGAACCGCAGGCTCGGCGCGATCTGGTAACCGAGGTTCACACCGAACTCCGGAATCACCGCGAACTGCGAATCTTCGTAGTCGCCGATGTTGCTGGAGAGCGCCATCAGGCCGCCCTGCTCGTTGGTCGTCTGTCCCGCGGTCGTCGTGCTTGTGCTGCCGTTGATGCTCACACTGCGTTTGCTGGTGCCCAAGGCGAATCGGCCCAGCATCTCCATCGACCAGCGGCCGTGGAAGCAGTCCCAGACCAAGCCGACTTCACCGCCATTGAAGCGGTTTTCGGTGTCGAAGTCGTCGGCCAGCCCGAAGCTGGTCAGCGATCCCTTGCTGGTCGACGAAAGTTGCTCGCTGATCGTCAACCCTTCATCGAGCACCATGTAGCGGTAGCCGATGGTGAAGTCGATCCGCTGGCCACCGGAGGGCGTGTTGCAGCCGGGCATGTAGATGCCACAGGCGGAGGCGAAATCAAAGTCCTGGCACTTCAGGTTCAGCCGCATGCGCGGCGCGAGCGAGTAGAGTTCCGACCGAGCGGACACGTTGACGCCGCCCGTCACGATGCCCGGGTAGGCGACCAGCTCGGAGTCCTGCGAGTTGTTCTGCACGTTGAAGAACGGACGCGCCAGGATCGGCTCGCCGGTGGACGAAACCCCGTAGCTGTCGGTCGCTTCGCTCATCACGAAATAGTCGAATTCGATGCCCCGCCATTGGCAGGCGTCAAGCCACATGCCGAGCGAGAAGCGCGAGGCGCTCTGCATGCTCGTGAGGATCGGTTCGCCGCCATAGAGCACTTCCGTCGACTCCAACCCCAGCACTCCCGCGTTGCCGGCGGGCGTGCCCGCCGAGCTGGTGGAGACCAGGGGCGGCGTGTTCATGCCGGACGCCCAGAGCATCATGTATTCGCCACGCAGCCAGAAGCGACCCGAGGGGCCGCAGGGGCAGCAGTTCGTGCCGCACGCGCCACCGACACAGTCGGCGGTCGGGACCACGTCGCCGCAGGTCGAGCAACCGGAGAGGCCACAGTCGCCCGTCGCGCATCCGCCCGGACCGACCACGCCTTCGTGAATGATTCCACCGTGAACAGGGCCACCATAGGCTGGACCGCCGTAGACAGGGCCACCGTAGACGGGGCCGCCCTGCACGACCTCGTCATGGACCACCCCATCGTGCACCGGCGCACCCTCCATCGCGATCGGCTCGTTCCCGTAGGACTCGCCTTCCGAAGCGACCGGCGTCGGCAACGTTTCCTCGGCCGCCGCGCGCCGCACGCGGTCGCGTCCTGGGGGCAAGCCCCAGTCACCGCCCGGCGGATTCGTGCGAATCGAATTGCCGACCGCATAGTCCGGCAGCCCGACATCAATCACCGGATCGCGATCGCCCTCGCCGCGGACCACGCGAGGCAGGTCTTCCGCCACCGCACGACTCGCACCCAGCGCGTCGCCACTCGACGGACCCTCGCCCAGCGTCTCCACCTCCGCCCGACCCAGGTCGCGAGACCCCGGCTTGCCGGAGGCAGGTCGTCCCGCCGTCGTGGGACGCTCCGACATGCCCGTCACTCGCTCCGCCAGCAACTGCGGAATGCCGCCCGCGCGGTTGCGCGACTGGCGAGCCGTCACGGCTACCTCCTGGTTCACATAGCGTCCCAGGTTCATGCCCGTCGGAGGCACCACATAGGCCACGACCGAACCCTGGGGATCGGTCAGGGCGAAACGAGGCGTTCCGTTGCGCGACTGACCTGCCCGCACGAGTTTGCCCAACGATACCACTCGGGCCGAAGCGTTCGCGTTCGCCTGCGGCCGGTTCTGCCCCCAGGCGGCTGTCGAAGGAAGACCTCCGAACACAGCGAGCACCGCCGCGAGGACAACGCCATGAAGTTTGGAACGTTTGATGATCATTGCGAACTACTTCAATCCTTTGGGGGGAAGTGGAGGCATCGGGTCGGGGTCGAACCGCACCGACCGACAAGTGGGCGACTTCTAGGGGAATTTTTTTTGACAGTCAACGGCAGTTTTTTCCTTGACCAGCCCAGGCATGGGCGACCCGGGAAAACCGCGAAACTCGACGAGGTTTCGGGGTAGCAAACGGGCGGCGGAGGGCCCCGGGAATCGGACGCGGCCTGGTGGAGTTCGCCTGCTTCGGGCCGAAGGGCATGTCGGTGGCCTGCTGCCCTCTCTCCGTCGGGCACTCCGTGTGGCGGAGGCAGCCTGGCCAGCCTGGCGCGATTCGCGGCCCAGCAACCGAAAAATGCGAAAGGCCAGCTCGATTCGGCAGCGCCGGGGAAGGCGGCGATTTGGCGAGTGACCTTGACCTTGGCAAGATGGCCTGATACTTACCCCACGCCGAATCGGCGGGGATTCGCCGATTCTTCGCGTTCTTCGTCGACGAGCCGTCGATTGGGGCGCTGGCCTGAATCGCCCGCTTCGCGGAAAACCAACGACTTGCCCGCTGCCACGGCAGCACGCCTCCCACCTCCAACGCCATCCGGCTCGAGGACTTCGTGTCGCTTACTCACGCTGCCCTGCGAAACCTGCGGAAGCCCGTCGGCATGGCCGTCCGGGCCCTGCTGTTGCTGATGGCCTGGCTGGGTCTGCCGGGTCGGGAGGAGTTGGCATTCGGGCAGCGCGTGGGTCTGCCCAGCAACTACGGAACGACGCCGGACACCGCGCCGCCCGACGTCTGGTCGTCGCCGCCTCCTTCGTCAACTTACGCGGCGCCTCCCAGTTACGCCCCGTCCACCACCTACTCGGCTCAAAATCCTT
Organism: Pirellulaceae bacterium; assembly: GCA_044238045.1. Lineage (GTDB taxonomy): Bacteria > Planctomycetota > Planctomycetia > Pirellulales > Pirellulaceae > CAZUJM01. The sequence goes on along the minus strand of JBIIEC010000229.1, from coordinate 4,194 downwards.
ACGCGAGCCCCACCTACGCTCCGAGCCCCTCGTATGCTCCGAGCCCTGCGGCTCCGAACCCGTACGCCTCGCCCTATGCATCGCCGTATGGCACGCCTTCCACGGGCTATCCGTCGGCTTCGCTGGGCGCGGTGCAGCCGTTCGATCCCTACGCGATTCCGCCCAGCAGTCCGATCCTGCCGCCGATCACGGGCAGCCCGACCACGCCGCTGCCGCCGCCGGTTCCCAGTTTCGAGCAGCCGCCGGCGCTGCCTCCAGGCCAGACCTGGCCCGCTCCGGGCGTTACCAGTCCCTGGCTGACGCAACCACCGCCGCCGTATGGTTCAACCCCTTACGGTTACGCCTATCCCTATGGCCCGACGACTCCTTATCCCGCGAACCCCTACGCGGCGTCGAATCCTTACACGAACCCGTACGGAGCGCCCGCCTATCCCGCGTACGGTCCGCCCTACCAGCGTCTGTTCCAGGACACCGGCTTTCGCAACACGTTCCTGGCCGGGAGCGACGGCGCGGAAGTCCAGATGAACGAAATCGAGATCAGCACGTCGGCGTACTTCATGAACTTCCTGGGCGGTGCCAGCCCGCTGCGCATGACGCCCGGTTTTGTCTTCCACCTCCTCGACGGCCCCTCGGCTCCCGTGGAGCAGGACCTGCCCTCGCACCTCTACAGCGCGTACCTCGACTTCGGTATGTCACCGCAGTTCAATCCGGCCTTCGGCGTCGACCTGAACTTCCGCACAGGCGTCTTTTCCGACTTCGAGACAGTCACCACGGACAGCCTGCGGTTCATGGGCAGCGCGGTGGGAGTGATCCGCTGCTCGCCCGCGACCGCCCTGAAAATCGGCGGCGCCTACATCGATCGGCAGCGGTACAAGTTCATGCCCGCGGCGGGACTGCTGTGGACGCCCAACCCGCAACTGCGGTGGGACATCTTCTTCCCCTCGCCGAAGCTGGCGACCTACTGGAGAACTTCCGGGAACCGCCAGATCTGGTGGTATCTGTCCGGCGAGTATGGTGGCGGATCGTGGACGATCGACCGCGAGGAAGAACCGCAGCAGGGCGCGAGCGAGAAGATCGACATCAACGACTGGCGCGCGTCGATCGGCTTGGAGTGGATCAACCTGAACCGATCGTACTCGTTCGTGGAAGTCGGCTACGTGTTCGACCGCGAGATCTACTACACGCTCGTGCCCGACGACACGCTGAGCTTGGACGACACGATCATGGTGCGAGGCGGTATCTCCTTCTGATCGTCCCGCGCGTGGACGCTCCCAGATCTTCCGGCCGCATGGCGGCCTTCGCGCGCACTACCATTCGCCGCGCTCGGCACGGTAACTTCCCACCGCAAAAGATCCGCCTGCATGGACAGGGCGTGGCGAGTCGAGGCGCTGCGCGGGAACGCTGACGACGATTGGCGCGTCTATGCGGCAGCGGGAGCGCGAAAAGGCAACGTGAGTTGCACAAGGGTTGGTTTTCCGCATCGAAGAAAACAGGTCGCAATTAGACTGAGGCGATCGGCGGGAAAACCTCGAGTTTTCCAGGCGATATCACGCGTCGTTCCCTGTTGATTCCGAGTGCGCAGCTTTCAGGTTCCGATCATGCCTTCCATCGCCCGCTGCCCTGCCTGCAACGCCTGGATCGGTGCTCCCGAGCGTCCCGACCAGGAGTCGCGAAGCTCCGAACAACGAGAAAAAAAACACGAAGGCTCCCCGACGGCCGGGGGAGTCATCCGTTGTCCGGTCTGCCAATCGAGTCTACGGGTGGAGGACCTGCCGTGGGAAGAGATTCCCGCCTGCGGCGTCGTCGGCTCGCAACTGCAACCCGCCGTATCGGCCATCGCGCCAGCGCCTCTCGAGAAGGTGGCCTCGACAGAACCGGTCGATCGCCGGCCCCTGCCTCCACCAACCGCCTCCCCGACTTCCGCCTCGGGTGAACTGCTGGATGGTCGCCCCGGCGGCGACGCGATCTGGGAAGACCTCGAGGACGCGATCGACCACCGTGCCGCCGCCGATCCGGGGATCCGCGTATGGATCCCCAGCGTTCCCCAATCAGGCACTCCAGCACCCACGAGCAAGCCTTCCTCTCATTCGGGCCCATCAGCCGCCATGCAAGAGTCACTCGCCAAGTATTCGTCGAAACGCTCCTCCGGAAACCTCACGCTCGACTTCTTGAAATTCCGTGACCAGCCCAACCGGCTGCTGGAGTTTGGGAAGATCCTGGCGGGCGGCGTGGCGGGTGTGGCGTTGGCCCAGGTGATCCTGTGGTGGCTGCCCGGCCGCTGGCAGCGCGACCCGCTGGACCTCGCGCCCCGCGTCCCACGGCAGCTCCAGTTCCTGGTGCCCGAGAACCTCCGGCCGATGTCCGACCGCCACTCGGCCGGCCAGCCGGCCAGCCGCTCCGGTCGGTTCGATAACTCCGAAGGCGCCGACATGCCCGCGCCGTCGCCCGACTCGCCCCGCCCGAGTCTCCAGGCGTTCGACGCCCGAGGCACCGACGATCCCTTCGCGATGTCCATGGTTCGCGATGGCATTCCGCTGGAACGTCCGGGCGATTCTCGTCGGGTGTTGCGGGCGCTTCGCTCGGACCTGCAGTCGCCAGAACTGGTGCAACTGACGCGTGCCCTGGTCCGGACCGCGACGGAACTGCCGCGTCCGCTGGCTCAGCTAGGACAGGACTTGTGGACGCGGCAGCTGTTCGCCACGCCGACCGCGGGCGACTTCCCGGCCGATGTGCCCGTGCTGTCGGAGGCCAAGCCGCTGGCGTCCCTTGCCACGACCTACCTGCAGACGACTCACTCGGGGTCGATTCACCTGCCCGCTCCCGCACGGGTGGCCCTCGAACAGCTGGCGCGGCACGAAGCCCACTGGCGTCTGCTGCAGAGCGTCCTGACGGCGTTGCCTCCCCTGCGGCCGATCGACGCGTTGGAGTCGGTGGCGGCTTCCGACGGGTCCCTTCTGGCCCAATCACGCCCCTGCTGCGGGCTCTGGGAAGCTCCCTCACCGCCCAACGCCCGGACGCTCCCCACGGTCGATTCGGCTCCGCGAAGCTGCTGGAGCCTCGCGGCGGCCATGAATTCGGAGGTCAACCTGCATCTGAACGTGAGTCTCACGCCGGATCGGTTCCATCCCATGAACGCCGCCCTGGTCCACCCGCCCGTCTTCGCCGGCATCGCCACCCCGGCCTTCCACCTGCAGGACCATGGGACCATCACCACCTCGCTCCCCGCGCTGGCCGAGTCGCATTAGAGGGGAGTCGGCCCCCCTTTCTGTCGCCCCAGGGTCCCGGGGCTGCGGTCGAGTTTGTCGGTGGACAGCGAGCCCGCTCCCCCTCGCGGGCGGCCGGTTATCCGGCCCCGCTCTCGGCTTCCGGACAAAATCCACCGGAAGTCGCCTCTTGCAGGACGTCGCCGGGGGCCGTATCATGTCATAGGCCCAACTGAGACAGAATCTCATTATCATGAGATCGATTGCGAGGACCACGGCTTTGTGGTTTCCGCAGAAACTCGGCATGGTCCTGGCCCCGTGGGGCCGTGGTTCAGCCTCGATCGGTTTCTGGTCCCCCAAGATCGCGAGGAAGCGTACTGTGAGCCAGGTCATTCCGTTATCACTGCTGGGAATTGGTGAGACGGCCGAGGTGCTGGCGGTCGAAGGCCGTCCGGACCAAGCTCGGCGACTGGGCGAGATGGGCTTCCGCGAGGGCGCGTCCGTCGAGATGCTGCAGCCGGGTTCCACCTGCATTGTCCGGCTGGATGCCAGCCGCATCTGTTTCCGCGACTCGGAAACCTCCTCGGTGCTCGTTCGTCCCAGGGTGACCGCATGACAACCCTGGCCGAGGTGACGGCAGGCCAGACGGCGTGCGTCGAGTCGGTATCGGGTGCCGATGCACTGGCGATGCGGCTTCTGGAAATGGGACTCACGCCCGGCTGTGACGTCCGCTACATCGGACAGGCGCCCCTGGGGGATCCGCTGGAGTTCGAGTTGCGAGGCTATCGCCTGAGCTTGCGTCGGTCGGAAGCGAGCCGCGTGCAGGTTCGCCTGGTGTGATCTCTTTTCTCGCGCGAGTTCCTTCATGACTTCTCCGGCATCCGCGCGGCCCCTGACGGTGGCCCTGCTGGGCAATCCCAACACCGGCAAGTCGACGCTCTTCTCGGGCCTGGTCGGAGTGCGCCAGCGAACGGGAAACTACCCCGGCGTC
>JBIIEC010000610.1:0-2841 GCA_044238045.1 Pirellulaceae bacterium | reverse complement strand
CCGCACATGATCCAGATCCCCGACGGCCGCCTCGTCGCCGCCGTCCGCCTCTACGACACCCGGGTCCGCACCGGACTCTGCTGGATCGACCCCGACCAGGGCACGATGCGCGAATTCCTGACGCTGCCTTCCGGCGGGGACAACAGCTATCCGGGACTGGTCTGGCACGAAGGCCACCTCTGGATCAGCTACTACTCGTCGCATGAAGGGAAGTCCAGCATCTACCTGGCCAAGGTGGAGATCTCAGGCCTGTAGGCGCGGCGTCGACGGAGGATCGCGTTTGGCGATTCCAGTCCGACGCGCTGCTCGTTCAGACCAGCGGCCGCCAGCGCACCGAGGCGCCGCGTTCGTAAGGCGTCGCGGCAGGCGGCAGTTCGACCAAGGCCTGGGCTCGGCCAAGCGTGAAGAGGTCGGCGGAACCCTGCCAGCGAAGCGGCACGAGTCCCGGCGGCGTGGCCGCGGCGGGCGAGGACCAGGCCGCATCGACGCGTCGCAACGCGGCGGGCCAGAAGGTGGTCAGTCGCGCGTTGCCGCGGCACGGTTCGTCGAGGACTCCCCACCGCCAGCCGGCGTCCCACACATCCTGCTGGCCGAGCGCATGCCGGATGGCCGGGCAGGCGAAGAGCAGCCCGCCCACCAGTCCACTGACCGGGTTGCCGGGCAGGCCAAAGACGAGCGTGGCCCGGTTCGCGTCGGAGCGTTCGCCGAACCACAGCGGCTGCCCCGGCTTCATCGCCACGCGATGGAAGACTTCGCGCACGCCTTGTGCGCGGAGCAGCGGTGGCACCAGGTCGCGCACGCCGCGCGACACGCCTCCGGTCACCACCAGCATGTCGGACTCCAGTCCGCGGCCGATGGCCGCGAGGAGCGCTTCTTCTTCGTCGGGCACGATGCCCAGGTCCAGCACTTCGGCGCCGGCGTCGCGCAGCAGCGCGGCCAGCAGCGGACCGTTGCTGTTGCGGATCTGTGCCGGCCCCAGCGGCTGGCCCGCCGGCACCACCTCGTCGCCCGTCTGGAACAAGGCCACGCGACAGCCACGCGCCACCGCGATCGTCGACCTTCCCGCTTCGGCCAGCAGTCCCGCGTCCACCGCGCGCACCCGATGCCCCGGTGACAAAACCATGTCACCCTGGCGGACCACCGCCGCGCGACGCAGGATCGACTGCCCAACCACCACCGGTCCGCCCTCGGCGTCCAGCACTTCGACGACTTCGAAGTCATGGTATCGGTCGTCCTGCCCGTCGTGCGCGCCGCTTGCTTCGTTTTCATTCGCGGGGCCGTGCTCGGACGCAGCGTTGGAAGCGATCGCTGCGTCGTGCGCGTCCGGAAGTGGCAGCAGTCGCGTCCGCTCCACCATCACCACCGCGTCCGCTCCGCGAGGCAACGGCGCACCGGTCATGATCCGCGCGGCGGTGCCCCGCCGGACTTCGACATCCGATACCTGCCCCGCCAGGATCTCGGCGACCACCCGTAGCCGCGCCGTCCCGCTCGACAGGTCCTCCGCGCGCACCGCGTAGCCATCGACCAGCGACTTGTCGTAAGGCGGCGAATCGGCCTCCGCACGCACCGCCTCCGCCAGCACCCGCCCCACCGCCTCGGCGCAGGCCAGCACCTGGGCATCTTCCCACGGCGGTCGGCACCAGCCGGCCGTTTCCCAGGTGAGCTGCACCAACCGCCGCGCTTCGGCTACTTCGATCGGGGCGGCCATTGCAGAGCCATGAAGCGACGCAGCAGTTCCGGTCCGCATTCCGTCAGGAAGCTCTCCGGATGGAACTGCAGGCCAATCAAAGGATAGTCGCGATGATGAATGCCCATCACTTCGCGGCCGCCATCCGGCGCATCGCACCAGGCCGTCACGCGAAACTCAGGAGCGATCGTGTCCGGCTGGATCACCAGACTGTGATAGCGGGTGGCGATGAACGGGTTGGGCAGGCCCGTGAACAGACTCTCGTTGTTGTGATAGATCCGGTCCGTCTTGCCATGCATCAACTGCTGCGCGCGGACAATCTTGCCTCCGGTCGCCTGCCCGATCGACTGGTGGCCCAGGCAGACCCCCAGCACCGGGAGCTTGCCCGCGAACGCCTTCACGCAGTCCACGCTGATCCCGGCCTCCGAAGGCGTGCAGGGCCCCGGCGAGATGATCAAGTGGCTGGGCTTCATCGCCGCAATCTCGTCCACCGTAATCTGGTCGTTGCGGAAGACGCGGAGATCCACATTCGGGTCGATCTCGCCCAACCTTTGGACCAGGTTGTACGTAAACGAGTCGTAGTTATCGAGCAGGATGATCATAGCCAGACCGTTTCATCGTTTCCTTGGCACGGGACGCGGCACGGGACGCGGCGAGCAGGCTGAGCAGGGGATCCGGCGGGCGTCGGCGACAGCACGACGGAACAGCGCTCGCACACCGACCTGACTGCAGACAAGCGTCCCGGGGGGGAATGGTCGTTCGCCGGAGAAGACTGCATGCCAAGCATCGCCAGCCCCGCCGAACGCGGCCCCTTAGAATACCACAAAGGCACCAACCGCCGCACGACAGCCGGGAACGACCGATCGACTTTTCCGTCCCCACCGGAAACCGGCTTTCCGGAAAGGACAGCGGTTGTTCCCGAGGGCTGGTCGATGAACGCTCCAGGCCCGCTGTCGCCTTGCCAGCCCGTCCCGCATCCGTGTCCCCCTCCCACCGGCCCCCACCCCTCCACGATCATGCGTTCCACGAAGGTTCTCTGGCTGCTCTGCGGGCTGCTCTGGTGGAGCTCGTCGCACGCTCTGCGAGCTGCCGAAAATCCCGCGGCAGCTCCGGTCGAACTGCCCGCGCAGCTGCAGCGGTTCGCCACGCGTCTG
>JBIIEC010000228.1:0-9658 GCA_044238045.1 Pirellulaceae bacterium | reverse complement strand
TTGGCTTGCCGCCGACTTCGTCCGCTCCGGCTGGGACCTCAAGCACCTGCATCGCCGCATCGTGACGAGCGCCACGTTCCGGCAATCGTCGCGCGCGTCGCGGGAGGCGTACGCGGGCGATCCGCGCAACCGCCAGCTGGCACGCGGGCCGCGCTACCGGCTGGATGCCGAGGTGCTCCGGGACTCGGCGCTGCTCTCCAGCGGCCTGCTCGTGGAACGCCTCGGCGGGCCCAGCGGCAAGGTCTACCAGCCGGAGGGAATCTGGGAGGCGATCGGCTACAGCACGAGCAACACGCGCGTCTTCGTGCAGGACCATGGCGGGGCGTTGTACCGCCGCGGCCTCTACACGTTCTGGAAACGCACCGCGCCGCCGCCCGCGATGCAGTTGCTCGACGCGCCCTCGCGCGAAGTCTGCACGTTGCGGCGCCAACGCACGAATACGCCCACCGCCGCGCTCGTCCTGATGAACGATGTGCAGTTCGTCGAGGCGGCACGGAAGCTCGCCGAGCGGATGCTGCGGGAGACGCCCGCCGACGCGTCCGACGACGATCGCATCGACTACCTTTTCCGCTGGGTGCCGGGCCGAGCGGCGGAGCCTCGCGAACGATCGCGCGTGCGCCAGCTGGTGGGCGAGTTCCGAGACGACTATCGACGCGATGCCGCCGCCGCGCAGCGGCTGGTGGCGTTTGGCGAGGCGCCGCGCGACCTGCCGCGCAAGACGCCCGTGACCGTGGAGGAACTGGCGGCGTGGACTATGGTGGCGAACACGCTGATGAACCTCGATGAGGCGTTGCACCAATGGTAGACCCGTCGCTGCCCGGAGTGACGCGTTCGTGGCCGGCCGTGTGGGCGGATGCCTCGCTGCGCGCGACGCGACGCCATTTCTTCGGCCGTTCGGCGTGTGGCCTGGGAGCTGCGGCCCTGGGGGCGCTGCTGCAGCGGTCCTTGTCGGCGACGGAGTTGTCGGCGACGGAGTTGTCGGCGGCCGATGGCGAGATGCCGCACGGAGCGTTGGAAGCTTATCATCATCGTCCGCGGGCCCGGCGAGTGATCTACCTGTTCATGTCCGGGGCGCCGTCGCAGCTGGATCTGTTCGACTACAAGCCACGGGCACGCGAGCTGTTCGACCAGGAACTTCCCGACTCGGTGCGCCGCGGCCAGCGCCTCACGACCATGACTTCAGGGCAGTCGCGCCTGCCGATCCTGCCCAGCGCCTACGCGTTCCGGCAGCATGGTCAGTCGGGCGCATGGATGAGCGACCTGCTGCCGCACATGGCGACCATGGTTGACGACCTGGCCATTGTCAAATCGGTGCATACCGAGGCCATTAACCATGATCCGGCGATCACGTACATGCAGACCGGTTCGCAGATCCCCGGTCGGCCGAGCGTCGGAGCGTGGGTCTCCTACGGAATCGGCTCGCTCAACGACAACCTGCCGTCCTTCGTGGTGATGCACAGCCGCTGGAGTGCGCAGCGGGAGGCGCAGGCCGTGTTCGAACGGCTGTACGGGGCAGGCTTCCTCGCGTCGTCGCATGCGGGAGTGGCTTGGCGGTCCGCGGGCGATCCGGTGCTCTATCTTTCGAATCCGCCGGGGGTGGATGCGCGCGTGCGACGCCGGATGCTGGACGCGGTGGGGGATCTGAACCGGTGGCAGTTGGAGCAGACTGGCGACCCGGAGATCGAGGCTCGCATCGCGCAGTACGAGCTGGCGTTCCGCATGCAGACCTCCGTACCTGGTTTGACCGATTGGTCCGACGAGCCTGCTTCGGTGGTGGAATCGTATGGGCCGGAGGTGCGGCAGCCCGGATCGTTCGCTTACAACTGCCTGATGGCGCGGCGGCTGGCGGAGCGGAATGTGCGATTCATCCAAGTGTTCCATCGCGGCTGGGACCAGCACTCGGACCTGTCACGCGACCTGCCGCTCCAGTGTCGCGACGTCGACCAGCCCACGGCCGCGCTACTGCGCGACCTGAAGAACAAGGGGCTGCTGGACGACACGCTGGTGGTCTGGGGCGGGGAGTTCGGGCGTACGATCTACTGCCAGGGCGATCCGCGGCAGGCCAGTCATGGTCGCGACCACCATCCGCGCTGCTTCACGGTGCTGCTGGCGGGCGGCGGCGTGAAGCCGGGTATCAGCCATGGCCGCACCGATGACCTCGGCTACAACATTGAGGAAGGCGGCGTGCACCTGCACGATCTGAACGCCACGCTGCTGCACTGCCTGGGGGTCGACCACGAGCGGCTGACTTATCGCTTCCAGGGCCGCGACTATCGGCTGACCGACGTGCATGGCCGCGTCGTCACCGACCTCTTGTCCTAGTCCGCCCCCTCCATGCTCTCTGTGCCCTCCGTGGTTGATTTGTCTTTCCCCTCCATCGTTCCATGTCTTCCCGTCCCACGCTCGACCGTCCTCATCGGCAGGACCGCGCAAAAGTCGTGTTGGTTGGTAAGCGTTCAGGGAAGAGCCGCCTCAATTCGAGTCGGGTGCGTTCCGATGATAGAGTTTGACATCGGGGCGGACCTGATGGATTTCCGGGACCCAAGGGATTGCGGTCACAGTGCTCAAGGAGGGAGCTTTATCGTGCGACCCACCTTCCATGATTCGAGACACCGTCTTGCAACCTTCCTCGAACCACTTGCGTCTGCACATCGAAGAACACGCCGCGCTGGCGATCCCGCAGGAGCTGGCGGGTTGGCCAGCGCTGCAGGCGGCCCTGTTGGGGCTGACGGGCTGGAAGCTGGACTGCGACCGAGGTCCGCCGCCGACGGGCGCGGTGAAACTGGGTGAGCTGCTGTCGGAGAGCGACCGGACGGCCGGTCAGTTCTATTGCCAGAAGACGGCGCAGCGTCCGAAGGCCGAGCAGGCCGACAAGCTGGCCTGCGACCTGGCCCGCGCGGTGGTTTCGATCCTGGGTGAGCTCCACCGGACGCGGCAGGCGTTGCGAAATCGCGAAGCGGAGCTGGCGACGGCGGTACCGGTGATCGCGCGGCCGGAGCAGAACACGCAGTTCAGCGATCGCCTGGAAGCCGTGTTGCGGGGCGCGGTCGAGGGGCTGAAGGGGATGGCCGCGGCACTCTATGTACTGGACGACGCCACGACGGAGTTGAAGCTGCGGAGCCAGTATGGGCTGGATCCGAATCGATTCCTGGCTCCCGCGCGACCGTTGCGATCGTCGCTGGCGGACCTGGAGGCGTTGGCTGGGCACGCGGTAGTGCTGGAAGACGCGTGCCTGTTCCAGCGCTGGAACGTGCCTGAACCCTGTGGATCGGCCGTCTGCGTGCCGGTCTCGAGTGCCGATACGTTGCTCGGGACGCTCTGGTTTTACTGTGACACGAGTCGGTCATTCTCGGACGAGCAGACGCAGTTGCTGGAGATCATCGCGGGGCGTTTGGCGGCGGAACTGGAGTGCAAAGTGCTGGCCAACGAGGTGGTGGCTTCGGGCGAGCGTCGCGAACAATCGTTGCAATTGGAAGACTGGCACGACGAGCGGCTGCAGATCGCTCCGCCGCTGTGCGAGGGCTGGCAGGTATCGGGCACGAGCCTGCCATCGGCCCATCGCTGTGGCGACTTCCACACCTGGCGTGTGGACGGCAAGGACCAGTTATGGCTGGCGTCGGCGGCGGTGGCGGGGGGGCTGTCGGAGAGCCTGCTGAACGCGGCGACGCTGCGGGGCGCGCTGCAGGCGTCGCTGCTGCAGCCAACGCGGCCGGCGCGGGTGCTCAAGGATTTGAACGAAGTGCTCTGGTCCGGTTCGGCGGGATGCGAGGGAGCGGCGGCATTCTGCGGCCAGGTGGATCCGCGCTCGGGGCAGCTGACCTTCACATCGGCGGGCATGGCGGACGCGTACATCCTGCGACCGCATGGCTGGGAGCCGATCGTATCGGAGCACCCGGCCCTGGGGCTGGGTCCGGACTGGGAAACGGCGAACGAACTGCTGGCGATTCATCCGGGGGATGTGTTGTTGGTGGTGAGCCACCGGGAACTGGCGAAGTCGGAGTCGGGTCGGCCGTTGAATACGACCTGGCTGGCCGAGGGGTTGCTGCGGTACATGCACTTGAGTGCCCAGGAGTTGGCGGAACTGGCGACGTCGCTGCTGGGGCGGCAGGGCGCGGAGCTTTGGGCGCGGTCGATCATGGTCGTCAAGCGTTGCGAGTCAGGCCGGTAGGGCAAGAGACGATTGACTGGACCGACGATTGGGACGATGCCGCTGCGAGGCCGAGGGAATGCCTGCGGGAGGTCCGATCGGGAGGCTTGCCGCAACCCATGGGGGCCGATAAACTGAGAGGCCCGCAAGCGGTGGAAGGCAGGACCTGTCACCACCGGCGCCGGCGAACCCCCCCGGGTCGACCGGCCGATTGTGGGTCTCCCTCATGAGTTTCGATCGCGGCGTCGGGAACGAACATTTCTGGCGAGCGATCGGGCGAAAGCAAGAAGCGACAACAGATTCTGCGGCCGTGGCGGAATTGGCAGACGCGCTAGGTTGAGGGCCTAGTGGGGGCAACCTCGTGCTGGTTCGACTCCAGTCGGCCGCATTCAACGCCCGTCTCGGGACATCCCCACAGGGATCCCCAGACGGGCGTTTTTTTTGGAGCGCGGCCGTCCCGGCCGCAAGGGCGTTCTTCAAAAAAGTCGTCCGTCAGCCGAGCGGCGTTTTCTTTTTGGGTGCTTCTGGCGTCGTGGTGTTGGTGCGAGCTTCGTGTGCGGCCGGAGCGCGGCCGTCCCGGCCGCCAAGGGCGTTTTCTTTTTGGGGCGCGGATGGCGGCGTGGTGTTGGTGCGAGCTTCGGGAGCGGCCGAGGACGGCCGCGCTCCGGCCGCCAAGGGCGTTTTCTTTTTGGGGTGCGGATGACGGCGTGGTGTTGGTGCGAGCTTCGGGTGCGGCCGAGGACGGCCGCGCTCCGGCCGCCAAGGGCGTTTTCTTTTTGGGGCGCGGATGACGGCGTGGTGTTGGTGCGAGCTTCGGGAGCGGCCGTGGACGGCCGCGCTCCGGCCGCCAAGGGCGTTTTCTTTTTGGGGTGCGGATGACGGCGTGGTGTTGGTGCGAACTGCCGATGCGGCCGGGGCGGCTGCGCTCCTACACGTACACGCGGCGGTTGTAGATGTACCATTCGAGCAATAGTACAACCAGCGCCAGGGCGACCAGGTACTTCCAGGCTTCGTGACGCCGAGGTTCCCATGCTGGCTGCGCGGCGAGGTCCTCGTACTGCGTGGCGATCGACGAGGCCGGGCGGATGTTGCTCTCCGTGGCGTCGAACAGGTTGACCGCGAACCGCGCGGATGGCTCGCCATCCGCTCCCTCACGCACCGTGTACACCCCCACCCTGTCCGTGCCACCATAGAGAAACTGGTTCCGCACGCCGCGCGTCACCTCCGCCGTCGCACCCGACGGCGCCGTCACCAGCAACTTCGACGCCTGCGAGTTCGCTCGCAAGACCATCGGTTCGCCCGGTTGCGGCGACTTCGCCGTGGCCTCGTCCCTGGTTCCGCCGAGGTACGCCAGCACGTTCCCGATGAAGACTGGAAAACTCACGCGGATCGGCCAGTCGGTGTTCGAATAACGATTGCCCGACGCGTCCTCGCCCGTCAGCGCAAAGCCGCTCACCAAGTCCTCGAAGCCGTCACGCGGGGCGATCGCCAGCAGCGTGCCGAGGTGCGACTCGATCAGTTCCGTGCCGCCGCCCGGCGCGGTGAGCATGCGCGCCGAGACGATGCCCGTCAGGTCGCCCAGTTCGACATACCGCATCAGCGGATGCAGGCGGTCCGTGTCCAGCACCTGCGGCAACTCCTGCGGTTCGCCCGCGCGCCAGCGGCTGTCCGGCGGCATCGCGCCCAGGAAGAACGTGTGGCTCCGCGGCATCTTCGCCGGCTCGCATCGGTCGTAGATCATCAGGTCGTACGCGCCGTCCGCTGCCTGCCGCTCGTATTCCGGCGTCTGCAGGAACGAGGGCCCCTCGATCGTCGCTTCCGCCAACTCACGTCCAAACGGCGTTTCCAGCACCGCGCGGATCGCGTCGTTGCCCGGCGTTACCAGCAGCACTCGCGACGGGCGGCGCGGATTGATCGCCAGGTACGCGACATTATCCAGCGGCAACGCGTCCGTATGCTGCAGCGTCAGTCGCAGTTCCCCCGACTCCATCGCTCCCATCGTGAACTCCACGCCGCGCGTCTCGCCCGGAGGGATCGACAGTTCGGTCGCGTCCAGTAGCTCACGCTCCGGCCGCTGCGACTCGAGGTTCGCGGTCAACGTCACGGGCTGGCTGCCGAAGTTCTGCACCTGGCCGAAGACCTGCAGCGTCTCTGGTCGGTCGGGTGGCGTGCGGCCGCTGAAGGCGGTGATCGCCACGTTCTCCGCTTCGCTGGAACCAATCGGCAGATACTGTGGACGCAGGTTGCCCATCGCGAACTGCGGCGCGCGCTGGAACTGCCCGTCGCTGTAGATCATCAGCGTCGCCGGCATCGCCGCGGCCGCCGCCACGTCGGTCTCGTCCGTCGCCGTGCGCCCGGGGTTCGCCAGGCCTGCCGCGAATCGCAACGCACCCTCCAAGTCGCTTGTCCGCTGCGTCGGCTGGATCGCTTCGATGCGTCGCTTCAGCTGGTTGCGGTTGTCGGTAAACGGCTGCTCCACCAGCGGTCGGTCCGAGAAACTCACGACCATCGCGACGCTGCCCGGGCGCAGTTGCTTGTCGATCAGTTCGACCAGTTGCCGCTTCACCGCTTCGAGGCGTGTCGGCGCGATGTCCGTAGCCGACATGCTGGCCGAGGTGTCGATGAGGAACACATAGCGACTGTCGACCAGCTGGGAACCTTCCCACGAAGGTCGCAGGCAAGCCAGGATCGCCAGTCCGACCGTCAGCAGCTGCAGGAACAGCAGCAGGTTCTGGCGCAGGCGCTGCCACAGGCTGTTGACGTGCAGGTCCTCGATCGCCTTCCGCCACAGGTAGGTGCTGGGCACCGCGACCGGCTGTCGCCGCAGCTTGAGAAAATACAGCAGCATGATCAGCGGCGGGATCGCCAGCAGCACCAGCCACTGCCAGCCCGACAGCGTGCCGTAGGTGCGCGTGATGGGTTCCAGCCAGGCGTTCATCGCACGAGGCCTCGCTGCCGCAGGTAGTTGGTCACCAGGTTCGTGACGGGAAGGTTCGTGTTGGCGACCAGGTAGGTGATGTCGCGGCGGTTGCAGAATTCGCGCGCGCCCGCCAGGAACGCCTCCAGCGTGCGACGATACCGATCCAGCAGCGGACGGCTCACCGTGATCTCGGCCACGTCCGCGTCCTCGCTATCCACCAGCCGCAGGTCCCCCGCCAGTTGCGGCTCCAGCTCCTCCGGCGACAGCACGTGCACCAAGTACACATCGAGGTTGCGGGCCACGAGGTACCGCAGCGCCTGCTCGTACCCCTGCTTGTCCATCAGGTCGGTGATGAGCACCAAGATGCCCTGGTGGGGATTGCGGAGGCAGAAGTTGCGAACGCCTTCGGCCAGTGACACATTCTCGTCAGCCGGCATCTGGCGAAGGTGTTCCTGCATCCGCCATAGGCTGGCGCGACCGCGGAACGCCGGCGCCGGGCGGCTTGCGGGCTGGCCGAGGGCTTCGATCTTCACGCGGTCCGCGCGACACAGGCCGATGTAGCCCAGCGCCGCCGCCAGCTGCCGCGCGTAGTCCAGCTTCGAGGGTTCGCCGAACGTCATCGACGTGCTGGTGTCAATCAGCGCGTGGAAGTGCAGGTCCTCTTCCTCCAGGTGCATCTTCAGGAAGAGCCGGTCCAGGCGCGCGAACAGGTTCCAGTCAATGAAACGCAGGTCGTCGCCCGCGACGTAGTTGCGGAAGTCGGCGAACTCCACGCTCTGCCCCTTCCGCCGGCTGCGGCGCTCGCCTTTCATGCGGCCGCGAAACACCTTGCGGCTGGTCAGCTCCAGCCGCTCCAGTTGCGCGAGCAGCTCGGGGGACAACAGCGGATCGTGCGTTGAGGCGTCCGTCACGGATTGTCTCGCGGAAGCAGGGGGAAGGCGGTCGAAGGATCGAAGGGGAACGGACCATGCGGCGGCGTGCCACGCCGGGCGCATCGCGAAGTGGAATCAGGCGTCGGAGCGTTCCGGCAGCGATTCGAGGATGCGGAGCAGCACGTCGTCGGTGTCGACGCCCTCCGCCTGGGCTTCGAAGTTGAGGATGACGCGATGGCGCAGGGCGGGCAGATAGACGCGGCGGATGTCCTCGAAGCTGGCGTTGAAGCGACCGTCGAGCAGCGCCCGCACCTTCGCGGCCAGGGCGATCGTTTGCGCCGCGCGCGGGCTGGCACCCCAGCGCAGGTACTGGTTCGTCGCGGGCTGCGCGAACGGCCCCTCCGGGTGCGTGGCCATGGTCAGGCGCACCAGGTAGTCCTGCACATGCGGCGCGAGGATCACTTCGCGCACCAGCGCCTGCCAGCGCAGGATCTCGGCGCCGTCCATCACCGGCGATGCCTGCACCTGCTCGCCTCGCGTCGTGCGGTCCACGATCGCACTCAGCTGCTCACGCGTGGAATAGCCGACGATCAGCTTGAAGAAGAATCGATCCAGCTGCGCTTCCGGCAACGGGTAGGTTCCCTCCTGCTCGATCGGATTCTGCGTGGCCATGACGAGGAACGGTTTCTCGAGTTCATAGCGTTGGCCACCGACGGTGATCGAACCTTCCTGCATGGTTTCGAGCATCGCGGACTGCGTCTTGGGGGTCGCCCGGTTGATTTCATCGGCGAGGCAGATCTGCGTGAAGATCGGCCCCTTCTGGAATTCAAAGACGCGCCGGCCGTCGGGCGCTTCCATGACCATGTTGGTGCCGAGGATGTCGGCGGGCATGAGGTCGGGCGTAAACTGGATGCGGGAGAAGTGCAGGCTGAGGGCCTGGGCCAGCGTGCGGACGAGCATTGTCTTGCCGAGGCCCGGGACGCCTTCGAGCAGGCAGTGGCCGCCGACGAAGAGGCATGTGAGCACGCCTTGCACGATGTCGTCGTGGCCCACGATGACGCGGCCGATCTCCCGGCGGACGGCTTCGTATCGCTGGCGGAACTCGTCGGCCTGCTGCTGCATCGTTTCGGCGGCGCTCATGGCGTGGGGCTCTCCTGGGGCCGGGTCGTCCGTCGGCGCGAATCAGCGACGGCGGCGATCGTCGTGGGTCTGGACAGTGTAACGGGTCGGTGCGCGACCAGGGGATGCGGAGTGGCGACGATCCCGTCCATGCCTCCTCCGCGTCCTCCGTGGTTAAGTTCACTCGGGCGGCAGGATCCTTTTTTTACCACGGAGGGCCACGGAGTCTGTCGCGTGGCCCATGGGCCTTCGGGGGGAACCCAAACCCGATTGTCGCGCGTACAAGCGATGAATGCGCCGCGTCCATCATTCGCCGGGCGGCGGCTCCTTGCGCGCCTGGCGTTTGGCACGCAGCAGTCGCCCGGTGTAGTCATCGGCCTCGGCAACCGCGTCGGGCGTCGCGAGGCCGGGCGGTGGCGCGGTGGCTTGGTCTTTGTGGCCGCCCAGGATATCGACAGGGCCGGTCCCGGCGGAGGGGCTTGGCGGCACGGACACATCGGGGCTCGCATCCAGGCGGGTGGCGGCTCGCTGGCGATCGAGGTGGTCCTCGACCTGGAGTTTGCGTTGGCGGAGTCGTGCGAGGCGATCATCGGGGCTGGC
>JBIIEC010000227.1:7500-9661 GCA_044238045.1 Pirellulaceae bacterium | reverse complement strand
GCGGGTCGCGGTACTGCGGGAACAGGTCGAACGGGTGCAGGCCACGGAACGGTCGTTGATGCCGGAAGGGCTGGAACGTGAGCTGTCCGCGGAGCAGATGGCGGACCTGATCGCGTTCTTGCAGTCACGCCAGGCCCAGCCGAAGTCGTTTCCGGGAAACCGTCCGGAACTGGTGCCGCTCTGGAACGATGGTTCGATGCGGCTGCTGGCCATGCATGCGGAGATCTACGGGCCGTCGCTGGTGTACGAGGAAGCGAACACGAACCTGGGCTTCTGGTCGAGCGGCCAGGACTACGCGGCTTGGACGGTGGAGTCGCCGGAGGATGCGGACTACACGGTGACGTTGCACTATGCATGCCCCGCGGAGACGGCGGGAAACCAGTATGCGATCGTCTGCGGCGACCAGCGGTTGACGGGGCAGGTGGAGTCGACAGGGACCTGGGAAAACTATCGTTGGACGCGGACCGGTACGCTGCATCTGCCCGCAGGACGCTCACGCATCGTCTTGCGTTCATCCGGCCCGGTGCAGGGCTACCTGATGGACCTGCATACCCTTCTGCTGCAACCGAAGCCCTGACGCGGTTCTCGCCGCGGAGTGCAACAGTCAGCAAATGGCGCGAGCTGTAGTCGGCGCACGCCTCATGCCGAATCTAGCCCGCCCCAGACGCCTCGACGCTGGATGGCGCCCGCTGGTTCGGCTTACGGCGCGAGGCGACTACCGGGAACCCGGCATGCTTGGGGGTTGATTTCCCGCGTGCGAGTGCCCTAGGCTTGTCACGCGAAGCCCGCGACCGAGCAGCTTGAGTCACGCGCAGCACAGGAGATGAAGATGGCTCGAAACGAACAGCTGATCCGCCAGCACCGGATTTTGCAGATTCTGGAGCGAAATCGTTTTGGCAGGACGTTGACGGAACTGCGTGACGACCTGGTGGGGGAGTTGGGGCTGACGTCGCTTCACGATCGCAGTGTGCGCCGTGACATCGAAGCGTTGCAGGCGGCGGGCATCGACATCAGCGCAAAGGACATGGGGACGCGGGGCAAGGTCTGGCTGCTGGGGCCGCGTTTTCGCGGTTCGCATTCGATCGCAGCGTCGGCCACGGAGTTGATGGCGCTGAGCATGGCGCGCGACCTGTTGACGCCGCTGGCGGGCACGGCGTTCTGGATCGGCATCGAATCGTTCTGGACAAAGGTGAAGGAGAGTCTGCCGGAGGGGGTCTGGCAGCACTACCAGAAGTATCGCCGCATGCTCCATGTACTGGGGATGCCGGCCAAGAGCTACGAGAAGCAGCAGGGGATCTTGAGCACGATCCATCGTTCGATCGAGGAGCATCGGGTGATGGAGGTGGCGTACCAGCCGCTGGGCCAGGACAAGCCGACGACGCGGAAGATCGAGCCGTATGGAATCGCTCTCTATCGTGGCAGTCTGTATGTGGTGGCGGATGCCTGCGAGGTGCCGGAGGATGGTGAACGAATTCGCCATCTGAAGCTCGATCGGTTCCGCAAAGCGACGGCGCTGGACAAGTGGTTCACGCCGCGGGACGAGTTTCAGTTGGAGCGTCATCTGCGTGAGAGTGTAGGTATCTTCACGGGCGGCAAGCTGCAGAACTTCCGGATCCGCGTGAGTGCTTTCGCGGCGCCATGGATTGAGGAGGATCCCTGGCATCCGGAGCAGCAGGTGCAGAAGCAGCCGGATGGCAGCGTGATCCTGACGGTGAAGGCGGCGCACGACCTGGAGATCATTCCCCGGGTCTTGGCCTTGGGTGCTGAAGCGGAGTTGCTTTCGCCGGCAGCTTCACGTCGGGCGATGGCGGAAACGGTGCGGCGTCTGGCGGACCGCTACGGCGACGCCTGACGCGTCCGACTTCCTGCTTCCTGCCCAGAATCGCGTCGCCCTGGGCCTGCGTGTCAATTTCGGCCGTCTGCGTAGTCTGCGGCGGTGTTCTCCGTCTCCAGCCTCGTTCCCGAGGCTTCGCAAAGCCGCGTGAGGCCCGTGTTGCGGCGGGTCCTGGGTAGCGGAAACGCGATTCCAAGCGCGCCCGATGGCTTGGATTCAGGCCTTTTCAACTGCGAACCCCGTGAAGTCGTGGGGGTGGAGGCAGCCGCGGAAGGCGTTGGGCTGGGCCTCGCGGACTTTGATTTCGGTTGCTTCGTCCGCCGTGAA
>JBIIEC010000227.1:0-5000 GCA_044238045.1 Pirellulaceae bacterium | reverse complement strand
CCGCAAGACGATTCCAACCGCAAGTTGGTCAAGCCGAAGTTGCAGGGTGGTACGCCAAGCCACCGCACGCCCCAGCGTGACCAGGTGA
This sequence comes from Pirellulaceae bacterium, assembly GCA_044238045.1. GTDB lineage: Bacteria > Planctomycetota > Planctomycetia > Pirellulales > Pirellulaceae > CAZUJM01. The sequence goes on along the minus strand of JBIIEC010000227.1, from coordinate 4,912 downwards.
AGATGCACTTTGGGGCACGCGACGAGATGCTCGATTCGAACCAGCCCTTTCCGGGGCGATCTGGTCGGCCGTGCTGGCCTTGGACCTGGGACAGTGGTTGGGCAAGATCCAGGCGGTAGCAGGGCCGCCCGGACGCGGCGCGACCGATCCGCGATTGCTGCTGGCGTTGGGGGCTATGCCACGATTGACGGCGTCGGCAGCGCCCAACGCCTGGCCAACCTATGCGATCCCAGGCATGGCCAGTTGGGATATCGCTGACTGTGCGGTGGCGTGACGCTGAATCACCATACGCTCAGCGACGTTCGCTCCGAACAAGGCAATGCATTCGCGTGAAAACACGTTCCTTCGAGATGACCGTGAAGATAGCTTCACCGCCTCGCCGTGTGCCGAGAGTTGTTGGCTGGTCCCTCTGCGTGGCCCCCAGCCTGCAAGACTGGTGCAGACCGGGGCCGTCCGTCTGGGCATTCACCAAGGCCCTTGGTCGCTCCGCAAGGATGCGGTACCGTGCCCGCGAACCGCTGACCTCCCCGGGGTGTGTTCGGGTGGTGTGGCAAAATAAGGGCCAGGCGGTTGCGTTCGGGAAGGTTCGCTTCAGCCGATCAAACAAACCAGAACAGGATGATGGCCATGCACGTGGGCGGGATCGCTCCCAGCAGCAGGCCGACCGGGCTGATTCCCTCGCCTTCAAAGACCTTGGCCGACTGCAGGATACCAGCTCCGGCCGGGTTGGGGGCGTTGGCGATCACCGTCAAGCCGCCGCCGGTGACGGCTCCGGCCACCAGGGCGTACTTCAGGTCCGGACCGATGCCTTCGACCAGGGAGCCGAGGTAGGTCAACGCGGCGTTGTCCGTCACGGCGGTCAATGCGGTGGCTCCGAAATACAGCGTGGAGCCGCTCAAGTTGCTGATTAGCGGCCGCAGCCAGTACTCCTGCAGGCTGCCGAGGGTCACGAGGCCCGCGAGGAAGAAACCGACCAGCAGTCCCTCCTTGAGTTTCAGGCCGTCCTGGTATTCGCGCGTGGCCGTGACCATGCCCAGGAAGAGCATGAAAACGCCGAAGAAAACGTCCGGATGGTGGGCAAAGAAGACGACGGCGGCCAAAAACAGCAGGTGCAGCGACGTCAGCCAGGCTGGGATGTATCCCTTGCGGCTTTCGATCGGCTCCAGGGACAGCAGTTCCCGGCGAAACACGACAGCGACCAGCAGGGTTGACGCCAAGCAGCTGGCGGCCGCTCGCCATCCAAAGTTGGACACCATGAAGCCCGTATCCCAGCCCCAGGTATGGGCGACCATGAGAACCGGGGGAGCGGCGAAGTGGGTAAGCGTACCGCCGATGGAGACGTTCACGAAGAGCAGTCCGAGGGTGGCGTAGGCCAGCCGCTGGCTGATGCCATGATCGAAGTAGCGGCGTTTCAGCGTAATGGCCAGCAACGTCATCGCCGCAGGCTCGGTGATCAGCGATCCGATCAACGGGCCGACGGCGAGGGCGGTGATGTAGAAGGCCAGTCCATCGGGAATTGGCAGCTGGCGGGCAACACCGGCGAGGATTTTTTCGGCGAGCATCACGACCGGACGCGTGGCGGCGACCACCATCACGACCAGCACGAACTTGGGCTCAGTGTAGTTCAGCTTCTCGATGTACTCGACCGCTTTTCCAATCGACCCCTGGATGCAGGCGATGCCAACGAACAGCAGCGAAGCCCACAGGCCAAAGACGACCTCCGTTTCCGCAAGGAAGTGCAGCACATTTTCGGGGATGGATCCTTGGGGATAGTGATGAGCCCATTGGCTGAATCGCTTCACCAGGAAGGTGTGCAGTACGGCGAGTACGAACAGTACTGTGGCGAGTATTTCGATCGATGATGGATTCATGGGCGTTCTGGGCTCCTGGATGCGTCTTGGAGAACGCTGGGGATCGCGAGTTGTCTGCAAACACCTTGCGTTGGAGGCGCGACAACGATCCGGGCGGCGGGGGCATGCGATGGTGACGAGCAGGAGTCCACCGAGCTTTGGCAGCCAGCAGCGACGGTCAACCGATGGGACCGGCCGCTCAAGCTCCCCGGACGACATGGCTGCTGACCGCATGCCCCGAGCAGGACGAGGGTACCACCGAAGCGGAAACCTTGCCAGATGGCAGGGCAGGGAGTAGCCGGGCCGTCGCGCGGCTTGATGCCGGGAACGCCGCAGCCCAAGTAGCAGGCACTCGCCAAGTGTCGCTCGCATGAGTTGTACTGGTGACTCGTCGGCTGCCGTGAACACCCCGGACGCCCAGGCTCCAACAAAAAAGGCCTCCGAACTACGAAGTTCGGAGGCCTTTCGGCGTTTTAAGCCTGAACGATCCGTTCGGATCGCAGCGGTCGACTAGCGAGAACGGCGGCGAACGCCCAGCAGGCCGAGGGCGGCCAGGCCGAAGAGCGTCAGGCTGCCGGGCTCCGGAACGGCCGAGACAGCCGCGCGCGGACCCTTCTCAAAGCCGCCGGCCTGGAAGGCGACCACGAAGTCGCTGGAGTCGAACCGGTCATCGCCGCTCCAGTCGCCTTGCTCCCAGCGGGCATCTTGGCCCGTTTCGTATCGGCCCACCTGGAAGACGGCCACCAGATCGGTCGTGTCGAACTGGCCGTTGAGGTCGGCGTCGCCGTAGTAGGTCTTCCTGAGGTCGTTGACCCAGACGTCGCGATCGGCCTGATTGACCAGCTTGTCTCCATTCAGGTCGAAACCGACGACGTTGTCGCCCGCTCGTACCGAGGCCGACAGGATGTTGATGTCACCCGAATCCAGGACGTTGTTGCCGTTGAAATCGCCCTTGACTTCAACAACCGCACCGACCACCTTCAGGTTGACCTCGGTGGTCGAGTAGTCGACCTGCCAGCTGAGGCCGGGACGCAGGGCGGGAGTTGTCACACTGCGGAAGCGGCCCTGGATCGTGCCAAAGACGGCCGGATCGGCATGGACCGGCACGTCGTAGCCCTGGGCGGCAATCTGCCCATCGACGGCTGTGGCCAGGTTGGTCAATTCGACTCCCGTTCGAACCAGCGTCCACATGTCCCCCGCAGCGGGCGTGTAGGCAAGCGTCTTCACTTCCAAGTGGCCGTTGTCGATCAGGGCGTCGCCGCCGACCAGAATGGGGGTGTGTGTCGCACCCGTGATGGTCGCGATCAGCGTCGACTTGGAGCTGACATCGGAAGCGTTCATCGACAGATTTCCCGAGACGAGCACGGTGGCATCGTCGCCAAGGATTTCCAGCGAGGTCGGGCCGCCGACTCCCGGCGGATTGTCGTTTCCGCGGCCGATGTACAGGGTGCTGTCCCCGCGTCCATCGACCATCAGGGCGCCGCCCGTGATGGTGACGACGCCGGAGCCTCGGCGGTTACCGATGGCAAAGTGGTCGGCCACCTGCATGAAGCCGCCCGACAGGTTGATGATTCCGGAACGCGGGCCGGGCGTATCCGCCTGGTTTTCACGTCCGCCGTCTCCGATTTCCACGTCGCCGAAGTCCTGATCGAAGAACCCACCCGACTGGTTCCAGATCCCGGTGCCAAACTTGGCCACGACCGTGTAACCGGCTCGCAACTGTCCGGCCGAGAAGTTCAGCGTGCCCGTTCCCTCGCGGCCGAGCTGGAAATCGTCGCCCGAGGTGACCAGCGACTTGGGGTCGTTGATCGTCAAAGTGCCCGAGCCGCCGGGGCTCAGGCCGACATGGATGCTGTCACCGCCGATCTTGAACTCACCGCCCTTGATCGTGCCGTTCGACGATCCCGTATCACCAAAGAACGCGCCGCTGGCGATCAGCGTGCCGCCCGTCTGGATGAAGTTGCCCGAGCCGCCGTCGACCCCCAGGCGGAGCGTCTGGAACTCCTGATCGCCGCTCTTCAGTTCGGCCGTGCCTCCGTTGTTGATCAACGCTTCGTCGCCCTGCTGCGGCACCGAACCGCCGTCCCAGTTCGAGCCCACTCCAAAGGCCCCCGTTCCGGCCGTCCAGTCGATGGCCAGCGCCGGGCTCGACAGCAGCGCCAAGGCTGCGGCCGTCGTCGTGATTCGTTGCATGCGTGTGCGGTGTCTCATGGTTTCTTCCTCTGAGCATGAAAAAAGAGAACAGGCTCACCGACCGGAGCCTGTTGTTGAAACGCGGTTCGCGTGGAATTCGCGCCGGGTACTGCTTAAGAGCAGGGATCGAGTCGCCGTGCGCTTCGCACGACGATCCCCGGCCAGCCCGGGCCTCGTGCAGCCGCGCGTTCGCCAGAACCGGTCGCCAGTCTAATGGAGTGCATCCGCTCCAGACAGTGACTTTGGGTGAAAAAGCCGAGAAAGCTTCGCGTTGGAAGAATTCGCAACGCGGGAGAAAAAACGCGCAGGAGGCATTGCGTTTCTCGATCAAAACATGCGGGTTGCCGACGGGTGGTTCAACGCCACCAAGCGTGGTTGTCGGCCTGCGTTGTCACTCTAAGTTGTCACTCACAGCTGCAGTCGGGCACGAACGAGCCGTTCGAGGCCGTCGAGCACTTCATCCTTGGTGAGGCCATCGGTGGCAAACTCGACGGCGCCTGCGGCCTTTTTCAAGCAGCCTTCGACGCGTTCGGAGTCGCGTTGGTCGCGTTCCACCAGCTGTTGAAGCACTTCCTGGAATGCCACGGGGGTGCCGCGCTGGACCAGTTCCTCGTATCGCCGATGGGCGCGGGTGTCGGGTTGGGCCGTGAGATAGATCTTGCAGCACGCTTCAGGAAATACGACCGTGCCTTGGTCGCGGCCTTCGGTGACGAGGTCGCCTTCGGCGGCGATCCGCCGCTGGAGGTCGCTCAGGTGTCGGCGTATCGGCAGGTTATCGGCCACGCGACTGACGGCCGCGCTGACTTCCGGTCGCCGGATCTCTCGCGTGACATCCACCAGCTCCGCGCCCACCCGCACCCGCACCGACT
>JBIIEC010000609.1:0-2844 GCA_044238045.1 Pirellulaceae bacterium | reverse complement strand
CGTTCATGTGGTCTTCCATGTAGTCCTGCGGCGAGTGCACGAGCAGGATCCGCGGCGAGACCTTCCGCATCACGGCCGCCAGCCGGACCAGCGTCGCGTGGTCGTAGAAGATCTCCAGGTCGTTCACGAGGCTCTCGTGGAACGTCGCGCCGATCAACTCGGCCGCCCGGCGGCCTTCCTCGCGTCGAATGCGAGCCGTCGTCTCGGCATCCGTCTCCTGGGAACCGCAACAGCCGTTCGCCAGGTTCATGTAGTGCAGTTCATAACCGGCTTCCTTGAGCAGCAGCAGCGTTCCCGCCATCACGAACTCGATATCATCCGGATGTGCCGCGACGGCGAACACTCGATCGGCCATTCCCCTGCTCCCTTCACCCGTTCGCGTGTGGGTCTTCGATTGTGTGACTTTCGAAACCTCGCGCCACTGCCTCAATCGCGGCCTGGCGACTTCAACGCGTGCGGCTCCACCAGCAGCCCGTACATCGACGGACGCCGATCAGCGCGGCGATCGACTTCATGCTTCCCCGGCACCCGGCGCAGATGCTTCCGCCGTGCCAGATGGACATCGACGTCCCCGTAAAAGATCTCCTCGCGATCGTGGAGCGAGTGGTGGATCACGTTGCCGCGTGGATCGACCAGTTGGCTCTGTCCGATGAACGGAAAGCCATTTTCCGTCCCGACTCGATTCACGGCCAAGAAGTAGACACTGTTCTCCAGCGCGCGGCAACGGATCGTGGCCTGCGCCACGCATTCCGAGCCGGGCGGCCAGTTGGTCGGCAGCGCGATCAGGTCGGCTCCCAGCAGCATCAGACTGCGGGCCGCCTCGGGAAACGACGCGTCGTAGCAGATGTTCATGCCGACGCGGACTTCTCCCGCGTCGTGCACGGCGAAGGGTCGATCCCCGTAGGAGGTAAACATGTCGATGCCCAGGTAGGGCAAGTGCACCTTGCGGTAGGAGGCCACCAGCCCTTGGGGGCCGACCAGCACCGCCGCGTTGTAGATCGCCGGACCGTCCAGCTCGAGCATCCCGAACACCAGATGCATGCCGAGTCGCTTGCAGACCGCTGCCATCGCTTCCGTCGCCGGCCCCGGGATCGACTCCGCAAAGGGCCGCGCTTCCTCCAGCGATTCAAAGCAGTATCCCGCCAGCACGCATTCCGGAAACACCGTCAGTCCCGCGCCGGCCGCGGCCGCCTGCTCCGCGAACTCCTCCATGCGACGCAGGTTCGCCTGCTTGTCCTTGAATACCACATCGCACTGCACGCCGGCAATCTTCATGCGTTCGCCCCGCTGCCCTTCGTTCACGAATCAGGTCCGTTCCGCGCGGCGAGCTATCGGCGCCGCACGCACCACAGCGCATCATGCGTACGAAGAATCACGTCACCGCCGGCAATCACCACCGAGGAGTTGGTCATCTCGTTCAAGGAGTTCCGCGCGACCTCCTCGTATTTTTCCGGAGTGGCGCGGAACACGAAGGTATCGGCGGTCTGGTTCATGACATAGACCAACCCATCGGCGGTCATGGTCAGGCTGCCCCAGGTGGTGCCCTGCCCGCCCGTGCCTTCCAGTCGCTTCTTCCACTTCTCCACGCCCGTGGCCACTTCCAGGCAGTGCGCGATGCCGCCCATGTCACACAGGTACGCATGCCCCTCGTGGATCACTCCCGTACCAAGCCACAGGCCGTCGCGCGGTTTGTGCCAGAGGCGATGTGACTCCGTGATGTCACCCTGGCCGCCCGTCCGCAACGCCATCGACGCGCCGAAGTAGCCGCCCAGCACCAGCAGTGAACCGTCGCCGGCCATCGGGGAAGCGTACACCAGCGGCGAGTATCCGCCGCTCATCCAACGCTCCTGGCCCGTCTGCGGATCGAGGCCCAGGATGCGACGCGGCAGCGTCACCACCAGGTCCTGCCGCTGGTCCACATCTACCAGGATCGGAGTGCTCCAGGCACCTCGGAGGATCTCCGCGCGACTCTTGCCCTCCGTGTTCGGATCGGCGTTGCCAGCGTTCTCGTTCCCGCTGAACGCCAGCTCCTGTTCGTTGCTGATCGCATCCAGCTTCCAGCGCGTCTCGCCCGATTTCTTGTCGACGGCCAGCAGGAACTCGTTCACGCCGGGCCCGAAGCTGAGGATGCAGAGATCGCCCACGAGGATCGGCGAACTGCCGTAGCCCCACTTGTGTCGCTGCTCACCGAGGTCGCGTCGCCACAGTTCCTGGCCTTGCATGTCGTACGCGACGAGGCCGGCGGAACCGTACCAGACGATAACGCGCTCGCCATCGGTCACCGGCGAAGCGGAACAGAACGGATTCGTCTCGTGCGTGGGCTCCTCTCCCTCGTACGGCACGCCCTGTTCCCACAGCAGCTTTCCGTCGATACGGCTGAAGCACAGCAGCTTGCGTTGCTTGCCGGCGCGATCCGGCTGCGCGACAAAGACCTGGTCGCCCCAGACGATGGGCGTGGAGTTGCCGGGTTCGGCGAGCGGCGTGCGCCACGCCACGCCCTTCTGGCCCTCCGCCGACCACTCCGTCGGCGCGCCCTGCTCGCGCGTGATGCCATTGCCGCGCGGTCCGCGCCACTGCGGCCACTCCTCCGCTCCCGCGACGGACGATACCGAGGCTGCCACCATCACGGCCCACATCGACACCACCGCTATCCTGGCGAGCAGCAATCCGACGCAGCAGTGCCCCGTTGCTCGAAGCAGGCCGCTCCACGCCGCAGCAGTTGCCGCCGACGCCTTGTTCCATCCCACGAACATCATGGCAATCCACCTTCTGTTATTTTCGCATCGCCACCCCACGGCAGCTTCCTCGCGCCCGTCAGGATAATGAGCACCTTGGTTCGTGTCG
>JBIIEC010000226.1:0-9676 GCA_044238045.1 Pirellulaceae bacterium | reverse complement strand
GGCCTGGCCCTGTTCACGTTGGGTTTGCTTTCGCAGTTAGGTAGGATTCGATGCCGACAGTCCCCATCCACCGCGCGTCGCGCTGTCTGATCGTTCGACAACTGCTGTCGGGCGTTGCCTTGCTCGCCAGCCTGTCCGTTTCGACACCGATTCCCACGACTGAAGCCGAGGAGCCGCAACCTGCCGCGGCGGCTTCCGAGGATCCGTCGACCGTCGTCGATTTCCAACGCGATGTCCTGCCGATCTTCGCGGCCCATTGCCATGCGTGCCATGGGCCCGAGCGTCAGGAAAGCAACTATCGGCTGGATGTGCGCACGGTGGCCGTCGGCGCCGGCGATTCGGGCGAAGTAGCGATCGCTCCCGGCCAGCCCGATACGAGTCGACTGCTGCGACTGGTCAGCGCCGACGGGGACGAGGGACTCGTGATGCCGCCGCGCGACGAGTTGGCCGAGGGACAGGTCGCGCCGTTGAGCGATGCGCAGCGCGTGGTGCTGAGGCGCTGGATCGAGCAGGGCGCGAACTGGCCGGACGAACATGCGGGCGTGGAGACGCGGACCACCACGGACCACTGGTCGTTCCAGCCCGTTCATGCGGCGCCCCCGCCCTCCCTCGATGCGCCCCCCGAGCTGCGTGACTGGGTGCGCACGCCCCTCGACGCATTCATCCTGCGCCAACTGCAAACGGCCGGTCTGCGGCCGTCGCCTGACGAAGACCGCCGACAGCTCATTCGACGCCTCTACCTGGACTTACTGGGCCTGCCGCCGTCGATCGCCGAAGTGGACGCTTTCGTGCACGACGCGTCCGAGACGGCCTATGAGCAGTTGGTCGACCGCGTACTGGCGAGCCCCCGCTACGGCGAACGCTGGGCCCGGCATTGGCTCGATGTGATTCGCTTTGGCGAGTCGGACGGCTTCGAAACGAATCCCGAACGGCCGCGCGCCTATCCGTTCCGCGACTATGTGATCGGCAGCCTGAACGGCGATCTGCCTTATGACCAGTTCGTGCGCGAACAGATCGCCGGCGATGCCCTGGGCAACGATGTGGCTACCGGATTCCTGGTGGCCGGGCCGTTCGACCGCGTCAAGAGTCCCGACATCAACCTGACGCTCATGCAGCGCCAGGACGAACTGGCCGACATCATCAACACGACCGGCACGGCCTTCCTGGGGCTGACCGTCGGCTGCGCACGGTGTCACAACCACAAGTTCGATCCCATCTCGCAGCAGGACTACTATTCGATCCAGGCTGTGTTCGCGGGCGTCACGCACGGCGAGCGTCCCGTGCGCTCGCCGGATGCAACGGCCGTTGCCGCGCGCGTCGAGGAAGTGAACGCGCAGCTCCGCGTCCTCGAGGAACAGCGAGCCCAGCTCGCGGCCCAAGCCGCTCAGAACCCGGTGCCTGCCGCCAGCGGACTGCGCGAGCCGGTGCAGCCCACGCACAATGTCGACCGCTTCCCGCCGATCGAGGCCCGCTGGGTGCGATTCACCATCTCGGCCACGGCGGGTGGAGGCGAACCGGGGATCGACGAACTGGAGATCTTCGCGGCGACGGACGCGAAGCCGGATCCCGCGCCGCGCGACGATGAATCGAAGGACACGGCCGCCAGTGGCGACGCGTCGCGTGGCAGGAATGTTGCGCTCGCGTCGGCCGGCGCGAAGGCGGCCGCTTCCGGCACGCTGCCAGGCCATGCGATCCATCAACTGGCCCACCTCATCGACGGTCAGTACGGCAACGAGCGAAGTTGGATCGCCGACACCGCCAATACCGGTTGGGTGGAGATTGAACTGCCGGCGGTGACGCGCATCGAGCGGATCGAATGGGGTCGCGATCGACGCGGAGCCTTTGCCGATCGCGTCGCGACCGAATACCGCATCGAGGTGGCGACGACCCACGGACAATGGACAGTCGTCGCCAGTTCGGCCGACCGACAACCAGCGGCCCTGGGCACACCCGATCCCTTCGCGTTCATCGCTCGACTGCCCGCCGAGGCGGCGACCGTCGCGCAGGAGAATCGTCGGCGCACCGAGCAACTGCGACAGCAATTGGCGGAACTGCAGGTCGCGATGCCTGTCGCGTACATCGGTACGTTCGCCACGCCCGGAGCCACGCATCGTCTGTATCGCGGCGATCCGATGGCGCCGCGTGAACAGGTGAAGCCGGATGCCATCGGCGTGATCGGCTCGCTGGGACTGGATACCGGCGCGGCGGAGCAGGACCGGCGCGTGGCACTCGCCCGCTGGCTGACGAGTAACGACAATCCGCTTACCGCGCGCGTCTTGGTGAATCGAATTTGGCAGCACCACTTCGGCACCGGCCTCGTGGCGACGCCCAGCGACTTCGGCGCGAACGGCGTCCCCCCCAGCCATCCGGAACTGCTCGATTGGCTCGCCGCTCGTTTCATGGAACACGACTGGTCCATGAAATGGTTGCACCGCTTGGTGCTGATGTCGAGCACCTATCGTCAGTCGAGCCATCCGCAACCCGAGGGGCTCGCCGCCGATGCAGCCAGCCGACTGCTGTGGCGGTTCCCGCCACGAAGACTGGAAGCGGAGGCGATCCGCGACTGCATGCTGATGGCCAGCGGATCGCTCAACCTGCAACTGGGCGGCAAAGGCTACAACGTGTTCGAGGTGATCCCGGAGACGGTACACCACTACTTCCCCCGCAAGCAGTGGGGACCGAACGAGTGGCGGCGCATGATCTACATGACAAAGATTCGGCAGGAGCAGGATGCCGTCTTCGGCATCTTCGACTGTCCCGACGGCGGCCAGGTGATGCCCACCCGCAGTCGCTCGACGACGCCGCTGCAGGCACTGAACCTGTTCAACAGCGACTTCGTGCTGCAGCAGGCCGGGATCTTTGCCAAACGCCTGCAACTTGAGGCGGGAGACGATCCTGAAGCCCAGGTGCGATGCGCCTTCGGACATGCGTTCGGTCGCGATCCGGATGCCGACGAAACGCGGTGGTCGGCCGAGTTCATCGGCGAGCATGGGCTGGCCGCGTTTTGCCGCGCGATGCTGAACGCCAACGAGTTTCTATTCCTGGACTGAGAGTTGGTTGCCGGGACAATCCGGTCGTTCCCCGTCGAGTCCCTGAAGGAGTTGCCTTCGATGCATCCGCTGAGTATCGCGCACCTGCTGAATCGCCGCACGTTCCTCGGCCACGCCGGATCGGGACTGAGCGGCATCGCCCTGGCACAGCTGCTCGCCCAGCAAGGCCTGCTGCGCGGCGCGGAGACTGCCTCGCCTCCGGATGCAGCGCCGCCCAATGCGGGGAGTGCGGGTCCCAGCGAGGGCCGGGGCCCGATCCGTCCCGTGATCGATCCGAGCCAGCCCAACGCTCCTCGGCGCACGCACTTCCCTGCCCGCGCGAAAAATGTGCTTGTGATCTTCTGCAGCGGCGCGTGCAGCCACCTCGACACCTGGGACTACAAACCGGAACTGGTCCGCCGTCACGGCCAGCCAATGCCGGGCGGCAAGCTGATCACGTTCCAGGGGGAGCAGGGCGATCTGCAGCAGAGTCCGTGGGAGTTCAAACCGCGCGGCGAGTCGGGCAAGATGATCTCGACGCTGGTCGACCACATGGGCGAACTGGCGGATGACATGTGCTTCATCCACTCCATGACCAGCAAGACGAATACGCACGGCCCGGGCGAGACCTTCATGTCGACGGGCAGCACGCTGGATGGATTCCCCAGCATGGGCGCATGGGTCGTGTACGCGCTCGGTTCCGAGAACAGCAACCTGCCGGCGTATGTGTCGATCCCAGATCCGCGAGGCAAGCCGCAGGCCAGCGTGAACAACTGGGGGCCGGGCTTCCTGCCGGCGGTCTTCCAGGGCACCGACTTCAACGCCGCGCAGCCGGTCCGCCACCTCGCCGCGCCGGCGGGATTGGAAGCGTCCACCGACCGTGCCACGCGCGACTTCCTGCTCCGCCTCAACCGCCACCATCTCGAGACGCAGCTGCCGGGTGACACGGAGTTGGCAGCGAGGATCGCCAGCTATGAACTGGCGGCCAAGATGCAGCTGACGGTGCCCGCCGTCTGCGACCTGTCTACCGAGCCGGCGCATATCCTGCGCATGTACGGGGCGGACAACACGGAAAACCCGCTCAAAGCCGGCTTCGCCCGCAACTGCATCCTCGCTCGACGACTGCTGGAACAGGGCGTCCGCTTCGTGCAACTCTTCAACGGCGCCTACCAGACGGGCGGCGAAGGCACCAGCAACTGGGATGGGCACAAGGTGCTCAAGCAGCAGTACAGCGTGCACGGACCGATCCTCGACCAGCCCGCCGCCGGACTGCTCAAGGACCTCAAGCAGCGAGGCCTGCTGCAGGACACGCTGGTCGTCTGGTGCACTGAGTTCGGCCGCATGCCGACGTTCCAGAAGGGCGCCAGCGGACGTGACCACAATCCCACCGGCTTCACCTGCTGGCTGATGGGCGCGGGCGTGAAGCGGGCGTTCAGCTACGGAGCGACCGACGAGTTCGGGTACAAGTCGGTCGAGAATCCGGCCACGGTCTACGACCTGCACGCCACGATCCTCCACCTGCTGGGCCTGGACCACGAGCGTCTCACGTTCTATCACAATGGCCTGGAACGCCGACTCACCGACGTCCACGGCCATGTGATCCACGATGTGCTGCAAGCGGCTACCTAGCACGCCCGGCGCGAAACATGCCGCTCACGGAACACTCCGAGACGGTGCGCTCTGGGTCCCGTCGCGTGATGGTGGTTCCACGGAGTGCCGGTATCGCGACCGCAGCCTCTGCCATGTTTCGCAGTCGGCACACGGCGTGCGCCGGTTGCGTAGCGGGGGGACCGATCAGCCGTCGCGGTCGCTGTTGTCCGCGACCGCCTCGTAGACGGCGACGGCCGCCTTGGCCATCAAGTGCAGGAGATGGGGACTCGGATGGTGCGGCAGGCGTTTCGGGCCCATCTGGCCAAAAGCTTCGCCGATCGCGTGTTCCAAGTCGTGTTCAAGTCGCCGCACCAAGTCGGGATCCATTTATTCTCCTCCGCGCTAGGGTACATCGCACACGCGTAAAACGCCCTGGGGTGATATGCTTCCTTGATTCTACAACTTCCTCGGGCGACAACTTGCGTCGCGTGCCGCGTTCAGTCTGCGAAACGCACCGGGCGTCGAGCGGGTAATCTCCCGTGCCACGAGCGACCGACGACCGGAATTCGCCTTGGCAAGCCGGGTGCGGGTTTGACTTTCCCCCCCCCGCTCTTCACACTAGACCCTGGATCCCCTCCCCACGCCGGGCACGTCCTTCCCGCCCACCCTTGTCAGACGGTTTCATGCGCGAAACACTTTCCTTTTCCTCCATGAATCCAAGTCGTGGCAACCACGTCGACGTTGCGTGCGCGGCGGCACCGTGGGTGCGCGCTTCGAGGCATCGTTCCCGGGGGAGCCTCGCGGCGCGGATGGCGTTCAGCCTGGCACTGCTCGTCCGCGTCGTCGGCTGCGCGCCGCAAGTGGAGAGCCCGCTGGCGGTCGAGGAAGCACCGCTGCCGGAGATCAGGGTGGCGGTGATGAGCATCTCGCCGCAGCCCTGGCCGTCGATCGTCCGCACGCAGGGTAGCCTGGCGGCCGACGAGATCACGACGGTGGGAGCGAAGGTGGCCGGACGGATCATCGCAGTGAACGTGGACCTGGGTGACCCGGTGCAGGCATCCCAGCCGCTGCTGAGCCTCGACCAGGAGGAGTTCCTGCTGTCAGTGGCGCAGACCGAAGCGCAGTGGCTGCAGGCTCGAGCCGCGGTCGGGCTGAAGCCCGAAGACGACGTGGCCAACCTCAACCCGCTCAACGCCCCGCCCGTCCGCGAGGCCCAGGCTCTGTGGGATGAAGCCAAGCAGCAGGTGGAACGCATCCGGCAACTCACCGAAAAGAACGCCGCCAGTGAAGCCCAGCTCCAGCAGGTCGAGGCGGAGGAGCGTGTTTGTGAGGCCCGGCACGCTTCGGCCATCAACAGCGTGCGCGAGAAGATCGCCATGATCTCCGTGCGTGCCGCCGAGTTGTCACTGGCAAGGGAACGCCTGGCCGAGGCGCAGGTGCAGGCTCCGTTCGAAGGCGTGGTCCAGAACCGATTCGTCGCGCCGGGCACCTATGTGCAGGTCGGCGATCCGCTCGTGTCGCTGGTGAAGACCAGCGTGCTGCGATTCCGGGGCACGATTCCCGAACGCCACGCGCAGGCGCTGAAGATCGGCCAGCGGCTGGCGCTGGTGATCGAGTCGTCCAAGCTGCCGCGTGAAGCGGTAGTGACGCGCATCAGCCCGGCCCTGGACGAGATGAGTCGCTCGCTGCTCTTCGAGGCAACGATTGAGAACCCGTCGGCCGACTTGCGGCCGGGACTGTTTGCAGAAGCCGAAGTGGTGCTGAACCCCGAAGCACAGGCGATGGTGATTCCACGGTCCGCCCTGATTCGCTTCGCCGGTGTCGAGAAGGTCTGGCGTGTCAGCAACGGCGTGGCGGGCGAAGTGGTCGTGCGCGTGGGACGCCAGGAACCGGACCGCGTCGAGATCCTGGATGGCCTGGCCGAGGGCGATGTGATCTTGCGGCAAGGCGAGCAAGGACAGCAGGCCAAGGTGACTGCTCTGCCCGCGTCCGTGGCCGACGAGCGGTCGTCGGGCACGGTGAACGGAACGGCGTCCGCGGCGAAGCGGGAGTTGTAGAACGGGGACGACGGGGCGGACCCCGCGGCGCGGACAGGCGGCATTACCGCGTCGCGCCTCGCGAATTTCAACGCCTCATCGACCATGCCACGCGGCTGGCTGCGTGACGGTCGAACGACGCGTGTCGATCGAACTGGAGGAAGTGGCTCATGTACTGGCTGGCCGAGATCTGCGTCAAACGCCCGGTGTTTGCGCTGATGATCATCATGGCCCTGCTGGTCGCGGGGCTCACGGCCATGCCCAACCTGGGTGTCGATCGCTTCCCCAGCATGGACATGCCGACGGTCTGGATCCGCACGACTTATCCCGGCGCTGCATCGCAGGAGGTGGAGTCGGAGGTATCGCAGCCGATCGAGGACGCGGTGGCGACCGTGTCGGGCATCGAGGAACTGCGGTCGATGTCGTCCGACGGATCGTCCATGGTGATGGTCACCTTCAACCTGAACCGCAACATCGACGCGGCGATCCAGGATATCCGCGACGCGATCTCGGGCATCCTCAACCGCCTGCCTCCCTCCATCGATCCGCCGATCGTACAGAAGCAGGACACCGATTCGTCGCCCGTCGTGACCCTGGCCGTATCCGGCCCGCGAACGGCGGCCGAGCTTTTCTTCCTGGCCGATCGCTATGTGAAGAGCGTGCTGGAGACGGCGTCGGGCGTATCGGTCTCGATTGCCGGAGCGGCCGACCGCGCGGTGCAGGTCAACGTCGACGCGCGGCAGCTCGCCGCGCACCGGCTCTCCATCCTGCAGGTCCGCGAAGCGCTGGCGCGGCAGAATGCCGAAGTGCCTGGCGGACGCGTCGATGAAGGGATCCGTGAACGTTCGCTGCGGACGCTGGGCCGCATGGCCGAGGCCCGCGACTTCAACTCGCTGGTTGTATCCAACGCCGGCGGCGTACCCGTGCGCCTGGGCGACCTGGGCGAAGTGCTGGACACCACCAAGGAGGTCCGCACCATGGCCCGCCTCAATGGCACTCCGGCCGTCGTATTGCAGATCCAGCGGCAGACGGGCGAGAACACGGTGCGCGTGATCGAAGCGATCAAGGAACGGCTGCCCCGCTGCGAGGGCCTGCTGCCGAAGGACGTGAAGGTCACCGTGATCCAGGACCAGTCTCGCTACATCCTCGCGGCGCTCCACGAGATTGAAGGCCACCTGATCTCCGGCAGCCTGCTCGCCTGCATCACCGTGCTGCTCTTCATGCGTTCCTGGCGATCGACGCTGATCGCCGCCGTGGCGATCCCCACGTCGATCATCGCCACCTTCGCCTTCATGCGTTACTTCAACTTTACCCTCAACAACGTCACCATGCTGGCCCTGGTGCTGATGGTCGGCGTGGTCATCGACGATGCGATCGTCGTGCTGGAGAATGTGTTTTTCTACATCGAAGAGAAGGGCTACGATCCCTACCGGGCCTCGATCGACGGCACGCGCGAGATCGGCATGGCGGTGCTCGCCACCACGCTCTCGCTGGTGATCGTCTTCCTGCCCGTGTCGTTCCTCTCCAGCGTGACGGGCAAGATGCTGTATGAATTTGGCGTCACCGCCACGGTGGCGATCCTGGTTTCGATGCTGGTGAGCTTTACGCTGACTCCCATGATGTGCAGCAAACTGCTCAAGCCGCACGGCAAGGACAGCCAGGCTCCCAGTTCGCGATCCGGTTTCTACCACTGGATCGAGACCAGCTACATGGCCATGCTGCTTTTCTCGATGCAGCACCGCTGGCTCGTGCTGCTGCTCTCGCTGGCCACGATCGCCGCCAACGTGCCCCTCTACAACCTCGTCAAGCAGGACTACATCCCGACGAACGTGGACGAATCGGAGTTCGAGATCCGGGTCAGCACCGTGGAGGGCGCGAGCCTGAGTGCGACGAACGAGGCGATCCTAGAGGTGGAGAAGATCCTGGAAGCGGAGCCGGGAGTGGAGTTCGTGCTCTCGACCGTGGGCACACGCGGGTTTGGTGGAGTGAACCGCGGCGAGCTCTATGTGCGCCTGCAGGATATCCACGAGCGGACCTTCTCGCTGGGACGTCTGTGGCGCGGCCTGCTGAAGGGCGATCCGGGCGAGGCCTACCGCGGCAACTTCACGCAGAGCGAGAAGATGGGTGCCATCCGGGCGCAACTGGCCGCCGTGCCCGACGTCCGCGTCGCGGTGCGCAACCTGACGTCGCTGCGACAAGGGGCCCCGGTGGACATCGACTTCTCCATCACCGGCCCCGATGCTGAACAACTGGCATCGTTCAGCGCTCGATTGATGGAACGAATGGCCAAGATCCCGGGCGTAGTGGATGTCGATACCACCCTCCGGCTGGACAAACCCGAACTGCTCGTCTCCGTCGACCGCGAGCGTGCGGCGGCCCTGGGCATCGAAGTCCAGGAGATCGCCGAGACCCTGCGTGTCGCGGTGGGCGGTGATGACCGCGTTTCGCGATACCGCGACCGGACCGTGGACGATGCCTACGATGTGGAACTGCGCCTGGTGGGCATCGACCGCCAGGACGTGGAATCCATCTCGCAGTTGTACGTCCGGGCGCGACCGACCGCGGTCGGCTTGAACATGCCCCGCTCCGGAAGCATGCGTGCCGATGGCACCGTGCTGACCCGCATCGACAACGTCGTCAACTTCGACTTCGGCAATGCGGCCGCGCGAATCGATCGCCTCGATCGGCAACGGATGGTCGCGCTGCGAGCCAACCTCGCGGCCGGCTACGCGCTGGGCGACCGCATCGACGAGATCCAGAAGGCCGCCGAGGAGTTGGGCATTCCCGCCGGCTTCGAAACCAAGATCCTCGGGCGCGGCCGTGAACTGGAACGCACACTCACCGATTTCACCTGGACCTTCGCGCTGTCGTTCGTCTTCATGTATATCGTGCTCGCCGCGCAGTACGAACACCTGGTGCATCCGTTCACCATCCTCTTCTCCCTGCCGCTCGCCGTGCCCTTCGGCCTGATCAGCCTCTACTGGGGCGGCGAGACGCTGAACCTCTATTCCGCGCTCGGCA
>JBIIEC010000608.1:0-2849 GCA_044238045.1 Pirellulaceae bacterium | reverse complement strand
ATCGCTTTCCGGGGACCAGCGCCAGGCGCGCGACATGGATGCCGTAGCTCTTGTCGGCCGCGCCCTCGACGATCTTATGCAGGAACACCACCTCCTCCTGCCATTCCTTCACGGCCACGTTCAGGTTGCGCAGACGCGGCAGCGACTGCTGCAGGTCGGTCAGTTCATGGTAGTGCGTAGCGAACAGTGTGCGGCAGCCGATCTGGTCGTGCAGGTGCTCGACAATCGCCCAGGCCAGGGACAGTCCGTCGTAGGTGCTGGTCCCGCGCCCGATCTCATCGAGGATCACCAGGCTGCCCGGCGTGGCCGTGTTCAGGATCCGCGCCGTCTCGGTCATCTCGACCATGAACGTACTCTGCCCCTTCGACAGCTCGTCGCTCGCGCCGACCCGTGCGAAGATCCGGTCGGCCACACCGATCCGCGCTCGTTTGGCCGGAATGTAGCTGCCAGCCTGTGCCATCAGCGTCAGCAGCGCGACCTGCCGGATGTAGGTACTCTTGCCCGCCATGTTTGGACCGGTGATGAGCAGGATCGACCCCTGCTGCTCATCGGCGACCGTATCGTTGGGCACGAATGTCCCCTGCGGCTCCACGATGTCCAGCACCGGATGCCGCCCATCGACGATCTCCAGCACTGGTTCCGCCAACACTTCCGGGCGACAGTACCCCTGCCGCCGCGCCAGTTCGGCGAGGGCGACGAGCACATCGAGTTGGGCGAGCGTATCGGCCGTGGACTGGAGCAGCCGCGCCGCGGCCTGCACTTCGTCGCGCAGCGCCACGAACAGGTCGTACTCGATCGCCTTGGCCTGGTCGTCGGCCGAGAGCACCTTCTCCTCGTACTCCTTCAGCTCCGGCGTGATGTATCGTTCGGCGTTCTTCAGGGTCTGCTTGCGGATGTAGTTGGCCGGAATCTTCTCGCGATGCGTGTTCGTGATTTCGATGTAGTAGCCGAACACCGAATTGAAGCCGACCTTCAGGCTGGGAATGCCGGTCTCCTGCAGCTGCTGCGCCTGGTAGCGCGCGATCCACTCCTTGCCGCCGGAAGCGAGGCCGCGGAGTTCATCGAGGCCGGCATGGTAGCCGGATCGGATGAAGCCCCCGTCGCGTGCCACCAGCGGACACTCGTCCTCCAACGCCCGCAGCAGGTGGTCGCGCAACTCCGGACACAGCTCCAGCGACGCATGCAGCGTCTGGAGCCGCTGGCACCGGCGGGCTGCCAGCCGTTCCTTGATCGCTGGTAGCGTCTGCAGGGTCTGCGCGATGTAGCCGAGGTCGCGAGGACTGGTGCGGCCCGTCGCCACGCGCGCCAGCAGGCGAGGCAGGTCGTAGATGCCCTTCAACGCCGCCTGCAGATCGCGGCAAAACGCCGGCTCCTCCAGCAACTCCGCGATCGCATCCAGCCGCTCCCCGATCGCGGCCACGTCGGTCAGGGGACTGGTGATCCAGTCGGCCAGCAGTCGCGACCCCACGGGCGTCACCGTGCGGTCGATCACCGACAGCAGCGATCCCTCCCGATGGCCATCGCGCAGCGTGCGCGTCAGTTCCAGACTGCGCCGCGTCGCCTGGTCGATCTCCAGACACAGGCCTACGCGATAGGGCAGCACGCGATCGATGTGGTTCAGCGAAGCGCGCTGCGTCTCGCGCAGATACGACAACACCGCGCCGGCTGCGCGGACCGCCAGGCTGTCCTCCTCCAGGAATCCAAATCCCTCCAGCGACGCCGTGCCGAAGTGCTCCGATAACTGCTTGACGGCCGTCTCGTGCGAGAACTCCCAGGCGGGCCTTCGCGTGATCATCGAGCGTTCGGGGATGCCCCAATCGCCTCCCCGCGCCTCCTCGCTGACCAGGCACTCCGAGGGACTGATCCGCCCCAGTTCGTCTCGCAGCCGGTCGGCCGCGAAGGTCGCGGCCAGGAATCGCCCCGTGGACAGATCCACCCAGGCCACGCCCACGGGACGCGCATCGGAAGCGTTTTTGTCCGATCCGCCCTTGCCGGGCGTGACGGGGCGGGGAGCGGCGATGCCGACCAGGTAGTTGCTCTCGCGCGGATCCAGCAGCGCGTCGTCCGTCAGCGTACCCGGCGTCACCACGCGCGTGATGTCGCGTTTGACGATTCCCTTCGCCTGCCGCGGATCCTCCATCTGCTCGCAGATCGCCACACGCAATCCCTGCGCGATCAGCCGGCCGAGATAGCCCTCCAGCTGGTGGTGGGGAAAACCGGCCATCGGCACCGGGTTGTCGCTGTGCTTGTCGCGACTGGTCAGCGTCAGCCCCACCCGCTCGGACGCGATCCGCGCGTCCTCGAAGAACAACTCGTAAAAGTCGCCCATGCGGAACAACAGGAGCGCATCGCCGCAGGCGGCTTTCGCATCCTCATACTGCTGCATCATCGGGGTAGTTGCCATGGCGGGGATCGTACCGCGCCACCCCGCGAGGGAACAGGGGATTGCAACTGGCACGCCCGTCTGTTGAGCCCGCCCGTCTCTCGCCGCTCACCGCCGGATGCTCGGATCGCCAACTGCGTTCCACCCGGCCGCGACCCGGAGCGAACTGGGGCAACGGCGGGCCCGCTATTGGGCCATGTGCGTCCACGAACCCCACTGGCCGTGATTCTCGTCCACGGACACCCGGAGCCGCTCCGGCGGGGGGCAGCCAAGGCGCTGGAGGTCCTCCAGCAGTCCTAGGCCCAGGCAGCGGGCCAGCAGTTCGGTGGTCGTGTTGCCGATCGGCAGCAGGATGCAGTCCTCCCGCGGAAAGACCCACCGGCGATCCTCAAAACGGGCCTCGACCTCACGCTCATCCGCCGTGACCCGGATCAGCGGGTGCTTCGTCGGCAGCAGCATGCGATGG
>JBIIEC010000225.1:0-9679 GCA_044238045.1 Pirellulaceae bacterium | reverse complement strand
CTCGGTGAGTCGGATTGTTCTGAGTCGAAGAACACGGAGTGTCGACAAGGAGACGACCACGTAGTCCTGCGCCGATGGCATGCCTGCGCGGCCTGCATCCGCCCGCCACGAGTGGCGCGCGGGGTTGACAATGAGTTGTCAACGCAGGCGGTGGCGCGCCGAAGTGTGGGAAGTGATACCGGCGCGTGGGAAGGTCACGGACTCTAAGGGGCGGTGGAACGGAGTTCGCGGAGCATGGTTGCCAAGTTCGGCCAGCGTTCGTCGGGCGATTCGGCCACTGCCCGCGACAGCACTCGGGCCAGGCGTTCGGCGGTCGCGCCGCGGCGACCCGGCAGACGAGCCAGGAGGTCGTCCTTCGTGAGGGGCTTGGTCTTGCGTCCGCCCGTGAGCCGGCGTCCGACCAGGGCGTGCACGAACGTTGCCCCCAGCGCGAACTGGTCGGCCTTCTCGCTGACCTCTCCCTTTGCCAGGAGTTCCGGTGCCGCGTACTTCTGGTCAATCCGCGGCAGGATGAACCGCATGTTGGCTCTCAGGTCCGGTAGCGTGGCCACGCTGGAGAGGGTCGGTTGGATCGTGTCCGGCGTACGCAGCAACAGGGACTCCGGCGCGAGGTTGTTGAGCAGCAACTGGTTGCGATGCAGCCAGTCCACCGTCCGCGCGGCACTTCGCAGCAGCGTGAGTGTCTGCGTGTGCCGCAGTCGACCCTTCTGCTGCAGAAGAAGGTCCGCGAGACTGCCACCCGGGCAATACTCCATCGCCATGTAGGCCGCATCGCTGGGGACCGAAAACTCCTCGGGCAGCATGTCGAGCCCGCGGATGTGCGAGCGGAACAGCCGCAGTTGGCCCTCGCGGTAGCGGAGCAGAGCGGTCTTCGTCTCGCGAGGAATCTTTAGCGCGACGAATCGGTTGCCCTCCACGACCTGCAGCACGACGTTGCGGGGCGAGCATCCCAGCAGACCGATGACGCGGTAGCGTCCGTAGAGCACGCCATCGCTGCGGATGGGCAGGTTGAGCAGTTGGCCGAGCTGACGTGACAACGAAGCAAGTCGGAAGCTTGTCAGCTCCTCATAGACATCAGACAGCCTCGTACCGATCAGCACCAGGTCATGCGCGTAACGGTGCATGGCCACCGGATTGGACTGCCGGCGTTCCAGCTGGTAGAACCAGCGGGACACCGCGGGATCTGTGTCCACCGTGCATAACTGATCGAGGTGCGAGAGGTAATGCGACTCGCGGAAGGCCATACGCTGCAGTTCCTGACTTTGCTGGGGGACCGTCAGCTGCGACATGGCCCAGACGACCAGCGATGGGCCTGAACGGCCCGCAGCGCGTCGCGGCGAGCTGTCGCCTCCCGGCTCAGGCTCGCCGTGAAGCTGTTCCAGCCACGACGGTCCCGGCAGGTCCTCGGCCTTCAGCTTTTCCACCCAGTCCAGGTAGAGGGCCCGGTCGCAGGGGTGCTCGTCGGACCCGTCCATGCAGTTCAACTGCTCGTTGATCAGGTCCTCCAGCAGCTCCTCCTGTTCGATGCGTGCATGCGGGCGGCCCGGCCTGGACGGCTCATCGGTCGCTCCGTCCTCGTTGTCCTCGTTGTCGTCCTCATTGTCATCGTGAAAGCCGTGGTCGTCTTCCTCTTCGCTGTCGTCGTCGCTGTCGTGGTCGTCATTGAAGTACGCGTAGTAGTCCGTGCAGATGTCGGGGTCGTAGTCGGGGTCGGAATCGAGTTCGTCGGGAGCCGGCGTCTGGATGGGGATTTCGCGGCGCTCGAGGTGGGCGGCCCTCTTCATGTTCAGGGCCCGCTGTTCGGCGTCCAGCATCGAATCGCCGTCCGCCTGCGCATCGCCGGCCAGTTCCGTATCCCCGTCGGCATCGGAGTCTGTGTCGGTGGTGGCGTCCAGCGAACGGCCTGCCTCCGCGTCGGCGTGCGGAGATGGAGAGTCGGCCTGCGGGCTGGGCGGGGAGGGGGGGGGCAACTCCCAGCCGTTCCCACACGCTGAGCTGGTTTCCCTCCGGGGCCTGATCGGTCCTCACGGACGACTCGCCGTTCACCTTCGCCGCGGCCGCCTCGCCTGCGGACGGATTGGCGGGGGCGGCCGGGCTGCCGCCCGCCGATGCAGGGAGCGTTGCGTCGAGATGGCCGTTCAGCAACAGCTTCTTCGCTTCCATCAGGTTCTGCGGGGCTATGGTTACCGGCAGTCCACGAAGGAATTGGTCCAGGCGAACGGGCGAGACGTTGCCATACTCGAGGTGGTGGTCGAACTGCTGCAGTTCCGCGTTCCAGTCCACCAGCACGCGTCGCACCTTCCTGTCGGCGAGGTCCGGCCAGCTGGAACGCATCGGTTCGATGGCCTGGCCGACCAGGTTCGTCAGGCCGCGGATGCCCGTCCGGGCGATCACGGTCTGGCTGGCCAGGTAGTCGATCGCCTGTTCGGTGAACCGCAGCAGGATGCCATGCAGGTTGGCCATCCGCTCGGCGGCGACGATCGGGCAGTTAGCGCGGCGGCCGGTCACCAGGTGGCGCACATCGTCGTTGGTCATTTCGTGCAGGAAGCTGATGGTGGCGAAGCGTCCCATGAATTCGGGGATCATGCCGTACTCGACGAAGTCCCGCGTCTCGGCCTGGCGGTACAGGTCATAGAGCGGGCGGTCGCTGGTGGCCGGCTGCGCGGTGGGCGTGGAGGACGCCGGGCGGAAGCCCACCGAAGGAGTTGGCGGGGCAATCCGCTGGCGGATGACTTCCGGCAGGTCGGCGAACGCGCCCGCGCAGATGAACAGCACCTTGCGGGTATCGACCGTCGCGTGGCGAGTGGAATCGGAACCGTCGACAGGGCGGCCGTCGAGCAGCGTCAGGAACGCGTTCTGGACCCCCTCGCCGCTCACATCGCGCCCGGTGTTGTCGGCCCGGGCGATCTTGTCGATCTCGTCCACGAAAATGATGCCCAGCTCGGCGCGAGCGACGTTGCCTTCCGCTTTCTCAAGCAGCACGCGGACGCCATCCTCGGCGGATCGGCCGCGGTAACCCGCTTCGACCAGTGCCGTCGCCGAGATGAACGCCACCGGCACCTCCAGTGCCTCGGCGAGCGTCCGGACCAGCAGCGTCTTGCCAGTCCCGGTGGGACCGACCAGCAGCAGGTGTTGCGGGCCACGCGACAACTGCAGCTCGCTCTCCATCGCCAGCGACATGTAGTGGGAGTAGACCGCCGCGGCCAGGTCGCGTTTGGCCTGGTGCTGTCCATGGACCTGCCGGTCGAACAGACTCACCAGTTGGGACGGCGTCTTGATAAAAGCGTACTTCGAAACATGACTAAAGAGACGTTGCACGGCGCTACACCCCGCAGAAAGTGCGCAGCGGACCGCTCGCATCAGCCGGCGCTATGACGGGGCAAGGAACGCAAGTGACAGGACTCGATCCGGCGTTCTAAATGACGAGTGCCCCAGCAAGGTTTTCGTATCCTAGGCATGTTCCAAAACGAGGGAAGGCGCCGCGCAAAGAACCCCAAGCGTTCGTTGGGCTCAAGCAGTCGCCGATGACGCCTGGGCATTCGGCGGAAACGTGGCGCGCGAAAGACGCCGCATCGCCTTCGGCAGGGGTACCGCCACATTGCCGCTCCGCGAATGTCCGGTGCGGCGGCCGAATCACTTTCGTGGAGAATGGCCGACGCAGGGCAGCAGAACTGGCCAAGCCGTCGCCAGCGGATCCGCCGCGGGGCGAATCGGTTCGATTCACCCAACGCGCGCAGCGAATCACGAGCGGGACATTTGGGAATTTCGACAGCCCGAAAGGGGCAACGCCGGATGACACGCGACCGGTCAGCGGACCCAGGGCAAGATCGAAGGCGAGAGCTTCGCGAGAAGCTGGGAACGGAGGAGCCCGAGGCGAGGGCCCTTCCGTCTTAGGCCCGCCCGTTCGCTCCGGGGGAGTCGAACGGGACGGCAAGATCGGATTTCCGCAGCGGGACGTACAGAACGTACTTTCGGCCGCTTGATGCCGCGGGGCGCGGCGTACTGGTCCGCCGCCCCCGGATTTCGATCGGCCTTAGATCGCGTCCAGGCTTTCGTCGCCTGCCTGGTCGGTGACCTCGGCCAGGGCGGCGAAGAACCAGTCGCGTCCCAGGTTGCCGCTGACCGTATCCGCTGCGGCGTCGGCCGTGACCGTGGTTCCGGCCGTCAGCGCGGGAGCTCCCGTGCCGGCGAGCAGATCGGTGCGGCGGCTTTCATACGTAGCGGCCGAGGTCCACTTGGCGAGGATCGAGGCCAGGCTGGCGGCGATCGCGTCGTAGCTGGTCGAGCCGGCGATGAGCAGGTCTTCCTCATCGCCGCCGGTCAGCGTGTCCGCGTCCGCTCCGCCGATCACCAGATCGCGAGCCGCCGCTCCGCTCAGCACGTCATTGCCACCGAGGCCGACCAGAATGTTGGCCAGGGCGTTGCCGGTGATCGTGTCCGCCAGCGAGGTGCCGATTACGCCTTCGACCTGGCTGGTTGCCGGGATCGACAGGCTTAGGTTGGCGTTCACCACCTGGGAGGTGGTGGTCGCCAGGTTCAGGGTGACCGTCCGGGTCGTGGTCGCCGAGAAGTCCAGGATGTCCGTACCGGTGCCCGTCTCGGTGATCGAGTCGCTGCCGAGTGCCGAGTCGGCATCGAACAGGTAGACGTCGTCGCCGGTTCCACCCTGCAAGGCATCGTTGCCCGAGTTGCCGCTGAGGATGTCGGTGCCGCTCCCGCCCTGGACGATGTCGTTCCCCGCTTCACCCGCGAGGATGTCGTCGCCGCCGCCGCCGTTGAGCGTATTGACCCCTGTGCCGCCCGTGATCGTGTCATTCGTCTCCGTACCGGTCACATTCTCGATGGTCGTGCCGAAGAAGACTCGCAGCCGATGGTTGGCATTCATCGTCTGGAAGTCGTCACCGGCAATGATGAGCGTCTCGTAGGTCTTCAGGTTGATGTTGATGCCAAGCGTCGTCGTGGCACTGAAGTTGAGGGTGTCGTTCCCCGCCGTGTCGAGGACCGTGTCGGAACCGATGGCGGAGTCGGCATCGAACAGGAACGAGTCGTTCCCGCCGGCTCCACTCAGTTGGTCGTCGCCCGCTCCACCCGTAAAGCTGTTCGCCAGCGCGTTGCCGGTCAGCGAGTCGCTTCCGGAACTGCCGATGATGTTCTCGAGGATCGAAGCCGAGGCCAGGGTCAGGCCGATGTTGGCGTTGACCGTCTGGGCGGTGGTCGCTCCCACGGTCACCGTGACCGCCGTGCTGCCCCGCGAGAAGTCCAATGCGTCGCCGTTACCGCCTGCATCGGAGATCGTGTCCGTGCCGGACGCCAGATCGGGGTTGTAGCTAAAGGTGTCGTTGCCGGTGCCGCCAGCCAGCGTATCGTTGCCATCGCCGCCAAAAATGACGTTGTTCAGCGTATTGCCGGTCAGAGTGTCCCCCAGGCTGCCGCCCGTCAGGTTCTCGATCTGCGTCGCCGAAGCGAGGGTCAGTGTCAAGTTGGCGTTGACCACCTGGGCCAGGGTGCTGCCGAGGTTGATGCTGGCCGCCTGGGTCGTGCTGGGCGAGAAGTCGATCATGTCGGTGCCGGAGGCATCCGTCAGGGTGTCCAGACCCAGGCTCTCGTCGAGGTCGAAGACGAAGGTGTCATTCCCGCCGTTGCCGTTCAGGGCGTCGTTTCCTCCGTCGCCGTAGATCGAATCGCTGGCGGCTCCGCCGTTCAGAGTGTCGGTGCCCGGTCCGCCGTGAATCAGGTTCGTGAACGTGCCCGCCGTCACAGTGTCATCGCCGGGCCCTGCTCGGAACCGCATGGCGGTCGCCGTGGAGGTGGGCACGGTGTAATTCACACCAGTGATCGTAACGCGGCCGCTGGACACCGTGATCGTGTCGTTACCGGCCGTGCCATGCACCAGGATCGTTCCCGACCCGTTGCTGTAGGCTCCGACGAAACGCACTTGATTGTCCGTCGTGATCGGGTCGGCGTCACCTTCATTAATCAGGTTGGCCGGATCGGCGACGACGATCAGGTTGTAGTCGTCCGTGGAATCGGCGGAGCCGACCCCGGGAAGGGCAACCTGGCCGGCTCCCGAACCGATCGTGAAGTCCTTGGTGTGCGAGCCGACGGTGCGGTCGGCCAGCAGGCTGATGGTCGTCGTGAACAGCGTCGTGTCGGCTCCATCGTAGTTGCTGTCGGATGAGCGGACGACCACCAGCGTGAAGGACGGCGCGTCAGATCCGGCGATCTGGTAGACCACTCGCAGCGTCGTCGCGTTGGACGTCGAGGCCGAAGTCATGATGATGTCGGGGAGCGGCCCGATCGGATTGACCGTCATCGTTCCATCGGTGTAGGTAATACTGTAGTTCGACAGGCCGGTTCCCGCGGCATTGCTGGCTACGATCGGGTAGGTGCCCGGAGTGGCCGTGGTAGGCTCGCCCGTGCTCGTCAGGGTGACGCTGGTGACCGCGTCGGAGTTGACCAGTCCCGAGGTAGTGTACTCGGTGCCCGCAAACGTGAAGAGATTGCCTTCCGTCTTGCTCTGGTTGTCGGCCGTGATGGTCAGGGCCTTGGTGTTGACCGTGAACGTGCCGTTGGTGTACGAGATGCTGTAATTCGACAGGCCGGTGCCGGTCGCGGCGCTGGGTACGATGTTGTAGGTACCCGCGGAGGCCGTGGCCACGTCACCCGAACTGGTCAGGGTGACGCTGGATACCGCGTCGCTGTTGACCAGGCCCGACGTGGTGAACTCGGTGCCTGCGAAGGTCACGGCCGTGCCGTAGGTCTTGGTTCGGTCGCTGGCCGTGATCGTCAAGGCCTTGGCGTTGACCGTCATCGTGCCGTTGGTGTAGGTGATGCTGTAGTTCGCCAGCCCGGTACCGGTCGCGGCACTGGGCACGATGTTCGACGTGCCGACTGAGGCGGTGGCGGCCGCACCCGTGCTGGTCAGCGTGATGCTGGATACCGCGTCGCTGTTGACCAGGCCGGACGTCGTGAACTCGGTGCCGGCGAAAGTCACGGCCGTGCCGTAGGTCTTGGTGCGGTCGCTGGCCGTGATGGTCAGGGCCTTGGTGTTGACCGTCATCGTGCCGTTGGTGTAGCTGATGCTGTAGTTCGTCAGCCCGGTACCGGTCGCGGCGCTGGGCACGATGTTGTGGGTTCCCGCCGTGCCGGTCGCGGCCGCACCCGTGCTGGTCAGCGTGACGCTGGAGACGGCATCGCTGTTGACCAGGCCGGACGTGGTGAACTCGGTGCCGGCGAAGGTCACGGCCGTGCCGTAGGTCTTGGTGCGGTCGCTGGCCGTGATGGTCAAGGCCTTGGCATTGACCGTCATCGTGCCGTTGGTGTAGGTGATGCTGTAGTTCGACAGCCCCGAACCGACGGCGGCGCTGGGCACGATGTTCGTCGTGCCGACCGACGCGGTCGCGGCCGCTCCGGTGTTGGTCAGCGTGACGCTGGTGACCGTGTCGCTGTTGACCAGGCCCGATGTGGTGAACTCCGTGCCAGCGAAGGTGATCGCCGTGCCGTAGGTCTTGGAGTTGCTATCGGCCGTGATGGTCAACGCTTTCGCGTCGACCACAAGCGTCCCCGACTCGGAAACCACTTCGGCTCCGTTGGTGAGCGTCACGGTGAACGGGTAGCTGCCGGCATTCACCGTGGCACCGACGGCCAGCGTCAGCGTGGAACCTGGAATGCTGGTGTTGCCCGATGCGGAAACACCCGAGGAGGGCGAGAGCGTGCCGGTCACGCCTGCGGGCAGCCCCGACACGCTGTACACGGCGCCCGTGATGTTGCACGCCGAGGCGCGAGTGGCCGAGACGGCAAACGTCACGCTGGTACCGGCTCCGTAGGTCAGCGAGGCCGATTGGCTGCCCAGCGTCAGTGACGTGATGGAGGACGATGAGTACGTGAAGTTGTCGGCGGCAGAATTTGCGCTGGTTCCGACCGGAGTCGTCACCGAAATGTCCACGGTCCCGGCCGAACCGGAGGGCACGACCGCCGTGATCTGCCCGTCGTTGTCCACCGTGAAGCTGGTGGCGTTCGTCGCCCCGAACTGGACCGCGCTGGCGTTGGTGAAGTTCGCTCCGCTGATGACCACCGAGACGCCGCCCGCCGTGCACACGGTCGAGGGGCTGACGCCGGTGATCGTCGGATCGGATCCCACCACGGTGAGCGTCCCGTTGGTGTAGCTGATGCTGTAGTTCGTGAGCCCCGACCCCACCGCGGCACTGGGCACAATATTGTAGGTGCCGATGGAAGCTCCCGAGGCGGCGCCGGTGCTGGTAAGCGTCACGCTAGTCATGCTGTCGCTGTTCACCAGGCCCGACGTCGTGAACTCCGTGCCCGCGAAGGTGGCCGTCTGGCCCACCGTCTTGGTGCGGTTATTGGCCGTCACGGTCAACGCCTTGGTACCCACCGTCAGGGAGCCATTGGCGTACGTGATGTTGTAGTTCGACAGGCCGGAGCCGGTGGCCGCGCTGGGCACGATGTTGTAGCTGCCCACGCTCGCCGTGGCGGCTGCTCCGCTGCTGGTGAGCGTCACGCTGGCCACGCTGTCGCTGTTCACCAGGCCCGACGTCGTGAACTCCGTACCCGCGAAGCTCACCGCGTCACCGTAGGTCTTTGAACGCGCACTGGCGGTGACGGTCAGGGCCTTGGCCGAGATAACCAGCGTACCCGTGTTGGAAACCGTCTCCGAACCGTTGGTCAGGGTGACCGTGAACGGATAGCTGCCCGCGTTGACGGTGGCTCCCACGGTCAGCGTCAGCGTTGAGCCGGGGATGGAACTGTTGCCGGAGCTATTGACGCCCGTGGCGGGCGACAGCGAACCGGTCACACCCGCCGGCAGGCCCGTAACCGTGTACGCCGCGCCCGTGATGTCGCACGCGGAAGCGCGAGTGGCTGTGATCGCGAACGTCGGACTGCCCGCCGTGCCGTAGGTCACGCTGCCCGTCTGCGATCCCACCGCCAAGCTAGACAGGCTGCTGGTGCTGTACACCAGGTCGTCGGCGGCGGAGTTGGACGACGTTCCATCGGGCGTCGTGACGGTCACGTCGACGGTTCCCGCGACGCCGGCCGGCACAACCGCCGTGATCTGAGTCGCGCTGTCGACCGTGAAGCTGGTAGCTGCCGTGCTGCCAAAGCTGACCGCCGTCGCCCCGGTCAGGTTCGTCCCGGTGATGACCACCGAGACGCCACCCGTGGTGCAGACCGTGGCCGGACTGACGGACGACACCGTAGGTGCGGGTGAAGACGAACCGGTGGAGTAGAGTGAGTAGAAGACGCCATCGGCGTCGCCATTGCCCGATCCGCTCCACGAGACCACCACGCGGCTGGAGTCATCGATGGCGATCGAAGTCAGCTTAGCGCCGGAATAACTGGCATTGTCCACGACCGTCTCCGATCGCGTTGCCACGCCACTGGCATTGAACTGCTTGAACTTCACCGGCTGGTTGCCCGCCGACTCCGTCCACGCCACGACGAACTCGCCCGTGCCGTTCATCGACAGCGATGCGTTCGTGACGGCGACCGACCCATTCGCCATCACATCCGTGGGGCTGCCCTGAGCCACGCCCGCGGCGTTGTAACGCTGGAAGGTGTATTGGTTCAGGTTGCTGTGACGCCAGAGGGCGACAAAGTTGCCACTGGCATCCATCGCGACCTGGGGATAGTTGGTCGTCGCGAGCTGGACATTGGACGTCGC
>JBIIEC010000224.1:0-9690 GCA_044238045.1 Pirellulaceae bacterium | reverse complement strand
GCGATGAGCCTTCCGGGCACACGCATGGCCGGTGATTCCGTTGCTGGTCACGCTGCAAATGCCGCGCGTCCACCGCAGGACCTCCCAAGCCACCCTCAATCACCAACTTCCCACACTCTCCCCAAAGGCCCCCGCTCGCATGCCGATCGCCGTCCGTTGTGCCTGTGGAAAATCGGTGGCTGCCCCGGACAAATACGCCGGTCAGACGGTGAAGTGCCCCGGCTGTGGCGCGCCGCTGGCGATTCCTCCCGCGTCAGCCGGAAGCCCCGCGTCAGCTGGAAAGCCAGCGGCTGGCGGTGCCGAAGCGACCACTCCATCGACAGCCCCTGCGATCTACGTCACCTGCGAATGCGGTCGGAAGATTGCCGCTCCAGCGGAACTGGCTGGCAAGAGCACGAACTGTCCGACCTGTCGCCAGCTGGTGAAGGTACCGCGTCCGCAGGCGATGGCCCCGGCGGGTCGCAAGACGGGCAAGGACCCGGTCGCCGAGTTGCTGGAGGAGGTGGACCTGGGACGTTCGCGAACGGGCCGCCGTTGTCCGGAGTGCCGTCAGGACCTGCAGCCGGATGACATTCTGTGCATCCAATGCGGGTACAACACCGAGACGGGCAAGCAGATGAAGACGAAGACGGTGGCCAAGAAGGGCAAGGGACCGTTGGGCGGGCATGGCCATGGCAGCGGCCCGGCCGCCCCGCCACCGCCTTCGAAGACGCGCGAGACCGCGCCATCGGCCGTGAAGTCCTTGGCGAAGCTGCTGAACATCGTAGGCACGGCCGGTCTGCTGATTGGCATTCTGGCGGTGCTGATGCTGGCCGTCCGCGCCTACCAGGCCAATCCCAACCAGGACCCGCTGGAACTGGTGCTGGGCCTTGTCGGTTCGGCGATTCCGATCCTGCTGGGATTCATCCTGTTGCTGACGGTTCCTGCGGCGGCGGCCACCAACATGCTTTTCCAAGGCCAGTCGGCCGGGCGGATCCTTGCCATCATTGTCGGCGTCCTCTCGCTGCCGCTCGCTGGCCTCGGAGCCTTGGTGCTGCGTGCGGCCTTCTCGGACGAAGTGACCGACTACTGTCGCTAGGAGGCAGGACGCCGCGAGGCGTCGTCCAGCGTGTCGCGTCGCATCCCGCGATTGCTGCGCGAACGCACGCGTATCGCCAGCCGGGCGAGATGAGCGACGGGCATCAGCGGCGGAGTTTCCGCACGATCGCCTCGACGTCGTACACGCAACCGCCCCAGGTGCCTCCACCTTCTTGCTGGAGGGCGGCCCAGAGACGAGTTTCGGGCGGCAGTTGCGGGTCGGGGGCGAGTGACGGGTCGGTGGAGCGGGACGCGAGTTCCGCGGCCGCCTGCTCCGCCGTCCACTCCTCCGCGCCATGTCCCACCAGATCGACCGTTCCCTCCAGGCGATGCCGATCGACCGTGATGCGGATGCGATCTCCGTCGCGAACCTTGCCGATGGGGCCGCCGGCGAGTGCTTCGGGGCCCACATGTCCGATGCACGCTCCGGTGCTCACGCCTGAAAACCGGGCGTCCGTCAGCACGGCGACTTCCTTGCCCCACTTGAGATACTTGAGCGCCGACGTGATCTGGTACGTTTCTTCCATGCCGGACCCCATGGGCCCTCGTCCGATGAGGACCACCACGTCGCCGGGCTTCACGGGCCGGTCGGTCTGCCCTTTGACGGCCGCGATCGCCGCGGCCTCGCTGGTGAACACGCGGGCCGATCCTGTCTTGCGATAGACGCCGTCGGCGTCGACCACGGAGGGGTCGATGGAGGTGGCCTTGATCACCGATCCTTCGGGACAGAGGTTGCCGCGTGGGAAGCAGACGGTGCTCGTCATACCCCGCTCCCGCGCCCGCTCCGGCGGCAGAATCACATCGTCGGGATCGACCTGGTCCTGCTCCCACAGTCGTTCGCGCAGTCGCTGGCGGCGTCGCGAGTGTTCCCACTGGTCGAGCATCTCGCCGATCGTCATGCCGGTGGCGTTGCGTGCTTCCAGTCGCAGCAGTCCCAGGCGTCGCAGGTGCAGCATCACCTCGGGAACGCCTCCGGCCATGAACACCTGGACCGTGGGATGATTGCGCGGGCCGTTGGGCAGCACGTCAACGAAGCGGGGCACGGAACGGTTGACGGAGTTCCAGTCCTCGACCGTCGGGCGTGGCAATCCGGCGCTGAAGGCCACGGCGGGCAGGTGCAGCAGCAGGTTGGTGGAACCGCCGAAGGCCGCGTGCACGACCATCGCGTTGTGCACCGAATCGGTGGTCAGCCAGTCGCGTGTCCGCAAGCCGCGTTTGGTGGCCTCCCAGAGTGCTCGCGCGCTGCGCACGGCGAGATCCGCCCAGATCGGCTGACCGCTGGGCGCGAGCGCCGCATGGGGCAGCGTCATGCCGAGTGCTTCGGCGATCACCTGCGCCGTCGCGGCGGTCCCCAGGAACTGGCAGCCGCCGCCCGGTGAGCCACATGCGGCGCAACCGGCGCGGGCCGCTTCCTCCAGCGAGATCTCGCCCTGCACGTAGCGTGCGCCGATCGTCTGTACCTTGGCCGTGTCTTCCGCCCCCACTGCCGGCAAGGTGACACCGCCGGGCACGAGGATGGTGGCCAGGTCCAGCGTTGCCGCCAGCGCCATCATCATGGCGGGCAATCCCTTGTCACAGGTGGCCACCCCGAGGACAGCCTTGCGCGTCGGCAGGGAACGGATCTGGCGGCGGAACAACGTTGCCGCATCGTTGCGATACGGCAAGCTGTCGAACATGCCGACCGTACCCTGGGTCCGCCCATCGCAAGGGTCGGTGCAGAACGCCGCGAACGGCACGCCGCCTAGTCGCTTGATCTCCAGCGCCGCCGCCTGGCTCAGCAGTCCCACCTCCCAGTGGCCCGTATGATACCCAAGCGCCACGGGCGATCCATCGGGCGCGCGGATGCCTCCCTGCGTGCTCAGCAGCAGCACCTCCGGCCCCAGCATCTCGCGGACCGACCAGCCCATGCCGGCGTTCTGCGTCATGCCGAACAGATGACCGCTCGGCCAGTGCCTCAGCATCTCGTCCGTCAAAGGCAGCGTCCCGCCCGGCCCCTCGGCCTTCGTAGCCATCTCCAGTACCCGAGGATCCTCCGACTCCAGCCAGTTCGTCATGCGCGTGTGCTCCTCATCGCCCATCTTCCGGAAAGCCGACCGGGCGGACGCTTGCCATGCATCATCCGCTCGATGGTCCCGCGAGACCGAAAGCACGCGGTGCGCAAAGCCTACCCGAACCGGCAGGGAATGAGAATTGCCCGTGGGTCAGCACCCGACTCGGAGCGCGGCCGTCCCGGCCGCATGTCGGTTTTCCAGAAAAGCGGCCGTCCCCGCCGCATGGCGGTTTTCCAGAAGCACCGCCGTCCCCGCCGCATAGCAATTTTGGAAGACGGCGGTACGAAGCCCAGGATCGTTCCTGCACTCGTTCCTGAGCGATTTGGATCGCCGCCGGTGGTGCGGCTTGGTGACGCGTTGCGGCAGAGCCGGTGCGGTAGAGCCGGTGCGGCCGGGACGGCCGCGCTCCGGCCGCTAGCGTTGGGCGGGAGCCGTCGCGCCGGCCGCTTCGGCCTTATAGGCCTTCATCGCCGCTGCCTCGTTCGACAGCTTGAACTCCGGACCGGCCGCGTAGTGCTGGACGTCGTCCTGCAGATAATAGGGACTCGGCAGCGTCTGTCCGGCCACCTGCACCTGGCATCCGGTCGAAGCCAAGCTCAAGACGGCCAGCAGACAGGCAGCCACGGCACTCGACGCTCGCCACGCTGTTCCATTCGCAGACATGTATCGCACTCCCTCGCAAGATGGCGTTTGACGTTACGATGCTTATCGACGGCTCAACCGGAGAACTTCAGCCAGCCGCTACAATTTGTTCGAGAGGATGCTGGCAGTCGGGCAAATTCGAATTGGGAGCCGCTGGCTGCTTCGGCTATCATCGGACCCGGCTATCATCGGGCCGATGTCTGTGCTGGCAGGCCCCGGGACGCCTCCGTGGCGTTCCCCGTCCTCCGATCCAGCCGGGAAGTTCCCGATCCGCGGACATGTCGAAAGGAGAATGGCTTCGATGGCTCGAACAACGACCTTCGGCGTCGACCTGGCGCGATGCGACTCGGCGACCGGCCGCGCGTGGGTCATGGTGTGGACATGGCTGGCTGCGATGATCGTGGCGTTGGCCATCGGGGCCCCGGACGCACGCGGCCAGGTCGCCGCGGACCTGCTGCCGGGCGGGCAGTCGGTACCGCGCAACACCTACACATTCGCCTTTGGTCCTTACCATGCGGGATCGTACCGCGACGCGGTGAAGGGCTTCGACTCGGCGGGCAAGAGCGGCATTCGCACCTCCATGGGTCCGTGGGTGGATGCGATCTGCTATGCGACGATGTTGGGCGAGTGTTTCTATCGCCTGGGCGACTATCCCCGCGCGTTGCAGCAGCACGAAGCGGCGTTGCAGCTGGCCGTCGCGCGGCGTGGCTGGTTGAAACGAATCCAGTTCCCGCCGGCCATCGGCCCCTTTCCGGGCGTGGTCGCCGTGCCCTGGGGACCGGGCACGCGCAACGCGCGGCCCGGCCAGTTTCCCGACACGATCCAGAGCATGCAGGGAACCGACACGGAGCGTGCGATGCAGCAAGGCGGCGTGGCGGTGGCGCCGCAGCTGGTGCCGCTGAATGTCGTGGAGGTGATGCGCTGCCTGGGCGTTTCGCTCTATCGTCGCCGCGAGCTGCTGGGACCGCTGGCCGCGGAAGCGCCGCTGACCGACCAGCTGGTGAAGGAGTTCTCTTCGCATCCGGTGTCGCAAGACCACTGGGCGAGTTCGTTGCTGGGCGTCTGCCTGGGACTGGCCCAGTCGGCGGCGGGAGATACCGATGAAGCCATGGCGACGCTGCAAGGATCGCTGGTGGTCATGGGCCAGCTCGACCATCCGCTGACCGGCGTCGCGTTGCTGGAGCTGGGGCACTTGGCCTTGGTGAAGAACCAGCCGCAGCTGGCGCAGCAGAGTTTCCTGGAGGCAACGATCTCCGGAGGCCTCTTTGCGCAGGTGCGACCGGAGGTATTCTCGCAGGCGGACGTGATCGAGGAAGGCTTCGTGGCGGCGGCCACGCTGCAGGCGACGGCGGGCCAGGGGATGCTGGCGCCGCTGGCCCCGGCCGCGGTCTGGTCAATGCGACAGAACTGGAATCGCGTCGCCTCGGCGCTCTACCTGGCCGCCGCCGAAAACGCGGCACTCGCGGGCATGGGCAAGGATGCAAACGCCCTGCTGGGCCAGAGCCGCGCGGCTTACGGACGCAACGACATGCGGAACACGCTGCACGGCGCTCGCTTCCAGCATCTTTCGGCGCTGCTTGCTTTCCAGTCGGGTCAAACGCCGGCGGGCTTCGACGCCCTGAAACTGGGACTGGTCGCCGACCGTGCCACGTCACTGCGACTGTTCCAGCTGGGACTGACCGAGAGCCTCTACGCGAGCAAGAAGTTCTCGCCGCGCGTCGCTAGCCAGATGTTCGCGATCCTGCTGCGCGAGCCCTCGGACGAGGACTGGATCCAGGACTACCATGAGACGCTGACGATGGAGCTGTCGCCGCTGCAGCCATTCCTCGAACGCTGGCTGGAACTCGCGGTGGCGAACCGCGACTCGGAGAGTCTCCTGGAGGTCAGCGAGCGACTGCGCCGCCAGAAGTTCTACCAGGCGATGCCGCTCGGCGGTCGCCCCCTGGCGTTTCGCTGGCTGCTCGAAAGCCCGGAGAACCTGCTCGACAAACCGGCGCGCCAGCAGCGGCAGAACCTGCAGCAGCGTTACCCGAAACTCGACGAGGCCTCGCGGCGCAGCCGGGAACTGTCCGCCGCCCTCGCGCAGCTGCCCGTGAACCCCGACTCGCCCGACCAGCGGCGGCAGTACGAACAGGCGGCGTCGGAGCTGCGCGAACTGGCGGAGAAGCAGGAGTCGATGCTGAATGAGATTGCGCTGCGTCCGGAGCCAGCCCGTCCGCTCTTTCCGCCTCGCAAGAGTCGCGAGGAGATCCAGTCCGACATCAAACCGGGGCAGGCGATCCTGGTCTTCGTCATGACCGGACGTGTCCAGCAGGCCCTGTTGCTGACCTCCGACAAGCGAGTCAACGCCTGGCCGCTGAAGAACACGGGCTCCCTGCGATCCACGCTCGTCAGCATGATGCGCGACATTGGCAACTACGACCGCGACCAGGTGCTGCCCGCGGAGCGGCTGACGAACGAGGACTGGAAGCAGGCTGCCGCGACGCTTTTCCAGCCGCTGGCCGAAGGACTGAAGCCCGAGGTGCTGGCGGCCACCAAGGAACTGGTGGTGGTACCAGACGGGTTCTTCTGGTACCTGCCGTTTGAAATGCTGCAGATCCCTGCGGAGGGCAAGACGCAGTCCTTGATCGAAGCGGTTCCCCTTCGTTATTCCCCGACCGCATCGCTCGCATTCCACGACACGCGTCCGCGGCGACCGGGCGGAGCGAGGACCATCGTGCGCGGCCGATTGTTCGGCAAGGAGACCGATTCGATCATTGCCGCGGCCTCCGAAAAGCTCTCGCAGGATGGGATGCCCACCACGGTGCTGACACGCCGCCTGCCCGCCTCGACGAACGTCGTCGCACCCAGTTGGCAACAGCTGATCGTGCTGGACGACATCGAACTGAAGGACAAGGATCCGCTCGCCTGGTCCCCGGCGCAGCTCGACCAGGGACGCCCCGGATCGTCGCTTGCCGAATGGCTCGGCCTGCCCTTCGGCGGCCCCGATATCGTCGTGCTGCCGGGCTACCACACGCTGGCCGAGGATGGGATGCGTGGCCGGTCCAACGGCGACGAACTGCTGGTGGCCACCTGCGGACTGCTGGGAACCGGCTGCCGCACCCTCCTGCTCAGTCGCTGGCGGACCGGCGGCCAGATGAGCATGGAGCTGGTGTATGAGTTCCTGCAGGGGCTGGGGGAGAATCCGCCGGACAAGGCCTGGCAGCGCAGCGTGCTGCTCGCCCGCTCGGCGGAACTCGACCCCACCACCGAGCCGCGTTTGAAGGAGGTCAAGGCGGGCGAAGTACCCACGGCCAACCATCCGTTCTTCTGGGCGGGCTACCTGCTGGTCAGCCCCTGACGCGTCGTCGCGCGCATGCGAAGCGGCGGCAACGCGACCCGGCGCGCGACTCGCTACACGTCGCGCAGCCATTCCGCGCAGCGGCGGGAGGCGATCATGCGGTGCCACCGAAGACGACTCTGCAGCGAAGGATGCTCCAAGAGATGCTGCACCTGTTCGGCCACCAACCGCGATGCCGCCTCTCCTGACGCACCGCCCGACTTGCCGCCAATCCGCGGCAACCCCGTGGCTCGCGCCAGCCAATCCAGCGACTCGGCGGAAAAGTCCCCCATCTGCGACTCCTCACGCAGACACTCGCTCTCGTCCGCGCAACGCAGATCTTCCCGATACCCCTCGCCCACACGACGTTCGATCGCGGGGATCTGCGACAGGTACTCCTCCAACACGGGCATGACGAGGCGGGAATGAAATCGGGTCGGCGGACCCGGCACCTCGACCAGTCGTCGACAGAGGATCTCGTTGCGGATCACGGCGGTCAGCCCCACACCATATCCCTCGCCCCAGGTGCGCTGAGCATACAGCAGCTTCAGGGCGGACAGGCTGATTCCCTCGTTCACGCGACGGACCTGCCGCGGCGTGAACGGAATGCGGGCACGGCTGCAGAAATCCTGCACCACGCAGCGAGCCGTGAATCGGTCGGGCTTGAACAACACCGGCATCACCCGAGAAGAGCCGAACACTTCATCGAGTCGAGCAAGCTGTCCTGCGGTATCCATCGCCCGCCGATGTCGCGCCGAAAGAACCTCGAAACCACGCTCCCCCTGCTTGATTCTTTCTTGGAACACACTCTCCAGCCAGCTCTTCCACGGCCGCAGATAGACGATCGCCTCGGCCTCGTAGCCGCGTTGCCGCAAGAAGTCAGCAACTGCCGTGAAATCGTCCTTCGTCACACCCCAGAAGCTCTCGCCCGAGAGGATCACGATTTCACCGCGTTGCTGGGACTGCTCCATCCGTTGATGGAGCGACGCCCGGAAACGCCCTCGAAGCTCCGCGACCTCGCTCGGGGTCCTGCCCATCTTCCGATGGAAGTGAAACTCGGACGCACCGTCGGCGAAACTCGTCATCAGAACGTTGTCGCCGTTGACTTCTCCGAGACTCACATAACGAAAGCCGGGTGCGCGAAGCCCGCAATACAGCGACTCCTGGATCGACGAACTGCCGGTCTTGGGCATGCCGACATGAAACACGCAGCGAAGCGACATCGTAGATCAGGACCTTAGCCGCCAAGAAGGAAGGGGAGTCCGTTTCGGTTTGCCCAGGGAACGATCGTCCCGCAGCCAGTTCCACGGGTGCACCGGGAGCGACGCACGATGCGTGATGCACGATGCGGGAATCGGCAACGCTGCCCGTCATCCTGTCCCGGGCAGCACAGAAAAAACCGCGAAGCCCGGATGTCGGCAGCGGAGCAAATGCACGCCAGGCTTTCGGCACCATGCGGATCCTCCAGATCAACCACCAGTACCCGCCCTTTTCCTGCCAGGGGTCGGAGCTTCACTGCTGGCAGCTCAGCCAGAGTCTGTCGAAGACCGACGACGTGGCGGTCTTCCATATCTCGGTCCCGGATCGCCAGCGTCCTCATCGCCTGGATCGTTCGTCGCCGGATGGATTTCCCGTCTTCCACTGCATCGATGGCGGCCAGTATTCGCGTCAGGCGGACTGGCCCAATCCGTTCCTGCGTCGCCAGTTCCAAACGGTGCTTGAGACCTGGCGTCCGGAAGTCGTGCACTTCCATAACTATCTAAGCATGGGCGACGACCTGCCCAGCATGGCGAAGGCGCACGGCGCGGCGGTCGCCTACACGCTGCACGATTTCGGCCTGATCTGCCCCAACCACCTGCTGTTGCGCACGGACGGAGCGATCTGCGGCAAGTGCCAGGGAGACTTCTTCCAGGACTGCTGCCCGGCACCGCTCCGCACGGCGGGCGGACGGACACCGTGGCTGCGCCATCGTATGCCCTCCCTGGAACGCTGGCAGTTCTTTACGAGCCAGCAGGCGAGTCCTCTGCGCCGTTGGCTGCTGCAGGCAGGACTGCTGCTGCCCCGCCTGCTGCTGGGCGAACCGGCCACGTCGCAAGTCGCCCGGAAGCGAGACTTCTTCCTGCGGCAGACGCGACGGATCTTCGAGCAGGTGGACCTGTTTGTCTGTCCGAGCGTCTTCCTGATGGACAAGTTCGTCAGCTGCGGCCTGCCCGCCGAAAAAGCACTCCACATCCGCTGCGGCATCCGTCGCTTCCAACCGCGGCCGCGATCGGCTTCGCCCGAAGGACAGCTACGGTTCGGTTTCATCGGTTCCCTCCACGCGCACAAAGGCCTCTCCGTACTGGTGCGCGCCTCTGAGGGACTGGCCGACAGGGCGTCACTGCGCATCCACGGATCTTCCTTCGGCAGCCCTGTGACCGAGAGCCACTGGCGTCGCATTCAACAGCAGGCACCACCGGGAATCGAGTTCCACGGAGCGTATCGCAACGACCAACTGGAGGAGATCCTCTCCACCCTGGATGTGGTGGTGGTCCCCAGCCTCTGGTACGAGAACTCCCCGTTGACGATCCAGGAAGCGTTTCAGGCAGGCCTGCCCGTCAT
>JBIIEC010000607.1:0-2857 GCA_044238045.1 Pirellulaceae bacterium | reverse complement strand
GGACCATGGCCGTCCGCAGAGAATCACGCAGTCGGGGCAGCGGGTCGTCCGCGGGATCTTCGGGTGACGTCCATTCGGCCTTGGTCGGCAGGGCAGCAGCCAGGGGCGGCGTTGTCCGGTTCGCTTCCAGCGTGCCCAGGATCTGACGCACGGATACGCCCAGTTGCTCCAGCGACTTCATCAAGCTGCGGGCGATGGCCACGCCGGCCAGCAGTCCGGCCAGGGCTCCCGAGACGCCTAGGGCCACCAGTCCTTGGCCGATCTGGTCGGCGATCTCCAGGCTCCGGGAACTCCCCTGTTGCGTCAAGCTTCGTCGATGACTCAGCAAACGCCGAGCGGGCTCGAGGAGATGCTCCGCGAGTTCGCGGCGCAGCGAATCCACCTGCTCGCGGACCGCCGGCCGGGGCAGTTGGGCGAGGCGGTCAAAGCAGCGACGCTGGCTCTCCTCCATGACCAGCAGCAGGCGAGCAACTTCCGCGTCCTGCCCAGGCATGTTTTTGCGGGCCGCCGCCAGTCGCTCGACCAGTGCCTGCTCGCCGGCCAGGGCGTTGTCGAGGAAGGCCGTGTCGCTGGAGGCTTCGTAGCGTTCCAACTGTCGCCGGACGTCGCGCACCGCCAACAGCAGTTCCTCGGCGTCGAACACCGCCTGGATTTCGCGGTCCAGCATCTCCGCCGCCCGCACGTTGCTGCGGTGCACATACCACGCCGACGCGCCGCCCATCAGCAGCAACAGCACGCTCAGCCCGAGCGTGGGCGCGATGAGTCGCCAGACGAGGCGATAGCGCATCAGCGTGTTCAGGGTGTGCAGCATCGGAACAGGGCTCTCCAGGGGCTGGGAGCGGCTATTCATGCAGGGCTTCCGGCGACGGTTCGGGCAGTCCCTGGGTCAGCAGCGCGCCGACCAGTGCGTAGGCACCGGCCACAATCGCGCCCATCAACGCGATGCGCGCGGCATCGGGCGACTCGGACTTCGAAAGCGTCAGCGTGATCCACGCGGCGGCCGTTCCGAGCACGCGGCCGCCAATGTTGGCCGCGAAGCTTTCGCCCGTTCCCCGCAGATGCACCGGAAAGACCAGCGGAATGTAGTTGCCCCAGAAACTGAACTGCGCGACGGTCAGGAACCCTGCCACGAAGATCCCCGCCTTCACCATGGTGAGCGAATCGGATTGCAGGTTCTTGGAAATCCACCAGAAGAGCAGCGGAATGAAAATCAATGCCGGAATCTGGAACAGGCGGAATAGATTGCGCCGACTCGCAACATACAATGCGATAAATGCGAACGCGAATCGACCAAACAGGCCGCCCAGCTCCTGCAACACGGTGACCTTGGCCACTTCGCGGTCGATCGCGTTGGCCGCCGTCTGGTTCAGCTTGGCCGCCGGAGGTTCGGGTTTCCCCGCCGCGACTGCTTCGTCGATCGCCTGCTTCCGCGCCGCCGCACCCACCGCCAGAACTTCCTTGTGCCCTGTCTTGGGGGCACCCAGGATCTGGGGCAGCTGCTGGATCGCTCCAAAGGCAATGCCGTAACTGGCCGCAAACACCAGCGTCGTCAACAGCGTGGTCCGCATCAGTTCCGGACTGAACAACGCCGCAATGCTGGGCCGCTTCAGGTTTCCCGCCGAACGTTTCTGTTCCCAAGCCGGCGACTCCGGCAGGAATGGGCGGATCAGGATCAGCGGAATCGCCGGAATCACCCCCGAGATCAACGTGTAACGCCAGGCCGCGTTGCCGCCATGGATGGCGGGCAGCTGCGTCGCGTAGGTCGCTGCCAGACTGTTGGCCATGGCCACCAGGAATCCGCCAAAGGAGGAGAACGCCTGCGTGAATCCCAGCACCTTCTCTCGCTGCAGCGCATTCGGGAACAGCTCGGCCAGCCAGGCCACCGCCGCCACGAATTCCACGCAGACGCCGATGAAGACCAGGCAGCGGCACAGAAGCAGCTGCGGCAGCGTCTGCACGAAGCCAGCGGCGAAGGCGGAAAACGCATAGAGCAGGATGCTGAAGGTCAGCACGCGGCGACGTCCCAGCAAGTCCGTCAGGTAGCCGCCCAGCAGTCCGAAGACGCCGCCCGCCAACGCCGGCACAAAGAACAGCGTCCGCGCCCACCCCAGGTAAGCGTCGCTGCCGGGCACCAGCAGCGGGGTTCCCGCCTCGTTCAAGCCGCCCAACTCCAGCAACGCCGGCTTCACGATCAGCGGCAGCATCAGCAACTCATAGATGTCGAACGCAAAACCGATCGCCGCGATGATGCAGACGAGCCACTGGACCTTGGTCAGCGGAGCGGACTTCTTTTCGTTCATGCGGAAGGTTCCGGGGGCAGAGCTGCGCCGACCGTTCGCGGCGCAGCATGGGGAGTGGGAGTGGATTCAGGCGGGAGCACACAAGGCTTGGCGGCTCGGTGAGTTGGCGGCAACGGGGCATCTGCCTCGGACGCACCGCGACTGGATGGCGCGGCCGCGAAGGACCTGCCAGGCAGCCAGGCATGGCTGCCCTCAGGGACCAACCTCCGGGTCGCTTGTGCGAACCCGCCAGGCGATCAGCCGCGATTATCGTCGACCAGCGCCCCCGGAGCAACGACCGGACGCGATGCTCCCCGCAGCCAAGGCCGCAGCATCAGGTTGCGCACCCGCCCCGCCAACCGGCCCTTCGAGCCTTGCGACCCGCGTGAAATTGCCGCGTCGAAGATGCTTCCCAGAGGTCCGGCGAGCATCGCGGGCAGCATGATCAGCTCCGCCACCACGCCCGCCAGCAGGATCGTCAACATCAGCCAGCCAAACCGCTGCGTCGGCGTGAAGGTGCTGAGGGCGAAGATCGACAGCCCCAAGCCGCTGATGAGGGCGGCCTGCAACGTCGGGGA
>JBIIEC010000606.1:0-2859 GCA_044238045.1 Pirellulaceae bacterium | reverse complement strand
GATCGTGCTGACGGTTCCGGCGTCGTTCGATGCGAGCGCCTGCGAGTTGACGCGTCTGGCGGCTTACGGCGCAGGCTTCCCCGCCAGCTTCGTGCTGCTGGAGGAGCCGCAGGCGGCCGTCTATGCGTGGCTAGCCGATCGCGGCGACGCGTGGCGCAAGGAGTTGAAGGTCGGGGAACGCCTGTTGGTCTGCGACATCGGAGGCGGCACGACCGACTTGACGCTGGTGGGGGTCGCGGAGGAGGACGGCCAGTTGACGCTGCAGCGCGTGGCGGTCGGCAAACACCTGCTGGTCGGTGGCGACAACATGGACCTGGCCCTCGCGCATCATGCGGCCGAGCAGTTCCAGCAGCGAGGCACCAGCCTGGACCCATGGCAAGCCGTCTCGCTGTGGCACGCCTGTCGTGCCGCGAAGGAGTCGTTGTTGACGGACGCGGGACCGGACCACTATCCGGTCTCGGTCCTCGGTCGCAGCAGTCGCCTGGTCGGCGGCACGGTCACCACGGATTTGCAGCGTGACGCGGTGGCGTCCCTGCTGGTCGACGGCTTCTTTCCGGCCTGCGAGCTGGTGGACCGCCCTGCGCGGCGACGGCAGAGCGGCTTCGTGCAGCTGGGGCTCCCCTTCGAATCGGACACGGCCATCACGCGACACATCGCAGCCTTCCTGTCGGACCATGCGTTGCCCGGCGAATCCGCGGCGCAGCCCGCGCAGGTGCTCTTCAACGGAGGCGTCTTCCGCGCGGCCGCGTTGCGGCAGCGGCTGCTGGAGACGCTCGGCCACTGGTTCCCGCAGCAGCCGCCGCGCGAACTGGCTGGCCAGCGCGATCTCGACTTCGCCGTCGCGCGGGGAGCGGCCTGCTATGGGTGGTCGAAGCAGCACGGCGGACTGCGCATCCGCGGCGGCACGGCGCGGTCCTACTATATCGGCATCGAGACGGCGGGCCTCGCCATCCCCGGTGCCGCTCGACCTCTCAAAGCACTCTGCGTCGTTCCCTTCGGCATGGAGGAAGGCACGCAGATCGACGTGCCTGCCAGCGAGACCGGCCTCGTCCTGGGCGAACCGGTGCAGTTCCGCTTCTTCAGTTCGTCGACGCGCAAGCACGATGTGCCGGGCCAGAGCCTGACGCGGTGGACCGAAGACGAACTGCAGGAAACCGATTCGCTGGAAACCACCCTGCCCCCCGGCGCGCAGGCCGACGAAGACTACGTGCCGGTGCGGCTCCAGTCGCGCGTCAACGAACTGGGCGTGTTCGAACTATGGTGCGTCTCCACCGTCGGCGACGATCGCTGGAAGCTGGAATTCAACGTCCGCGAGGAATAGACTCGGATAGAATCAAGGCCTGCCATCGTCGAACGCTGGCAGGCTTCGTTCGCCTCCTCCAGCCCCGCCGTCTTCCCTTCGCGAGGTCACCGGATCATGCGTTCACTTCGAGGCTTCCGGGGGCGACCGCCGGGTCGAGCTTGTTCCGCGGCGCGCCCGGCGATCTGGCTGGTGTTGGCGGCCCTGGTGGCGGGCGGGCAGTTCGCGCATCCGGCGCGTGTCGCCGCCCAGGCGGCCGGGGAGGCGGACATCGAACTGCGCGTCCAGCAGCTCGTGCAGCGCCTGGGCAGCGACAACGGCAACGTGCGTGACGCCGCGGAACGCCAACTGCTGGAACTCGGCGCGAACATCCTGCCGCTGCTGCCGACCGCGACGGCGAGCCTTCCGCCGGTCGCGACGGAACCTCTGACGAGGCTGCGCGACGCGTTGCTGGCGAAGATGGCCGAGGAGGTCGGCCGTGCCAGCCAGTTGTCACTCCGTGGCCGCCTCTCCCTGGCAAGTCTGCTGGAGGAGGTCTACCGGCAGACGGGCAATCGCGTGGTCGACCAGCGTCGGCAGCTCG
Organism: Pirellulaceae bacterium; assembly: GCA_044238045.1. GTDB lineage: Bacteria > Planctomycetota > Planctomycetia > Pirellulales > Pirellulaceae > CAZUJM01. Next base: position 976 of record JBIIEC010000606.1, on the reverse strand, counting down.
GTGGCGACGCGCCCGAATTGGAGATTCCCGTGGACGCGATGCGTCGCGAGTTCTGGCCGGCGATGGACGACATCTTGGATGAAGGGGGACTGGCGTGGTACGCGACAAGCGGCGTGCCGCGCGCCTTGGCGTTGCAGGCGGCGCGACCGGGCGAGGCATCGCGCGCGGGGGAAGCCTGCTACCGCGGCGCCTTTCGGCTGGCGGTCACCCAGGTGGCGGCGCGCCGGTCGACGCGTCTTCCCGACGACGCGGGCCTGCTGGTGCGGCTGGAACTGCTGTGGGAACCAAAGCTCGCGCCGTTGCTGATCCGCCAGCGGCTGGTGGACCTGGCCGCGGAGGACGACACGGGCCGGCTACTTGCCGCGCGCGATTCGTCCGGCGCCAGTGAAGTGCCCGTGGCATCCACCGTCTCGGGGACCGAACTGACGCTTCACCTGCCGCTGCCGTCGCGAGAAGCTCGGCAACTGGCGCGACTGAAGGGACGACTGTCGGTGGTCACTCCCGGTCCCGAGGAGACGTTCGAGTTCGACAGGCTGGAATTGGCGGCCGCTCCGCGATCTCAGAAGCGACCGTCGGGCGTGGTGGTGACGTTGGAAGAAGTGCGCCGCGCGGGCGATACCGTCACCTGCCTTGTGAAGCTCCAGCTGCCGTCCTCCAGTCCGCCGCTGGAATCGCACCTCGACTGGGCGCGCCGCAACGTCGCCTACCTCGTCGCACCCGACGGACGCCGCATCGACGATCCGGTCGTCGATCGCTATCGCGAGGGCGAACGCGAGGTGGGCCATGCGTACCTGTTCCCCCTCGCCGGCGACACGCCGGGGAACAACGCCGAAGACCTCGCAGGATATCGACTCGTCTATCGGACGCCGGGGACGCTGGTGGAGGTGCCCGTCGAGTACGAGTTCACGGGGATCGCGCTGCCCTAGGGCGGGCGGAGCGAGCGGCGCGACTACGGAAGGCAGGCTCGGAAGGAAGG
>JBIIEC010000335.1:0-6933 GCA_044238045.1 Pirellulaceae bacterium | reverse complement strand
TCCGTCCCCGACTCCTTGCGGAATCGCAACGTCTCCCGCCGCTCCCCCGGATAGGGCGGGGAAAAGAGCGTGAAGGAGTTCACCGCGTCGTATTCACGATCCTGCGTCGTCATCCATGATTCTCCCGTGTCGAAAAGGCAAACGGCATTCGCCTGCCTCGCCGCGGCCTGCTTCCGAATACCACGCTCGTGTGCCACCGGAGCGATCGGCCGCGCGTTCCTTCGCCTCCCAACCTACTCGCCCCCCACCCGCCAACCGATCCGCCGCTCCCATCCCATCCGAGGACTCGCGGCCCACTCGTACGACAGCGAGCCACGCCAGACGCAGGCATCCGCGATCGCGATGCGGACAAGAATGGCCAGTCGACCTAAGCCAATTTATTGCCCTGCCTACGCACGCCGCTCAAACCAACACAATTCTTTCGGCAGGCACGTGCCTGTCTTCCTGATCGGCATGCGCGGCCCTCGACTCCAATCCCTCCGCAGGCCAGCAACAAACGGGAGACTCCGCGAAAGACAAGGGCAATACAAGACATGCGCAAGCAAGAGAAGACAAGGAACATCAAAAACCCGAAGAATCCCACGGAGCGGATCGGCGTTTCCTCCCGCGCGGCGGAGCCTTGGCGGCTCGCTTCCGGGCGGATTCTGCGGCGGCTCGTTTCCGATTTCAAGGGTCCTCTTCGAGCCCATCCTCACGGAGGACTTCATTGATCAGCCGGTCGACCTCACGAGGCTGAACGCCCATGGCGGAGCTCGCGATGGCGAAAAGGTTCTTTTCCGTCTCCGCAACTTGGCCGTCCGCTGCCATGACCCGCAGCATGTCGCGAAGCATCGCCAGAGCCTGGCGCGGATTGAGCGGCAGAGCGAGCTCCGAATCGCCGCGTTGGGCTTCCTCCAGGGCGGCCTCGAAGTCGTCGTCGTCGATCCCCCACTCCATGGCTCGATGCGACAGGAGTCTCAATTCCGAGACGGTCATGCGACCATCGATGGCCGCCATGATCAAAAGATTACGAAACGCTTCCTTGGATTCCATTGCCGTCGAACATCCTCATTGCAGGCCAAGCCCCTGCAGGGACGCCTTCACCATTCGGTCGCGAAAACGGGCCGCGGACGTCGAATGGCGCGAGAGCCCAGCAGGAGTCGAGGTAAGGCACCAGTCACCATGATCCCCACGCAGCCGTGAATATAACGACTCGAACGGTCAGGGTCTCCGGCACGCGCGGCCTGCCGCGGCCAGGCATCCAGAAGCGACCGAAGGGCAAGTGTGCAGCCCGCGAGGCGGCCCGCAGTAGGTCGGCCCGCAGCCGTACGGCTGGCGACTTCCACGGGCCACGCTCCGGTTCGTGGGCAAGCCGCCATCCTGAGCCCCACGCGACGAGCTTCCTCTGGTCCAGCGAGCCCCCTGACCGACCAAACGCGAGGCGTCCTCAACGGATCCCCGCCACTTCCGAGCGGCGATCGAGCGGGGCTTGGGCGATGCCAATCCTTGGGATTCCGCTGAACCTCCGGCCCCTCCAGGGCGTAAGAGGTCCAGTCTGGGGTCTTGTTCGGTTCGCCAGCCCCCCGCTCACGGGGGCTGAGGTCGCCGAGGGAAGGGCTTCTCGTGCGGAGCGTTTTTCACGACGGGCCCCGGGGGAGAGCGGAGCCCCTTGTCTTGGCAGCTAAGCTTCCGCAACGAGGCTTCGGGATCTCCGGGCTGCCGCGGGGCGGCCCACCGAGAGACCAGCACCCAGGGATATCGAATCCATGAATCCTTCGTGGCGCATGACGCGGTTGGCCGGCATCGACCTGCATATCCACTGGACCCTCGCGGCCCTGGTAGGCTGGATGGTACTGGCCGGTACGCTACGGCATGGGCTGCTGCAGGGCGCGCAGGAACTGCTGCTGGCCTGCAGCCTCTTTGCCTGCGTGGTGCTGCACGAACTCGGGCACGCCCTGGCGGCTCGTCACTACGGCATCGGCACGCACGACATTACGCTCCTGCCCATTGGCGGCGTGGCGAGTCTGGAGCGGATTCCCCGCGACCCGCGACAGGAACTCGTCATCGCCCTGGCAGGTCCCGCGGTCAACGCGGCGTTGCTTCTGCCGCTGGTGCCCGCCTGGATCCTCTGGCAGCAATCCGGCCTGTCCGAGGTCGCGTTCCTGCGTGGCCCGACGGACCTGCTGGGACGGCTGGTCGGCGTCAATGCCATGCTGATTCTGTTCAATCTCATACCGGCCTTCCCCATGGACGGCGGTCGCGTCCTGCGCGCGGTGCTCGCCTTGCGGGATGCCTACATCAACGCCACGCGACGAGCCGTCGCGGTCGGCAAGTTCGCGGCCCTCGGCCTGATGATCCTGGGACTCTTCTGGAACCCCATGCTGGTGCTGATCGGCCTGTTCGTGATGATCTCGGGAGAAGCGGAGTACCAGCACGTGCTGCAGGAGCAGGTGCGTGGCGGGTCTGATGTGCAGGGGCCGCCCTATGGCCCTCGCAACCCTGGATTCGGACGGACGGATGCCTCCCACGGCTTGCCCGGCGGAGTGCACGCAGCAGCAGCCCCCGCGTCCAAGCTGCTCGCCGGCCAAGAGCTTCTCATGGACCCCGCCTGGCCCGCCGTTCATGTCGACCATCGCGGCATCTTTCGCCTGGGTCGCCGCGCGGGTCCGCGACCGCGTCCTACCACGCCACGCGGCGGCGCTGGAGCTCCCTTCGATGTGGACTACGGATCCTCGGGACCCAGCTGCGCGTGATTCGCCACGCATGACCGAAGGCGCTACGAGTCTTCCCGTTGTTCTGCAGGGGGGGCCGCGCCTCCGGCCAGTCGACCCGCTCGCCACCGTTTGACCCGCACTTCTCGACAGACCGCCAAGCGTGTAAAACCCGGGCATCCGATTTCGCCGGCGACGAGTCAGCGGGCAGCTGGTTCGCAAGGGAAACCGGCAGTCGCCCGCTTCAGGATGCGGTCGTCCCCTCACCGCCGAGGCTGGTTTTACCAGCGGTGCTGGGTCCCACCTGCCTTGCCTTTCCTGCGGGAGATAATCCCCCTCCTTCGCGGATGCTCCTGCCCTCGAGAAAAACCGATCGATGACTTCGCCTTCCCCTGATATTCCGAAAGCGGCCTGGGAGGCGAGAGAGGTTCTCGTGCTTCGCAATCCGCGATCGGGCACGGGCCATGGTCCGGAGAAGATTCGCTCCCTGGTCGACGAGTTGGGGAAGCGGGGTTTGCGGACGACCGTGCACAGCGACCAGCAGGAATTCTCCGCAGCGGTCCGGGCCGGGGTGGCGGAGAACCGATTGCGGGCGGTGGTTTCGGCGGGTGGCGATGGCACGGCGGAGTTTGTCGTGAGCCAGATTCCTGCAGACCTGCCGATGGCCGTCTTTCCGCTCGGAACCGAAAACCTGCTCGCCAAATACCTCGGCTGGACCACCGACGCCCGCCGTGTCGCCGAGTCGATCGAGCTGCGACGCATCCTGCAGCTCGACGCGGCCATCGTCGCCACGAAGGATGGGTCCGAACGCCTCTTCCTGCTCATGCTCGGTTGCGGCTTCGACGCGGCCGTCGTCGAGCGTCTGCACGCCTGCCGGACCGGGCCGATCTCACACTGGTCGTACGTCAAGCCGATCATCGATTCGGTGCGAGCCTACAAGTACCCGAAGTTGACCGTCAACTGCTACGATGCGGAGGGACGAGCCCTGGCCGAACCGCAGGACGCGCGCTGGGCCTTCGTGTTCAACTTCCCGTACTATGCGATGGGATTGGGAATCTGCAGCGACGCAGATCCCCGTGATGGGACCCTGGACGTGATCACCTTCCCGGGCCGCACCCTGTGGAACGGCCTCTACAACCTCGCGGCGGTGCTGCTGGGAAGGCATCGACAGCTGCGGGGCGTGGAGGTGGTGCGAGCTGCCCGCCTGCGGATCGCGGCCGAACACGCGGTACCGATTCAACTGGATGGCGACCCTGCGGGCCATCTGCCCGTGGAAGTCCGCGTGCTGCCCAAGCACTGGACGGCCGTTGTTCCCGGGGAGCGGGCAGTGAAGGATTCGGCTGGCAGCCTGCCGAGCGAAAGGATGGAGAAGCGATGAGCGTCGCCAAGGTCTCAATCGGTCCGCACCGCGTTGGCTCCGGGGAACCCCTGCTGCTGATCGCGGGCCCCTGCGTACTGGAAACCGGCGATCTCGCGCGGCGGATCGCCGACCAGCTGCAGGAGATGGCCAGCCGCCTGCCGCTGCAACTGGTCTTCAAGGCGTCGTTCGACAAGGCGAACCGCACCAGTGTCCACGCGTTCCGCGGCCCGGGGCTGGACGAGGGCCTGGCGATCCTCGACCAGATCCGTCGCGAGACGGGGCTGGTGGTCACGACCGACATTCACGAGAGCCATCAGGCGGCGCGAGTCGCCGAGGTCTGCGAACTGCTCCAGATCCCCGCCTTCCTCGCCCGTCAGACCGACCTGCTGCTGGCCGCCGCCGCGACCGGCCGCGCGCTGAACGTCAAGAAGGGACAGTTCATGGCGCCCGCCGACATGCGGAATGTCGTGGACAAGCTGCGGAGCGTCGACTGCCAGCGCGTGCTGCTCTGCGAACGCGGCACCTTCTTCGGCTACGGCCAGCTGGTGAACGACATGCGCGGACTGGTGGAGATGCGGAACCTCGGCGTGCCCGTCGTCTTCGACGCCACCCACAGCGTCCAGCAGCCCGGCGGCCTGGGCACGTCCACGGGAGGCAATCGCCGCATGGTCGCTCCCCTGGCGCGAGCCGCCGCCGCCGTCGGCATCGACGGCCTCTTCCTCGAAACCCACCCCCATCCGGACCAGTCTCCCAGCGATGGCCCCAACATGGTGCCGCTCGACCAGCTGGAAGTCCTTCTCCGACAGGTGCTCGCGATCCGCCAGACGGCGCTCGAACACGGCAGCGAACTTCCCTTTCCCCTCGAGAACTAACGAGAACGAATCGGACTCCCATGCGTCACCCGCACGTATCTTCACGTCCCCGCGTTCCATCCTCCGCCAAGCAGGCGACGTCCCCGCCGTCCTGGCGACTCTCGCGTCGCGCGTGCCTGGCGCTGGGCATGGCCCTGCTGGCCGGAGCTTCGGGTTGCGAGGAGCCGGAAACGCTGGACGCGCACGTCAATCCGGTCGTGAACACCAAGGCCAGCAGCCAGACCTCGCTGCAGCAGGGCATGGACTTCCTGAAGCGGCTGGAAGAGTCCAACGCGGCGGAAGCTTACCGGCGAATCCAGCAGTACCTGCAGGAATGGCTGGCCCAGCAGCCGGAGGACAAGGACTGGCAGCCCGACACGATGGCGGATCGTCTGCCCCTCAACCGACAGGGGGGCAGCACCGACGAACTGCTGCGGCAGCGTTCCTTCGAGATGTACGACATCCTCAGCCTCCGCGAGTCGCTGTGGTTGCGGGACATCGCGCAGGCCAGCCTGCGTGAGGGTCGATTGGCGCCCGGCTTGGAAGACCTCGTCGCCAAGACGCCCGGCGCCGCCGAAGGTGACCTCCGTCGCAGCCTCACCGACGCCGCGAAACTCTTCGACTGGACCGTGCTGAACCTGCAGACCGATCCCAGCCCGGAGGAAGCTCCGGGCGAACGGCAGCGGTTCGGCTCCAACCTGTCTTTGTACGCCTGGGAAAGCCTGCTCATGGGACGCGGCACCATGGAGGAGAAGTCGCGCGTCTTCACCCTGCTGGCCCGGCAACTGGGCCTGGATGTGGTCATGCTCGCCCTGGATCGCCCCGAAGCCGCCTCTCCCGTGCCCTGGCTGCCCGCCGTCGCCGTCGATGGCCAGCTCTATCTCTTCGACATGCACTTGGGCAGCCCGCTGCCGGAGAAGTCAGGCGAGGGCATCTTGACGCTGGCACGACTGATCGACGACCCGAGCCAACTGGAATCGCTGGCCGCAGCGGCCGACCAGCCCTATCTGGTGCGTCCCGAGGACCTGTCGTACGTCGTGGCGTTCCTCGACGCCACTCCGGCCGACCTCTCGCTGCGCATGAAGCTGCTGGAATCGGCCCTGGTCGGCGAGGACAAAATGACGCTCACCGCCAACCCCTCGACGCTCGCCAAGTCCCTGGCCGAATCGCGGGGAATCCAGCGAGTGGAGATCTGGCCTCTGCCCTATGCCGTCTTCGCGCAGCGCGGCGGCCTTGATCCCAACTCCCAGCCGGCCGTGGAACTGGCGATGGAGCACAGCCTGTTCGATCGGCGGCCGCTGCTGCTGCTGGCCCGGGTCCAGCACTTCCGCGGTAACTTCGAACCCACCGAGGAACAGTCCGGCGCCCGATCGCTCTACCTCGCCTCCCGCGTTCCGGAGGAGGAACTGGCGAGGATCCTGGAGACGCCTCTCCCGCAGAACCCGGGGGGACCGCCTCCCGACGACGAGGCGAAGCGTTTGCACGCGCAGCGGTTGGTGGTCCTGCAGAGCTTGATGCGACGCACCAAGCAGAACGCCAGTTACTGGTTGGGACTGATGGCCTTCGACCGCGGCCAGTACGATGTCGCCATCGACTACCTGGAGAAACGCCTGCTGGGCCTGGAGCCTCAGACGATCTGGTCGAGCGGAGCCCATCACGCCCTGGGACGAGCCTACGAAGCGAAAGGACGCGCGGAGAACAACCTCGACGCGCTGCGCAAGGCGCACTCCACCTACCTCGACGCTCCCCCTTCTGCGTACACCACCGCCAACCAGTGGCACGCCAGCCACCTGCCGCCCGAGGCCCGCGAAACCGGCGAGACACCCTAGCGGACGGGCTGCAGACTCCAGAGACTGCAGAGACAAGAGGCTGAGCCGCCGGCGAGCCGCGCGGCGCGGAGAACTCGACCGGTCAAATCAACCCAGGCTGGCAGTCAGCTCCGACCGGCCCGTCAACCGCTGGAACGCCTCCAGGTATTTTTCGCGCGTCTTGGCCACTACCTCCTCGGGAAGAGCAGGGGGGGGACTGTTCT
>JBIIEC010000624.1:0-2769 GCA_044238045.1 Pirellulaceae bacterium | reverse complement strand
TCCCACGACGTGGACTCCAGCCAGTCGCGGACAAACTGCTTGTCGAACGAAGGCTGGTTCTGGCCGGGCTGGTACTGGTCGGCCGGCCAGAAACGTGAGCTGTCCGGCGTCATCACCTCGTCGATCAGAATCAGCCGCCCTTCATACCAGCCCCATTCGAACTTCGTGTCGGCGATCAGGATGCCCTTCTCCCGCGCGAGCGCTGCGCCCTGGCGATAGATCGCCAGACTCTTCTCCCGCAGCTCCTCCGCCGTTCCTCGCCCCACCAGTTCGGCCATCTGCTCGAACGTGATGTTCTCGTCATGCCCCGACTCGGCCTTCGTCGCCGGCGTGAACAACGGCTCCTCGAACGGCGAACACTGCACCAGTCCCGCAGGCAGCGGGATGCCGCACACCGAACGGCTCTTCTGGTACTCCTTCCAACCGGATCCCGCCAGATAGCCGCGCACGACACACTCGATCGGCACGACCTGCGTCTTGCGGACCAGCATCGAGCGACCTTCGAGCGGCCCGATGTCGACTCCCGGAAACGCCTTCAGCGGCGACAGATCGGTGCTGATCAGGTGGTTTTCCTGGTTCAGCCGGCCGAACCAGAAGCGACTGATCTGCGTCAACACGCGGCCCTTGTCCGGAATCCCCGTGGGCAGGATATAGTCGAAAGCGCTGATGCGGTCGGTGCTGACCATGAGCAACCGGTCGCCCAGGTCGTACATGTCGCGCACCTTACCGCGTCGAACGGGCCACCCCGGCAGCGTAGATTGAAGCAGGACGGACGAACTCATGAAAGCCACTCTCCCTTTCCTCCCGACATCCGGGCCCCAGTCGCTTGCCCCGCCGAGCCCGCCAGCAGCCGTCGTGCGTCACACCTCCGCAGAACGCCTCGACTCCCCGGCACCACCTTGCTGACGGCGAACTCGCGTCACCCGGCTCTGGCCCCGCTCCCGGCCCCGGTCCTGGCAACGGCCGCGGGTCCGATGAAGCCGCAGCGAACGGCCGCTGGACGTGTCGGAGTATACCAGCCTGAACCGGCCCGCCTGAAGGGGACCGACACGCTCGCCGAGTTGAACGCGGGTCCCGCGTCGTTTAGACTCCGTTCATCGGAGCGCGACGATGGCTCGAAACCGGCTGTCGCTTTCCACCGTCCCTTGGGGCAGCAGGCCGCTTCCTGACTGCTCGACAGTAGGTCACCCCTAGTCGCCCCGTTGCGCGGACAAGGCCCGACGCGCAGTGAGCCCCCTTGGCACCACGGGGCAGATCGGAGGGATCGGTCCAGCATGGGATCGCTGCAGTTCGTGCTTCCCGATCGCGACGAGATCTGGCCAGCGGCGCTGGAGTGCGCTTACCTCGTGGGCTCCGACGGGCTCCCCTGGGACACGCGTGTCGAACGGTTGGGCAACCGTCTGGTGGCGTCGCGAGCCACTCGAGAATCGGGGTCCCTGACAACTCCCTGGCCGGTGCCTGGATTCGGCGCGCTGGCCTTGTCGACGGCCACGCTGCAGCCGCGCGAGGCGCCGTACCATCTTGCCCTGGAACTGGCCCGCGGAGCGTTGTCGCGGCTGCTGAGCCAGCTCGACGCATCCGAACTGCGCGTGGAAGAGATTCGACAGTCCCTGCGCGCGGCGGAAGGTCACTTCATCGAATCGTCGCTCCAGCAGTCCGATCTCGATCGCTGCGCGCGGGAGGCCGAAGCGTCGCTTGTGGCCAGCCTCGAATGCATGCAGCGTCGAGCCCGTCGCCAGTTCCGGGAACGCCGCGAAGCCGCCTCCTTCTCGTCGCGTCTCTTCGGACTCGAAACCCATGGCCTCGAGGAACTCCGGCAGCTCCGCACGCTGCGTCGCTTTCCCGGCAACGCCTTGCTGCTGAACGAGACCTGGCACGACTGCGAACGCAACCCGGGCGAACGCGACGTCGCGCGGTGGGAGGAGTGCTTTCGGCTGGCCCGGGGAGCTCGCCGACGGACGGTCGCCGGACCGCTCCTCGACCTCCATCGCCACGCGTTGCCCGATTGGCTGCCGCTATGGGCCGATGACGTCGATGCCATCCAGACCTATGCCGCCCAATACGTCCGCGACATCGTCCGCGCGGGCCAAGGCCACGTCCATGTCTGGTACGCATCCTCCGCCACCAACGCGGGTCTGGGGCTGCGATTGAGCGAGGAGCAGCGGCTCCGACTCACCCTGGTGGCCATCGAAGCCCTGCGCGGCGAAGACCCGCAGACCCCCGCGCTCGTCGGCATCCAGCAACCTTGGGGCGAGTATCTCGGCCGCTCCACGCTCGACCTCTCCCCGCTGCAGTTCGCCGACATCCTCCTTCGCGCCGACCTGGGCGTGTCAGGTTTCGTGCTGGAACTTCCCCTCGCGAACTCCGCCCACCATGCGTTCCCCCGCGACCTCGTCGATACCCAGCGGCTGCTTGACCAGTGGGCCGCTTTCTCCGTCCCGCTCGTGCTGCGAATCTCCCTGCCCACCCAAGCCGGGTTGCTCGAGCCCTCGCGACTGGCCTACTTGAGCGACCTGCTGCAACTGGCGGCCGCCAGGCCGGCCGTGCAGGGGATTCTCTGGAGCCAGCTGCGAGACCTCCCGGGCCTCGAAGCGGGACTGTTCCGGGAGGACGGCCACCCGAAGGCCGTCCTGCAAGTGCTGGCCGACTTCGACAAGCGAGCCCGCCGATCCTGAACCATCGGGCCTGCCCCGGAACGCGGCCCGATGGAGAAAAAGCGGCACGCGGAAAGAGGCGGCTCCGAGAAGCCCCGTCCGATACGCCAGCCAG
>JBIIEC010000223.1:0-9717 GCA_044238045.1 Pirellulaceae bacterium | reverse complement strand
CGGTTGGGAACATCCCTGGGGCTGCCCGGCCGAAACCGGGGCCTTCTCCCATCTGAATGCAACCTTCGTGCCGAAAGGGCGAGACAACGGATGGATTGGGGCGTGGGTTGATTTACAATGGGCGATATTCTGCGGCGATGGTTCGCAGGGGAGCTACGCCCGGGGCACGCGGGTGGTTCGTCACGAGCCGCCCGCCTGGGTAGCCTTGCAGGGGAGGATCTCGAACGTCATGGCTCACGATCCTGTCGCCAACACGGAGTTGCTGGAGCGGGCGCGGGCCGGCGATGCCGAGGCTGCCAACCAGCTGTCCGCCACGCTGTACGATGAGTTCCGGGCGCTGGCCGCTTCGTACCTACGGCGCGAATCGCCGGGCAACACGCTGCAGCCGACCGCCCTGGTGCACGAGGCGTATCTGAAGCTGATCGACCAGCGGAACGTTGACTGGAAGGGGCGGACGCACTTCTTTGCCATTGGAGCTCAGGCGATGCGGCGGATCCTGGTGGATCATGCCCGGGCGCGAACCCGCCTGAAACGCGGCGGATCCGGGCAGCGCATCCTGTTGACCGACGACTTGACGATCTCGCAGGAACGCGACGCCGACCTGCTGGCCATCGACGAAGCGCTGGAGAAACTCCGCGAGATCGACTCGCGCCAAGCGGCCATCGTGGAGATGCGGTTCTTTGGCGGACTGACCGTCGAGGAGGTGGCCCAGTCGCTGCAGGTGTCGAAGCGAACGGTGGAGGCCGAGTGGACGATGGTGCGGGCCTGGTTGCGTCGCGAACTGTCGGACGGCGCGTCGGAGGGTGATGCGGCGCGATGACTCCCCAGCAGCACGAAGCGGCCAAGCAGTTGTTTCTCGAGGCCTCCGGCCTGCCGGGAGACCAGTGGGACCAGTTCCTGCAGCAACAGCAGGACCGGGGCACCGACTCCCGGGTGTTGGAGGAGGTCCGTTCGCTGCTTCGACATCACTCGTCCCAGACCCTGATCGTCGAAGAACGCAGTCGACCGACCGAGGCGAATCTGCGGGCGGAGACCGACCGATTGTCCGCCGGCCAATCGGGCCCGAATGTGCTCGGCCGTGCCCAATCGACCACCGGCGCGGCCGCCCGTGTGCCATCGCAGCACGCTTCGGCCAGCCGATCGGGGCCGGCCGCCGCCGAAACGGTGGCCATGCCGGTGCCGGCCGGCAAGCGTACCGCTCCGCAGGTGATTCGCGAGTTGGGCGGAACCCTGTCGCGGAACTGGTTGACGCGACTGGGCCCTGCTGGCCAGCTGGCCCTTGGCACGGCACTCGCCTCGCTACTCCTGGGCCTCGTCGGTTACGGCATCAGTCAGTTCCGAGATCGGGCGTCGCGGGAGGTCCGCGCCTCGGCCCTGACCAGCGCCTTGAACGTCACGGTGCGGGCGCTGGAGTTGTGGATTGAGCAGGAGGAGACGCAGGTCGAGACGGCGGCGCGCGACCCGTCGCTGCGCGACCACATCGAGGAGTTGACGAAGCTGGCCGACCAGGGCGCCGACGCGATGGGCCTTCGAGCCGCTCCGGCACAGGCGCGGATCCGTGAGCAGCTGATGGAGAGCGTGGGCGACGAGGTTCGCTACGCGGTCTGGGATCGGCAGTACCGCACGGTGGCCGACTGGTCGATCGAAGGTACCGGTCTGGGCGAGGGCGTGACGCCCTACGGCGCGTCCGTGCTGGCTCGCGTGCTGGACGGGGAGACGGTGACGCAACTGCCGGGAAGCCACCCGCCGATCACCAAGGACTATCGCGTCGATCCGGCTGGCCCCAAGATCGGCGTCGTCGCGCCGATCTATTCGGCGGAGGAAAAAGTGATCGGGGCGATCCTGGTCTACAACCTCGGCGCGGACGATCGCTTTCGCGACATTCTTTCCATCGTGCAGATCGGCAAGACGGGGGAGACCTACGCCTTCGACAAGTCGGCGGTGATGATCTCCGACAGCCGCTTTACGGACGAATTGGAGCGGGCGGGTCTGCTGGAACTCGATCCGACGACGCATGCGTTGAAGGATCGGATCGAACTGCGCGATCCGGGCCAGTCGCTGGTGGCGGCTGGTCTGCCGCCCGCGCCGAAGGAAACCTGGCCGCGCACCAAGATGGCCCGCTTCGCCATCGCGGGTCAGGATGGCATCGACCTGGATGGCTACCGCAACTACCGCGGCGTCGACGTGGTGGGTGCTTGGAAGTGGATGCCCGAGCATGGGATGGGCGTGGCCACCGAGATCGAGATGCGCGAGTTCCGCAACCAGTTGTATGCCATCCAGCTCGACCAAGCCGTCATGCTGGGCCTGCTCGGCGTGTCGCTGGCGGGCGTGCTGGGCTCGTACTATTCGCTCAGTCGACTGCGTCGCCGGATGAGCGAAAGCCGTCGGCTTGGCCAGTATGTGCTGGAGGACAAGCTAGGCGAGGGCGGCATGGGCGTGGTCTACCGCGCGCACCACGACCTGCTGAAACGCCCCACGGCCATCAAGCTGCTCAAGTCCGACCAGGTCAACGCACGCAACAGTTCGTGGTTCGAGCAGGAGGCGCAGCTGGCCAGCCAGTTGACGCACCCCAACACGATCACCATCTACGACTACGGTGTCAGCGAAGACGGCGCGTGCTACTATGTGATGGAGTTCCTTGATGGCGTGAACCTCGAGGAGCTGGTCTGGAACGAGGGGCCGTTGACCGTCGAACGCACCGTGCGACTCTGGCGGCAGGCGGCCAGCTCGCTGCGGGAGGCCCATGAACTGGGCCTGGTCCATCGCGACATCAAGCCGCACAACCTGATGATCTGCAAGCGAGGCGGGGAAGCGGACTTCTTGAAGGTGCTGGACTTCGGGCTGGTCAAGCAATTCGACCAGCTCGGCGACAGCCATGGCTCCACCGTCTTGGCGGGCACGCCGATGTACATGGCTCCCGAGCGACTGACGACGCGGGGCCAGAGTGGGCCGCGCGTGGATATCTACGCGCTGGGCGCGGTCGCGTTCTTCCTGCTCACCGGCCGCGACATCTTCGACATGAATTCGCCCGATGCGCTGCTGGAGCAGGTGCTGCACGCGGTACCGCCGCGGGTCTCGACGTTGATCCAGCAGCCGATTCCGGAAGCGCTGGACCGCCTCGTCGAAGCCTGCCTCGCCAAACAGCCGCAGGATCGCCCGGAGTCGATGCAGGAAGTGCTGGAGGCGCTGGACGCACTGGCATAGGCGTCCAGGATCACGGGGCACCGCGCATGCCGGCACTTCCAGTGCCCGGTCGCGAAACGAATACTCCAGCCCCCGCGCGTGTCCGCGCTAGGCATCGATGTCTTCGCTGCCCGCGTCAGTAGGCTCCGCAAACGCCGCATCCACCTCCGCTTCCTTCGCCGGCCGTTCACTCAGGCCGCCAAGCAGCCATGCCAGCGCCTGTCGACGCAGGGCTTCGCCTGTGTCCGCACGATGCGTCGACGGCGTGTTGGCCGTGGCTTCAGAGGCCGGCGTTTCGTCGGCACGCTCGCCCGCGTTCGGCGAACGGCCCTCGACCAACGCGGCGACCAGGGCCGTGTGAGTGCTTGGTACGCGGGAATCGCTGGTAACGGCCGCCGGCGAGTAGCTGCCTTTCTGGAACGCGAGCACGAGGTCGCCGGTAGTGAAGTCACCGTCGCAATCCCAGTCGCCCGTGGCCCAGGTGGAGTTGCCTGGGGTCTTGTCTTCGTACTGGCCGGGAATGAAAACATCCACCAGGTCGCTCGAATTGAAGATCAGGTCGAGGTTCGCGTCGCCGTAACTGGTGCGGAAGATCCGAGTGACGATGTAGGCGTGGTCGTCTGCGTTGATGGTGCCGTTGCCGTCGAGGTCCGCGTTGCCCGGCGCAGGTTTCCCGTGCGCGGCCTGGCACACCGCGTCGATGTCCGCCGCATTGAGCGTCCCATCGAGGTTGACGTCGCCGGGGATCGACGGAGTCTCCAGGCGGATCGAGTCGACGATTAGCGACTTGCTGATGTTTTCCTGCACGTCACGGAAGCGGGCGTACACGAACGCCAGTTTGCCGACGGGGACCTGCGGGTCGAGCTGCCAATTGACGACCGACGCGAAGGGAACCCAGGCGGCGCCCTTGAAGTCGGGGCTGTTACTGAGCTGCATGGTGAGCTTGGAGTTCGGGACGCCGACCACCTGCTCGCCGTCGGTTCCGTGCGATTCACGTTCGCTGTCGGAGGCCGTCAACAGCAGCTGGACGTTGCGCGTTTTCGTTGTCAGGTCGCCCCGGTTGATCTGGATGGTGCCTTCGGGAGCGTACGGATCGGTGACGGCGGTCACGAACGGCGTGAGCAGGTTGCCGCCCGCGACCTCGACGGCGTCGCGATAGCAGCCGATGACGTCGTCGATCACCAGCGACTGCCCTCCAATCGAGAACGATCGGATCGTGCCGAGCAGGCTGAGCTGGTATCCGCCGCGGAATGCGGTACGCTCGACCAGCACGCCGCCCACCGTTTCTCCATCCAGGTTGCTGAAGTTGGGGACGATGCGTCGTTCGCCGTTGATGGTGACATTCAGCGCGCCCTGGGTGGAATTATAGAGCAGTGACAGGCCGGTCAGGTCGGCGGGAAACTCGAAGCCGACGGTCATGTTCCGCAGTTGCAGGTCCTGGCCGCTGCCCAGTTGCAACGCGTCGCCGACAAGGGCGGAGCCGGAGGTGATGGGGGTGAGCGAGTTGACGTAGAAGGGCTCGCCCGTCATCGTGACCTGGTCTTCGACGAGCGACTTGCCGACGTTGATCGTCTGGCCTTTCGTGAAGGCGGCGAAGTCGAGCGTCACCTTCTCGGCGGGCAGCGAGTACGAAGGCATGGCTTTGTACTGGTAGCGAAGGTTCGGACGCACCTGGGTATCGGCGTAGACAAGTTCCCGGAGGTCCTGCTGGATGACGGTCCAGGGTTCGACCTGCGCGCCGCGGCTGTCGACGGCTTGACGCACGAGTTCCACACGCGTCGGTTTCTCGGGTGCATTGTAGACCACGTGAATGAACGGCACGCCGCGCGAGGTGGCTTCGGGGATCGCGAGCAGGGCATCGAGCGGCGGGACGCGATCGTCGGACGGATCGCGCGGGTCCTGTTTGTCGACGCGGCAGCGGCCCTGGAGCACGGGGGTGACTTCGCTGCCGTCGCTTTCGCCGCCGTCATCGGTGTCGCTCTTCTGCGGGTTCGTGCCGGCCTGGTATTCGCAGCGGTTGGAGAGTCCGTCCATGTCGGGATCAAGTCGACCGTCCTCGGGACTCTTCGTGTCGATGCCGTACTTCTTCTCGAAGTCGTCGGGTAGTCCGTCCAGGTCGGCATCCGCACCGCGGACGATGACGAACGCGTCCTGGGCTTCGCGGCGCACGTCGGCCTTCGTGGCCACCGTGTTGACCGTGTAGGAGCCGATCGACTCCGGCTCCGCTCCGTCGATCACCGCGCTGGGCGGCGGCGCGTCGACGGCGGCGAGGCTGGTCGCGAAGTAGGTGTTGGCGTAGATGCCGTCGCCGGGCTGGCTGTCGCCGTGGTTGCCGTCATCATGCAGCTTGATGGTCTGGCGCAGGCCATCGGGCGCGGTGACGGTGGACAGCACGGTCGCGCCCAGCAGCGGCGCGCCGTTGCCGATGAACGACGCGACGATGGGGATGGGCGTACCCTGGTCGCGGGCCTCGAACGTCGTCCCCAGGAAGGTCTGCAGCTCGTAGCGGCTGATCAGCGATCCCGTCACGAAGAACTCCTGCGGCAGGTCCTGCACGGCCAGGCGATAGATGCCGGGCTTGGGAGCGGGCACGCGCCAGAGGTCGTTGGTGCCGCGCGACGAACGGCGCAGGTGGCTGGTCGGCACGAGGTTGTCGTCGGGATCGTACAGTTTCGTGGCATGGGTGCCACCGGTGCTGGTCTGCCAGGCGACGGAGACAAACAGCTCGTCGGAACTGTCGTCGACGGGGATCTGGATGCGTCCATCGCCCTTGAACTCGACCTCGTCGAAGGCGAAGTCCTGGCCGCCGATCGAGAACTGGTCGATGGCGCCGTTGAGGTCGAGGCGCACGCCGTCGGCCAGCGGCGTGATCGAGACGGCCACGCCTCCGATGGTTGTACCGTGGAGTGGAGTCATCTCGTTGAAGATCACCAGTTCGCCGTTGACGCGGAGGTTCCCGGCGAGACCGGAGTTCTTGCAGACGAGTGACACGCTGTTTGCCCGGCCGCCAAAGTCGAACTCCACGTTGATCGCGCCCATGGACAGGTCCAGGTTCACGCCGGGCTTCAAGGTGTTGCGCACATACGCTCGGCCGTCGGACGTCGTCTGGCCGCCGGCGTAGTAGAACGGCTTGCCCGTCATCTCCACGCCGTTCGACTTCACGGTTTCGCCGACGCCAAACGACGTTCCCGGTTTCAGGTCGTCGAAGGTGACGAGTCCGCCGAGCGAGCCGCCGACGGACGACTCGCGGATGGCCGTGACGACCCGCTGCCGTCCGGCGACGTCGGTTGCAATGCTGTCGTAAATGCGGCTCAGGTTGTTCTGCCAGCCGATGGTGGAGTTGACTGGGATGCTGCCCTCGTTGGTGGCATAGTAGTAACTGCCGCCCGCTGAACTTGCGCCGCTGATCGACTGCATCAGCTCCTGGTTGGTCGCCGGACCGAGGGCGATGGTATGGATCTGGCAGCCGTTGTCGGCAACGGCCGCCTGCACATTGGCCCAGTACTGCGGTTCATTCTCCATGCCGTCGCTGAGCAGCACGAAACTGCAGGCGTTGATGTCGATGCCGCGGAGGTCGTGTTCGGTGGCCGCGAGGTTCATGCCGTCGCCGATCGAGGTGCTCGTGCCCGGCAGTTCGGCGGCGATATCCGCCAGCAGGTCGGCCCGCTGCGTGCCGGACCCCATGGTGGCGAGCGACTCGCGCAGCGAGGCATTGGAGTCGAAGGCGATGTACGCTCCCTGGTCGTCATCCGCCAACTGCTCGACCAGCAGCGTGGCCGCGTTGCGCGCCGCCTCGATCTTGCCCGTCGTGCCGCCCATGCTGCCGGAATGGTCCAGCACGATCACGACATCCTGCGTCTTCTCGACGTACAGGATCGAGCTGGGCTCGGTGTCCGTCTTGGTGCCCAGCGTGACGATCAGGTCGTAGAACTCCCCGGTCTCCGCGCCGGCCGCTTCGTCGGGCGCCTGCACCAGCAGCCAGTAGTCATCCTGCACGTATGCCGCGTTGATGACGGTGGCCGGGATCTTGGACGTGTCCCGCAGGCTGCCCGCTTTGATCAACTCCACCTTGAAATCGGCGGCGGTGAGCCCCGAGACGGCGTCGCCCGCGTTGCCGGTGACATCCAGTCGCGTGATGAAGGTCCGTGGATTGTTCGCGCGGCCGACCATCTGGTGGTTGGAAGTAGTGGGGGACAGGATGTTGACCGTGGGAGTGACGCAACCGTGTCCCACGTTCACCGAGCCGCTGCCGTCGAGGGCCGTCACCACGCCAACGATCCGGTCCAGGTCCTTCGTGCGCACCGTGCGCGACCACGTCTCGCTGATGCTCGTCCAGCGATTCTGCAGCGTGCCTCCATCCACGGTCATGATGGTGAAACCGTAGTAGTATCCCAGGCCATCAAAGCTGAAGGCGGTGTAATCACAGGTGCTGGCCGGATTGAACTCCCAATATTCCGAGGACCGGGGCGACATGAGCACCCCGTCGGAAGCGTACGTGGGGCCCGTGGTGTGCAGACGATGGCCGGCGAAGTTCACGGCGCTGCTGAGGATCTCCGCGTCAAGGAAGTCCAGTCGCGGGTCGGACGGGTTGTACTGATGGGCGTACAGGGCGAGCGTGTAGTCGATAAAGTCGTTCGTGAAACTGCCGCCCCGGTCGGCGATGGCCTGTTTCAGCGCGGAGTAGATGTTCGCCGGATCGTCCTCGATGCGCTGGTAGAGGTCGCGAAGCGCGTCCCAGCCGATGTCGTTGGTATCGGTGACCGGCGGGTCGGCGTTGGTGCCCGTGCGGTACTGGTCCATGTACCAGGTCCACCAGGCGGCCTGGTCGTACGAGAGTGTCAACAGGTCGGCGGTTCGCACGCTGGCCAGTGCCAGGGCTTTGTTGATCTGGGGAATGAATAGACGGCCCGTGTCGGCATCCATGGTCGTGTCGAAACGGTCCTCACTCGCCCGGGCCGTCCCCTCGCCAAACTCCGTCCAGTTCACACCGTCCGTGTCATACTCTTTCTGGACCATGTGCTGCATCTCGTGGATCGCCAGCACGCGCTTCCAGAGATCGTCCGGATCGGCGACGAGTTCGTCATCGCAGTAGAGGCCGTTGGTGCCGACGATGCCGCCACCGCGCGGATCCTCGGCGATGTATGCGTTCACCTCGGTGGTGCCTGTGGGCACGAACTTCAGGTCGCGGTCCACATAGAACTGCAGCGTCTGCATCACCTCATTGGCCATCGCCACCGCTTCGACGTTGTTGCCACCGGCATCGTCGATGTTCGGCAGCGCATGCTCGCACCGATCGGGTACTCCGTCTCCATCGCCGTCGACCGCATCGCTCCCCGTGCACCTGCTGGTGTTCGCCGTGGAGTTCGACTCGGTGTAGTAGACCTGGATCGCCCAGGAGACTCCGGAATCCGTGAAGCTTGTTGCATAGCATTTGTCGAAATCGACCAGCTTGCCGCGGACGTCCACGGTCGTCGGCAGCGCGACGCAGGCCAGCGCCAGTCGCGACTCCAACTGCTCCAGCCTCGCGTTCGACAGGCGAGCGGCCGCGGACTGCGACTGGGCGAAGCGGCGGTGACGAGAAGTTGTCATCCGTGCTGAGCGAAGGGACCACATGGGCTGGGTGCCTTTCGGGCGAGGAGGGAAAGAACATGGCAGGCTGGACGATGAAGGAAGTCCTCGCTTAGGGCTCCTGGTGGGGAGGCAACGTCCAGTCCTCGAACTGGAGTCCCGGCACTCGGGCGAAATCAACCTGGTTCCTGGTCAGAAGTGTCATTGGATTGGCGATGGCGATGGAAGCGATCCGTAAGTCCATCGAACCCACACGCACTCTGTGCTGCCGGAGATCATCGTAGATATCCGCTGCCGCAGCTGAAAAAGGCAGCACTTGGGCACGTGCGAAAGTCTCGATGACGGCTTCGAGCCGGGTGTAGCCGCGCACCAGGCTCGCGGCATTTTGAGCGCGGCCAATGAACGCGGTCCAGCCGGAGAATTGCTCGTGAAAGGAGATGATCGTCACGAAGAAAGCCGCGGCCGGGCTTGTCTGGCAGCGCCGCGCCAAAACCTCGTACTCAGCCCCCGTACCTTGTTGCAAGAGGCTCAGGTGATCCGAATCGAAGACATACACGGGTATCAAGCCTCATCGGGGAGTTCCGCGTCACGCAACTCCTTTCCCAGGTGTACCATGAGTGGAAAGTCCGGGTCGTCGCGAAAGCTTCCCGTGATGTCGGCGAGCCAGTTCGACTTGTCGCGGGGCGTCAGGGATTTGAGAATGGCCAGCTCCCGTTCGATACGTGCGAGACGGGATTCGAGTGTATCGGACATGGCGGTCTCCTTCGTGTCGCCGCCAGAGGAGGCGAACCCATGGGTATGGGAACGAAGCCGCCCGCAGGCAGCTCGGTTCGCTTTGGGCGGGGTGTTTTTCTAGAGGCGTGCATGATGCGTCGTTTGCACAGGCCTCCGAGGGGTCTTTTCATGTAGGGGAATTCCAGAACGACCACGTTCGGCTGGGAAGGCGAGCTCTGGTATTGAACCCTG
>JBIIEC010000222.1:0-9750 GCA_044238045.1 Pirellulaceae bacterium | reverse complement strand
CGCGCGTCAAGCGGCTTCCCCCATCACTGACATGCGCGGCACCAAGGAGTACCGCGTCCATGTCACAGGTGTGCTCGTGCAGCGCAGCCTGCAGCTGGCCATCGCCCGCGCTCGCGGTGAATCGGTCCAGTACGACCCCGGACACTAACCAGCGAAACAGGGCAGGGGCCAACAGAGCCCGGGCCTGGTTTCGTGGATCCACGCGATACAAAAAAACACACACGGAGCTTCGCATGTCGGCCAAACGCGTCGTCACGACGACAATCAACGGGGAGCAGGTCGAGTTTCTTTGCGAGCCGCGGCAGACGCTGCTGGAAGTGCTGCGCAATACGCTCGACATGACGGGCACCAAGGAAGGCTGCTCCAATGGAAACTGTGGAGCGTGCACGGTGATCATGGACGGCAGGCCCGTGGTCAGTTGCCTGGTGCTGGCAATGGAGGCCGAGGGTGCGGAGCTGCGCACGATCGAAGGCGTCGGCTGCAGTTCGCATCTGGATGAAGTGCAGAAGGCGTTCCTCGAAGGCGCCGCGCTGCAATGCGGCATCTGCACGCCGGGCATCATCATGCAGACCGAGTCGCTGCTGGAGAGCAATCCGTCGCCCACCGAAAAAGAGATCCGGTTCGCACTCGCCAATAACCTCTGCCGATGCACCGGGTACGACAAGATCGTGCGCGCCGTGCAGGCAGCGGCAGAGCAGCGACGCCTCGCGAAGTCCGGCAAGTAGCGGCGGCAAAAAGCCATTCTGCCGCGCCCGCCTTCGGAAAAAGTGCCTCGGCCGGGCGGACGAGCGTGGCCCGGCGATCCCCTTAACACAGTACGTCCCGATTCTCGGAGCAGACGATCATGGCCAGCGTAGAAAAGCCCAAGTACAAGGTGATCGGCACCCGTCCGGTGCGTCATGACGGCGTCGACAAGGTGACGGGGCGAGCCCGTTATGGCGGCGACGTGAAATTGACGGGCATGCTGCACGCCGCGATGCTGCGCAGCCCCCACGCCCATGCGATCATCAAGCGGATCGACACGTCGAAGGCGGCCGCGCTGCCCGGCGTCCGGGCGATCGCGACGTCGGCCGACCTGCCCGAGCAGGGCGACCGGATCGTGGAGTTGGGCGAAGGCGCCGCGAATATGCGTCACCTGACTGCGAATGTTCTCGCGCGGGGCAAGGTCAACTATCGCGGTCACGCCATCGCCGCCGTTGCCGCCGACAACATTCATATTGCCGAGGAGGCGGTGAAGCTGATCGAAGTCGAATATGAAGTGCTGCCGGCCGTGATGGACGTGCTGGAGGCCATGAAGCCGGGAGCGCCGATCCTGAACGACGACGTGCGCACCCAGGGCCTCGGCTGCGAGATCGCTCCGGCCGATCGTGACCGACCCACGAACGTTGCCGCCCACTACCTGTTCGAGAAGGGCGACCTGGCCCAGGGATTCGCCGAGGCCGACGAAGTGATCGAGCGCGAGTTCACGACGTCGATGGTGCACCAGGGCTACATCGAGCCGCACAACGCCACGGCGCTCTGGAACGCCGACGGCAAGGTCACGATCTGGATGAGCACGCAGGGGTCGTTCACGGCTCGCCAGCAGACGGCGGAACTGCTGCACATCCCGGTGTCGTCCGTGAAGGTCGTGCCGATGGAGATCGGTGGCGGGTTCGGCGGCAAAATCTCGGTCTATCTGCCCCCCGTGGCCGCCGTGCTGTCGCGCAAGTCGGGCCGGCCGGTGAAGCTGGTGATGAGCCGCACGGATGTGTTCGAGGCCACGGGGCCCACGCCCGGTTCGTTCATGCGGATCAAGGTTGGCATGAAGCGTGACGGGCGCATCACGGCCGGACAGGCCTGGGTCGCCTTCGAGGCGGGCGGCTTCCCCGGCTCGCCCATCGTCCTCGGCTGCATGTGCGTCTTCTCGTGCTACGACATTCCCCACGGCCGCATCGAAGGCTTCGATGTGTGCGTGAATCGTCCGCGCACCAACGCCTATCGGGCCCCTGGCGCGACGCAGATCGCCTTCGGCGTCGAAGCGGTTCTGGATGAACTGGCCGAAAAAATCGGCATGGATCCCGCCGAACTGCGTTTCAAGAACGCCGCGCGCGAGGGCACGCGCCGCATCGACGGGCCGGTCTATCGACGGATTGGCATGGCCGAGACCGTGGAAGCGATCCAGAACAGCGACCACTACAAGAGTAAGCTCGAAGGCAAGAACCGCGGCCGCGGCATCGCGTCCGGTTTCTGGATCAACGCCGGCATGAAGTCGTGCGTCACCGCCACCATGAACGACGACGGCACCGTGACGCTGATCGAAGGCTCCACCGACATCGGCGGTTCGCGCACCGGTATCGCCATGCAGTTCGCCGAAACGATGGGCATCACGGCAGAGGCCGTGACGCCGACGGTCGTGGACACCGACAGCATCGGCTACACCGACATCACGGGCGGCAGCCGCACGACGTTCGCCACCGGCATCGCCGCGTACGAGGCGGCGAAGGACATCCAGCGGCAGCTGGTCAAGCGGGCGGCCCTGCTGTGGGAACTGCCGGCCGAACAGCTGCGTTACGAAGACGGCGGCGTCTGCGGGCCCGGCGGCCAGCGTATCACGTTCGCCGAACTGGCCGCCAAACTGCACTGCACCGGCGGGCCCGTGGTCGGCAGCGGCACGTCCTGCGAAGCGTCGCAGGGCGGAGCGTTCGGGACGCATGTCGTCGACGTGGAGGTCGACCCGGATACCGGCAAGGTCCAGATCCTCCGCTACACGGCCGCGCAGGACTGCGGCACGGCGATCCATCCAAGCTACGTTGAAGGCCAAATGCAAGGCGGTGTCGTCCAAGGCATCGGCTGGGCGCTGAATGAAGAGTACTGGTACGACGGCGCCGGCAAGCTGCACAATCCGACGTACCTCGACTACCGCATGCCCACCTGCTACGACGTGCCCATGATCGAAACGATCATCGTGGAGGTGCCTGAGCCGAACCATCCGTACGGCGTGCGCGGTGTGGGCGAAGTGCCCATCGTGCCGCCGCCGGCCGCCATCGCCGCCGCCATTCACGCGGCCACCGGCGTCCGCATGAACCACCTGCCGATGTCGCCTCCAAATCTGCTCGCGGCGATTCTCAAACAGCGTTAGTCCGAGTGTGGAGTGTCGACGATCCCCTCCGTGCTGACCTCCGCGCCCTCCGTGATTAAATTCCCCCCGGCATTCAGGGCGGCCGTGTCGGCGCCCGTGTTGGCGATAGGGGATTCGTTTACCACGGCGAGCACGGAGGATCCCGGAGCAGAGGAGAGTTTCGATGGCCCAGGTCTATGTGCCCGCGCAGATGCGGGCCTGCACGAACCAGCAGGCGGTGGTGGAAGCGCACGGGCATAACGTGCGCGAACTGATCGCCGACCTCGACCGCCAGTTCCCGGGCCTTGGTGAACGGTTGCGCGGCGCGGACGCTCTGCGTCCCGGCCTGGCCGTCGTCATCAACGGCGACTACGGTTCCCGCGGACTGCTGCAACCTGTGCCGGAAAATGCCGAAGTGCATTTCCTGCCCGCGATCGCCGGCGGTTAACCACGGAGATCACGAAGCCCTCCGTGATTCCCGTGTCTTCCGTGGTTCTCCCCCGCCCCAAGGACAAAGCGGCGAGGACAAGCGGCAAGTGGTTCCGGATCTCTTCTTCATTCACGGGCGCGAAAATGAGACCTGAACCCATGGATGCGACCACCGTGCATCGTGGACAGATTGTCGACATCGGGGCAGCTCGGACCTTCCCGGGAATCGTGGAGGTGCGCGAAGGTCGAGTGGTCGCCGTGCGAGTGGACGCATCGGTCACGGAAACGACGTACCTCGCGCCCGGATTCGTCGACGCCCACGTCCATGTGGAAAGCTCGATGTTGACGCCGCGCGAGTTCGGGCGCCTGGCCCTCGTACACGGCACGGTAGCGACCGTGTCCGATCCGCACGAGATCGCCAATGTGCTCGGCCTCGCGGGCGTACGCTACATGCAGGCGCAGGCTTTGGAGACGCCCTGCAAGCTGCATTTCGGCATCCCCTCCTGCGTGCCCGCGACGCGATTTGAAACGGCCGGCGCGGATCTTGGACCGCAGGAGGTGGCGATCCTCTGCGAAGATCCCTCGCTGCGGTATCTCTCGGAGATGATGAACTTTCCCGGGGTGATCGCGCGCGATCCCGAAGTGATGGAAAAGATCCGCCTCGCGCGGCAGCATGGCAAACGCATCGACGGCCACGCGCCGGGGCTGCGAGGCGAGGCGCTGGCTCGGTATGTCGCGGCGGGGATCGAAACGGATCACGAGTGCTTTCAGATCGACGAAGCCCGCGAGAAGCAGGCGCTGGGCCAGAAGATCCTGGTGCGGGAAGGTTCCGCCGCCAAGAATTTCGAGGCGCTCTGGCCGCTGCTGAACGAACATCCCGAATCCTGCATGCTCTGCACCGATGACCTCCATCCGGACGACCTGCTGGAGGGGCATATCAATCGGTTGGCGGCGCGGGCCGTTGCGCGGGGAGTGCCCTGGCCGCATGTGCTGCGGGTGGCCTGCGTGAATCCCGTGGAACACTACGGCCTCCGCAGCGGCCTGCTGCGACCGGGCGATCCGGCCGACTTCGTGCGGCTCGGGGACCTGGAGCGTTTTGAGGTCCTGGAGACCTGGGTCGACGGGAACCTCGTGGCGCGCGGCGGAGTGTCGCTGCTGCCGCGCTCGGCGTCTCCCGTGGTCAATCATTTCCATGCCACACGCAAGTCGCCAGCCGATTTCGTGGTCGCGGCGGGCGACGGCGATCTGCGCGTGATCGAGGCGATCGACGGGGAGCTGGTGACGAACTGTGCCTGGATGCCCGCCTGTGTACGCGGCGGCCAAGCCGTCGCCGATCCGGACCGCGACCTGCTGAAGCTGTCGGTGGTGAACCGCTATCGAGACGCGAAGCCGGCGGTGGCGTTCGTGCGCGGCGTCGGCCTGCGGGGCGGTGCGATTGCGTCGAGCGTTGCACACGACTGCCACAATCTTGTCGCCGTGGGCGACTCGGAAGAATCCATCTGTCGGGCGATGAATCGGCTTATCGACCTGCGAGGTGGCATCGCGTGGGTGGGCCAGGACGCGAGCGGCGCGTGGAAGGAGGACGCGCTGCCGCTGCCGGTGGCGGGCCTGATGAGCGACGGTTTCGCCGAGGATGTGGCGGCCGGCTACCAGCGGCTGACTCGCCTCGCCCGGGCGTCGGGAAGCACGCTGCGTGCCCCCTACATGACGCTGTCTTTCCTGGCGCTACTGGTGATTCCAACGCTGAAACTCAGCGATCTCGGTTTGTTTGACGGTCGCGAGTTCCGGTTTGTGGAGCTGTTCGGGGGCAAGGACCGCGGCCCCTCTGGGCGCACCACGGACGCTTAGCTCTCAGCCAGCTGCGAGTGGCACTGCCCATCAGGCATCCCCGCGCTTCTTCTTCGTCACGTCCAAGGCCAGCGCTTCGAGCCAATCGGCGTCGTGGGCAGCGTCCTGGGCGGCGGGCAGGCTGTTGCCGGTGTAGGTGCCGGCCTGGAAAGCGAACACGAGGTCGGCCGTGGTGAAATCGCCATCGCCGTTCCAGTCGCCTTCGGCGAACGACGCGTTCTGCGGCACGTTGTCCTCGTACTTGCCTGCCTGGAAGACCAGCACCAGATCCGCCGAGTTGAACAGGCCGTCGTCGTTGCTGTCGCCGGGGACCGTTGGGCCGCGGCCCGGCGAGCCGCCCTGCACGCGGCTCGCGGCCCACTGCGCCGCGACGCTCCAGCTGGCCAGGTTCGGGTTCGAGGGCCGCACCACTTCCAGCGACGGTCCACCGCCATCGGTGGTCGGATACCAGCCATCGTCGTAGGTGAACTGCTGCACGATGACTCCCGCCGCTTCCACCGTGATCGTTTCGCCGCCGTTGCTCAACTGGCCGTCCCACGCGCCGGCGACCGGCAGGTTCGATCCATATCGGAACGCGAACGCCGCCGGGTCGGCCACGACCACGACGCGAGCGTTCGGCGCGAGTTGCGTGATGGGGCCGCTGGCGAAGTCGAAGGCGACGCCGCCCGCGTCGGTCTGCAGCAGGCTCACGCCGCGCAGGTCGATCGTCTGGCCGCTGATGTTCGTGAATTCGAGAAACTCAAACTGGTCGGCGTCGGTGAAGCCCGCGGCAATCTCGGCCTTCGTCGGGTCGGCCGGATGATAGTGGAGTTCGCTGACGCGCAGGCCCGCCTGCACCTCCGTCGGCGTGCCGGGCGTTGCGATCAGCTCGCTGGGCTCCGACCAGCGGCTCCAACGCCCCGTCGCGTCCTTCATCCGCACACGCACTCGATACGCATGGCCCGGCTTCACGGCATCCTGCGGAATCGTGATGTCGCTGGCGAAGTTCGTCAACTCATCGCTCGTCCAGGTCGTCTCGATCTCATATCGCGGCGGCGCCTTGGGATCGTAGGCGGGCGCGGCCGGGTTGGTGACTTCGGCGAGGCGCCACTGCAGCGCGCCGAAGGTATTGTCGCCCTGCGGATCCGAGAAGGCGGAGGTGGCGAAACGCAGCTGGTCGATCGGGAAGCCCGCAGCACCCAGGTAGGAGACCACCGGCTGGTTCGGGATCTCGGCGTCGATGGCGTGTTGCGCCAACATCCGCGCGCCGTAGCCCGCCGGCTGGCTGCCGCCGCCCGGCGCGGGCAGCATGAAGTCCTTGATCCACTGGGCATAGCCCTCATGATCGGCCGACGCCAGCGTCCGCACGCCATCCGGTCCCTGGAAAAGGTTGTAGTCGGCCTTCAGTTGGTTGAACGCGCCGCGATGGCCGTTCGCCGACTTCGGATTGTAGTTCCACATGTACTGGTCGACATCGACCATCGTCATGCCGCCGGTCTTGGGATTCACCAGGTTGGCATACTCGTCGACCAGCAGTCCAATCTGCTCCGGTGTGAAGAGGAGGTCCTGCAGTTCGCGGCAGCGATTGCGATACTCGATCGCCAGCGCGGGCACGCGCAGCGAGTTCATCAGCCGGATTTCGCCGCTCCAGTGCGTCGTCGGCACATACAGCATGTCGAGATCCCACGGCACGGTGACCCACTTGTTCGTTTCTGAATTGTGGTACAGGTAGTGGTTCCAGCCGTCGCGGATGTCCATGTTGTTCACGGCGCGGTTGATCGCCCGGAACGTGTAGTAGGCGCCCATGTCGACGTTCGCCCGCCACCATGCCTCCGGTGTCGTCGTGCGGTTCGCGGTGTTCATGAACGTCGTGAAATCCTTGGCCGCGTTCGGCTCCGTCGCGCCCTGGTGTTTCATGTCGCCCCCGGCGTTTTCGACCTTGTAGGTCGATCCATCGGGCAGGTCGTGTTCATCCAGGAATTGGCCGTCCGGATGCTCGAGGGTCATGTACAGGCCCCAGAGGTCGCCATCGTACTGGTTGGTCGGCGCTTCGGCGGCATCATCGATGACGCGGAACTGCAGGTAGTTTGTGTTGGGCGAGGCGAGCCCGGCGAGGTTGTAGAGCCGGAATGCGATCGCCTCGTCCATGCCCCCCATGCCGCGGTTCATCAGCACCCAGGGCGTGGCCACGTTGCTGAAGTTCATGATCCTCCAGCCTTCTTCGTAGGCGTTGCCATAGTCGTCCTTGGCCTGGAAGTCGTGTCCGCGGTTGAAGCGGAACTTCCATTTGTTCTTGCCCGTGTAGTAGGTCGAGAACTCGCCGCGCACGCCGAATTCGATATGGTCATACACCTGGCCGTCGTACACCATCGTGCCGTGGAAGGTCACTTCCTCGAATGCGCCGTTGTACTGGCTGTTGGTGACGTCCGTCTTGTTTGCCAGCAGCTGATAGACCGGCAACTGGTTCATGACCTCCTTGCTGAAGGTGACCGTGGGGCTGGTGCCCGGCTGCTCTGCGGCCTTCCATTCGGGCACGCCGTTGTAGGTGAAGTAGGCGAAGTTCGGCTGCGGATCGTCGGCGTACGGCACCGTGACCGATTGACCGCCTGTGTCCGCCGCAGTGATGCGGTAGCGGACCAGCGAGCGATGGACCTGCACCGACGGAGGCACGATTGCTGTGTAGAGGCCGTCGTTCGCCTTGGCATCGCCCTGCGCGCCATCGTCGCGCATCGGCAAGTTGGTCCACTGCGCGTAGTAGGCCGGGTCCTCGATCCGGATGTAGCTGCCCGGCTTGACCTCCTGGTACTGCAAAGTCACCTTCGCCACGCCCTGTGGGTCGGTGACGAGCGCCGTGATGGCGACCGGTTCGGACTCCTTCGGCTGCTCCGGCACATGCTTCACCTGGCGCACGGCGGGAGCTGCGCGGAGGGACTGGACCGAATTCACGTCGCCGGGCGTCGGGCCCGCAGGCTGGCCGGCGCTCGACACCAGCCGCGCATCGAAGTACAGGTCCGCGTTCGCGATCGCCTGGTTCAATAGTTGGATCGTCAGCACGTTCTTGCCAGCCACCAGGTAGGTCGCCGGATCGTCGAGCACGAAGTTCTCGAAGGTGCGGTTGCTGAGCGAACCGCTGGCAACCGCGTCAAACGCCATCTCCTCGGCTGGCACATTGGCGAGCGCGACCTTCTTGCCGTTGATCCAGGCGACGAATCCATCGTCGTAGAGGGCCTGCAGCGTCAAGCCGGTCACGCGGCCCGGTTCGTCCACCTCGAACTCCTTCCGCAGGTAGACCGTCGTGTAGCCGTTACGCATGTCTTCCAGATTCGTCCGCGCGATGATCGAACGGCTGCCGAAGCCGATCGGCATGGGGCCGGACGACCAGGAACTGGCGTCGTAGCCCAGGCCGCGCCAAGCGGAACGCGGGTCGGATGGCTCCGAGCGGCCCTTGAAGTACTGCCATACGGAGTTGTCGCGGATCAGCTGGTTGTTGCCGATCGACGAACGCCAGTTGCCGCCCAGGTCGTTGTCGAGCGACGTGTCAATCAGCTCCATCGAATAACCCGGGACGTCGCCCACCGTCGGCCAGGGGAAGCCGATCTGGTAGTCCACGCGGTCGATCAGGTCTCCCAGCGCGTTGCGCAGTTCCACCGTCTCGCCTTGGTTGCTGAGCTGACCGGTCCAGGGGCCGAGGGTCCGCACGCCATACTTGGTTTCGACCGCGGCGGGATTCTGCGAGATGACGAGGAATCCCCGGGGGGGAATCTGCGAGCCGTCGGGAATACGGAACTGCACGGCATCCGTGAGGAACCATCCCGACGCGTCGATCGGCAGGCTGCTCGGGTTGTGCAGTTCGATGAACTCCACCGCCTCCGTGGCCACATCGGGATTCACATGCAGCTCGTTGATCCGCACGACTTTCTGGTCGTCAGGGCCGTTGATGACCAGCGACGCCTTGACCGGCTGCGAAACGCCCTGCGCGTTTGCATAGGTGTAGGTGAACGTATCGACGCCTTGGGTGAAGGCCGCCGACGGCTGGTATTCCAGCGAGCCGTCCAAGTTCAGGGTCAGCTGGCCGCGGGCAGGCGGCTGCACCAGCGTGATCTGGTACGCTCCCGTGGTGGTCGACTGGTCGTTGACGGCAACGCCCTTGTCCGCCGCGACAACCAGCCTGGCGCCGGGCTCGACGAAGAAGTAGTCCGGAATCGCGACCGGAGCGACGATCGACTTCACGACCGTCGCCAGCTCCTCGGCGGTCAGCGCTCCGTTGTAGACACGAATATCGGCGAGGTCGCCGGGGAAGGGCCGCGTGCCGCCCGAGAGCGCTCCAAGCACCATGGGCAGCGTCGCGCGCGGCGCCGTCGAGGCCTGGGTCTGCACGGCGGGCGTGCCGCCATCGA
>JBIIEC010000221.1:0-9759 GCA_044238045.1 Pirellulaceae bacterium | reverse complement strand
CGCTGCTGTCAAATGCCCGCATCCCCACCGTGCAACGACTGGGCATGCGTCGCCTGATGTCGGTGCCTCCGCTGGACACGTCGTTGAGCCTCGCAACATCCCGGCTTGTGGAATGCCCCGATGCATCGACGGCTCGCTCGATGCTCGCGGGACTGATCGCAGGACTCGCCGGCCACCGCGAACTGCCGATGCCCGCGAACTGGACGGCAGCTCGCGCGCGGCTGCTGGCCTGGAACGACGCGGAGATTACCGACCTGGCGGTGCGACTGGGGTTGATCTTCCACGATGCCGAATCGCAACAGCGGCTGCGCGACCTGGCGGTCGATCCCAGCCAGCCCGACGCCGCCCGCCGCTCCGCACTCGATGCGTTGATCGCGCATCGCGCGGACAATCTTGAATCAGTGCTGCTCCGCCAGCTCGACGACCTCGCGACGCGCGACGTCGCGGTCCGCGGACTGGCCGCCTGCTCCCCCCCAGGCATCGCGGCCGCGCTGCTGAAACGCTACGCGAACTTCCCGCCAGAACTCCGCCAGGAGGCTTTGCAGACGCTGGCGGCTCGCTCGGACAGCGGTTCGCAACTGCTGGACGCAATCGACGCGGGGCAGGTCCCGCTGTCGGACCTTACCGCGCTGACGATCCGCTCCCTGCGCATGCTGCGCGATCCGCAGGTTGCGGCGCGAGTGCAGGAGCGATGGGGTGCGACGCGCGAGGCGTCCCAGGAGACGAAACAGGCGATCGACGACATCCGACAACAGCTGACGACCGATGCGTTACGCGAAGCCAACCTGCCGCTGGGCAGAAGCCTCTTCCAACTCCACTGTGGTAACTGCCACCGACTGTTCGATGCAGGCGGACAGATCGGCCCGAACCTTACCGGATCGCAACGCCACCACCTGGACTACCTGCTGGAAAACATCCTCGACCCCCACGCCTCCGTGGCACGCGACTACCAGCTGCACCTGGTAGAGATGGTCGATGGCCGCATCGTGTCCGGTTTGATCCTGGAGGATACCGAGCGTATCGTGACGATGCAGACAGCTGGCGAGCGTATCACGATCGCACGCTCCGACATCGAGCGTCTGGAAGGCTCGCGGCAGTCGCTCATGCCGCAAGGACTGCTGCGGGGATGGACGCCGGAGCAGATCCGTGACCTGTTCGGCTACCTGATGTCGGACCAGCAGGTGCCGCTGCCAGCGCCCTGAGGCAGGACCAGCGAGTCCGAGGGCGCCTCGGCTGTTGAGACGAACGGCCGCGCGGCACATGGGTCACGCTGGCGTTCACTCCACCAGCGCGACCCATGATACGAGTTCGCTTCGCGTGCAGGCCGCGTCCCTTCAGAGGGCAATCCGCGGACGCCTAGGGCCGGTCGTAGGAGCCCATTTCGCGAATCCAGATATTGCGGAACTTCAGCGGGTTCCCATGGTCCTGGAGGTCGATGAACATCTCCGGCGCGTGGGGTTCGCCATACTTGGCGAGCGACGTGTGCGGCACTCCTCCGATGCCGTCCGTGCACCCGATGAAGTTGCGCTTGTGGTGCAGGACGACGCCGTTATGCAGCACCGTGACGTTCGCCTCGCGGATCAGCTTGCCCTGCTCATCCCAGCGAGGCCCTTCGAAGAGCACGTCGTACGTCTGCCACTCGCCGGGCTTCTTGCAACTGTTCACCAGCGGAGGCGTCTGGCCGTAGATGGCTCCGCATTGGCCGTCGGGATAGGTCTGGTTCTCGTAGTTGTCCAATATCTGCACCTCATACATGCCGTTGATCATGAGGCCGCTGTTGCCTCGGCCCTGCCCTTCGCCGTGGGCCGGTGCCGGCGTGGCGAATTCGAGATGCAGTTGGAAGTCGTTGAACTTCTGGCGGGTCCTGATCAGACCCTGCCCCGCCTCGAAGTGATCGCCTTTGACGGGCCAAGTCGCCGCCTCGCCGCCCGGATGCTGCCAAGCCCCCAGGTCGGCGCCTCCGAAGAGGATCGTGGCGTCGGACGGTGGCGGTGCCAACTGGCTGAACTGTTCGGCGGGCGTCACCATCTTGGGTTGGGGACGCAGCCCATCATGCACATGCCAGTTCGTGCCCGGGATGATCGGCGTGTCCTGGTAGCCCAAACTGCGTTGCCAACCATGGACGCTTGCCACCAGCAACAGCGTACCCAGGACAACGGCGATCACGTTCCGATACCAACAACCCTTCTTCATGCGTTCTCTCCCTGAAACATGGACCAACCGCGGATATCCACCGGATGTCGATCGGCTTGACTCATAACAACTACCCTCCATCGGGCCCCATCGCCTGGCAATGACACCCGAGCGGCGGGCATTCTAAGCTCTGCACCAGCCGATTCCTACCAGTGCTCGCCAGTGCGACGGGTACCTGTCACACGAATGCAACCTTCGGCTCGCCGATTCCTGACTTGAACCACGTTCGGCATCCCCCGGAGGTCGTTCTGGTCCGCTGCAGCGGACATTTCTTTGGAGAAACGGCGAGGATGGGTTATGCTAACGCCCGACCGGAGTAGGGCGACCGAGGCGGGACGGCATTCCTTGTGGGGAGCGCTGCGCGCCGTGGACGCTTCGCACGCTTGACGCGCCGCCTCGTTCAACTGGTGCCCAGTCGATGCGACTCCAATCCTCAAGTCCAGATTGGGCATTCAGGGAGCATATTTCCATGCGACGTGTTTGGCGACGGGCGAGTCTTTTGAGTGTTGCGGCCTTGTTGGGTGTGGCGAGCGTTGCTTCGGCAAAGGATCTCGTCAACTTTGACGCGAAGTGGGTCTATCTGAATCCAACGACCCCGCAGGAGGATCCTTCGGCGAACATCGTCAACTTCGATGGGAACTGGTTCAAGCCCGCGTACTCGACGCAGTCCTGGTCGGGTCCTGCCCAGGGCCCCTTTGCCTGGCCCAGTCCCGATATTGGAGCCAACATCGACGCTTTCACCGAGGAAAACGCCAACTTCGTGCGCCCCGCCCAGACATTCCTGAATCAACCAGAAACCGGCGAGCGGTATTCGGCTTACTTTCGCCATGAGTTCACGACCACGGGCACGTCGAACAACCTCGGCATGGAACTGCTGGCAGATGATGGCGCGGCCATCTACCTGAATGGACAGCAGATCGCGCTGTTCAACTGCTGTCAGGAGATTGTGGCGGGCGACAATCCCAACTACATGAGCCTGGCCACGGCCACGGGCAACGAAACCTCCTACTCGCTGCTGGTCCTCGAAGGGCAGTCGCTGCCGGCTGGCAAGCATACGCTCGCCGTCCAGGTGGTCAACTCCGCCAACACCTCGTCCGACATGGGCTTCAGCATGCGGATGTTCGACAGCTACATCCAGGAGAAGCTGATCGACATGGGCAGCACCTGGTCGTACTTCCCAGGCACGCAGGAACCTGCCAACGGAAGCCTTGCATGGGCGGGCACCGGGTTTAACGATTCCAGTTGGAGCCAGGGTGAGGACGGTTTCGGCTTCGAGGAATCGGGCGAGGGGGCGTCTTGACCAACGACCTCGTGAAGACCGTGCTTGAGGACATGCCGGGTAACTACACGTCACTCTACCTGCGGAAGAAGTTCTCCGTGGCGGACGTCTCGAAGTACCAGAAGCTGGATCTGGAGGTCGATTACGACGATGGCTTCGTCGCGTACCTCAACGGCACGCAGGTCGCCAGCACGGTGACCGATCCTGACGCGGATCCGACCACGGGCATCGCGTTCGACGCGACAGGCAACGACCTGAACGCGGACCATGAGTCCACCAATGGCAGCGGAGCTCCCGGCGCTCGCTTCTCGATCGACCTTTCCAAGTTCCCGAATCTACTCAAAGCCGGGAATGGCAACGTCCTGGCAATCCAGGGCTTCAACCGCAATCCCAGTTCGGATTTCGCCCTCGCGCAGTTGAGCCTGCTGGGCATCAACGATGGCACGGTGGTGCCACCTTCGGTACCCGGTGACTACAACGGCGACAGCGTGCTGACCGCTGCGGACATTGATGCCCTGAGCGCCGCGGTCCGTGCCGGAGACCAGGCCGCCAAGTACGACCTGAACAACGACCGCAGCGTGAACGAGGCCGATCGTTCCTTCTGGGTCGCATCCCTCAGGAAAACCTATTTCGGGGATTCCAACCTCGATGGACAGTTCAACACGCAAGACCTCGTTCTGGTCTTCCAGCGTGGCGAGTTCGAAGATTCGGCTGCTGGCAACTCGACCTGGGAAGACGGCGACTGGAACGGCGATACGGATTTCACGACGGCCGACTTCGTGACAGCCTTCCAGGACGGCGGCTTCGAGCAGGGTCCGCGCGCGGCCGTTGCCACCGTGCCGGAGCCCGCCGGTGCCAGCCTGCTACTGGCCAGCCTGCTGGGCCTGTTGGGAGTCCGCCGAAAAAACGGCTAACGTTCGTTACTTCGCAGGGAAGTCTCACGTGACATATCCAGAGACCGAAACAGCCGCTGCGGTCTCTGGACAGACGCGAGGTGGTCCGCCCTGCGAACCTGTCCACATGAACAGGAGGCCTGCTCGGTTATTCGATCTCCTGCGCAGGTCGATCACCCCCGCGCGATCCGCAGGTCCAGCCGTCCTTGCGTACTCGTCGGGTTACGGAACCTTGGGCATCCACCGGCCGCGGGCGGCTCTCTTCTACATCTACCGCGTGTTCCTCTTGTGCCTGCTTGTCCTGCGGACAGTCACCGGTGCCGCCTGGGCCGCTGAACCCGATGCAGACTTGTCCATCCCGGCAAGCAGCCGTCTCGCCGCGGCCAATGCCGCCAGACACTTCGAGGAACGCATTCGTCCGCTGCTCGCGCGGCACTGCCTGAAGTGCCATGGAGCGGATGAGGGCGCGGCGGGCCTGGATCTGACGCAATCGACGAAGGCATCGCAACCGCTTCCTTCGGGTAAGGTTGCCATCGTCCCCGGAGAGCCAGACGCCAGTGAGCTCTGGCGACGCATCGCCAGTGAGAATCCTGAATCGCGGATGCCTCCCGAGGGGCCGCCCCTGACGAACGACGAACGCCGTGAGGTGCGTGCCTGGCTGGAATCGGGCGCGGCGTGGCCTCGTCACTGGGCCTACGCCTCCCTGACCGCTGCTTCCCCGAGTCTCGCCCCACGGCAAGCTTCGCCCGACGCAACTCGCGGCACGCCCATCGACGACTTGGTCCAGCAGGAGCGACAGGCACGCGGACTGGATGCCGCACCGCCTGCCGATCGCACCGCCCTGCTGCGGCGCGTCCACATCGACCTCACCGGCTTGGCTCCCCCATGGAACGAACTCCAGCGGTTCCTTGCCGATGAACGTCCCGATGCCTACGAACGCGTCGTGGACCAGTTGCTGGCCAGCCCCCGCTATGGCGAACGATGGGCGCGGCACTGGCTGGACCTGGTGCATTTCGCTGAAACGCACGGCCACGACCAAGATCGACCGCGAGAGCACGCCTGGCCCTATCGGGACTATGTCGTACGAGCCCTGAACGAGGACCGCGCGTACCCGCGTTTCATCGAGGAGCAGATTGCGGGCGACGTGCTGTATCCGGATTCCGCCTGGTCGATCGCCGCGACCGGATTCCTTGCGGCGGGGCCATGGGATGAAAGCTCCTTGCGCGACATCCAGGAGGACTCCAGCGACCGGGAGTTCGCTCGCTACCTCGATCGAGACGACATCGTTACCACCGTGATGTCCACTTTCCTCAGCAGCAGCGTCCACTGCGCGCGATGCCACCACCACAAGTTCGACCCCATCTCGCAGGACGACTACTACGGACTGCAGGCTGTCTTTTCGGGCACCGACAAGGCCAATCGATCCTGGGACCTCGATGAGGGAGTGAGCCGACGTCGCGAGGAGCTGCGATTGGCGTTGGCTGCCTTGGCTGCGTCGGAGGCTGCGCAAGATCCGCAGCTGCTGTCGCAGGAGAACATCCGGCGAGTCACCGAGTGGCTCCAGGAATGGCAGCAACGTCGCGACGCTTGGCGATCTCTCCAATCGGCTTCCCATGCCAGTGCTGGCGGCTGGACGTTGCGTCCCTTGGAGGATGGTTCTGTGCGGGTCGAAGGCATGGGTGCCGAGACCGATACGTACACCATCGAGGCGCCGCAGCCGGTGGAGCCGATCACGGCGCTGCGGCTGGAACTCCTTCCTGACGAGCTGCTGCCTCAGCGAGGCCCGGGGCGCGCGGTCAACGGCAACCTGCACTTGAGCGAATTGCGAGTCTGGTTTCGCGCGGACGACAGCCTGAGTGACTGGACACCGGTGGCGTTCGCGGACGCGGTCGCCGATTTCAACCAGGTGGATTGGAGCATCGAGAAGGCACTCGACGGACAGGACAGCACCGCCTGGGGCATTCATCCGCAGGAGGGCATGCCTCACGAAGCGGTATTCGTGCTACGCGACCCGATACGGCTTTCCAATCCCCAACCAGGCCGCTTGCGTGTCGAACTCCACCAGCGGCACGGCCAGCATCATGTGATCGGCCGCTACCGCCTGTCGTGGACCAGCAATTCGCAGCCGCGCGAACTGGGCGTGGCCACGCTGCCTGGCGACATCGCAACGCTCGCGACCCTGGCACCGGAACATCGCACCGAAACGCAACTGCGGCAGCTGGTGGCCTACGTTTTGCGACGAGAACTCACCCAGGCGCAAGCCACGTTGCCTGCGCCCCAGCTTCTCTACTGCGGCACAAGGCACTTCGTGGCCGATGGCAGCTTCCGGCCTGCTGCCCAGCCGCGTTCCGTCTTCGTTCTGAAACGAGGCAATCTCGCGACTCCCTCGCACGCCGCTTCGATCCAGGCCTTATCGTGCGTGGAGGGCATACCACACGGGCTAGAAATATCCGGGGATTCCACCGACGAGTCGCGTCGCGCGGCGTTGGCTCGCTGGATTGGCCACGCGGACAACGGCCTGATGTGGCGGTCCATGGCGAATCGCGTATGGCTCCACCACTTCGGTCGCGGACTGGTGGACACGCCCAATGACTTTGGTCAACTTGGATCGTATCCCACGCATCCCGTACTGCTCGAATGGCTCGCGTCGACACTCCGGCAAACCGGCGGTTCACTCAAGGACCTGCATCGTCGCATTGTCCTGAGCGCGACCTATCGCCAGTCGTCGGAGCAGCGTCCAAGTGCGACGGAGCGGGACGCCGACAACCGCTGGCTCACGCGCATGAACCGCCGCCGCGTCGATGCGGAGACCTACCGCGACACGATCCTCCAGGTCGCCGAGCGTCTGGACCTGCGGATGGGTGGTCCCTCGGTGCGTCACTTCCGCGAGTCGCCCGGAGTGGCCGTCACGCCCGTGGTGGACTACGATGCGTTCGACAGCGGCAGTCCGGGAGCCGGCCGTCGGTCGATCTACCGTTTCGTGTTCCGCACCGTTCCCGACCCGTTCCTGGAAGCGCTCGACTGCCCCGACGCATCGCAATGGACGCCGCAGCGTGGTGAATCGATCACGGCGAGGCAGGCCCTGGCGACGCTGAACGACAAGTTCGTGATCCACCAGAGCCTCCGGCTGGCCGAAGTCGTGGGCCGTGAAGCGGACGGCGCCGACGCGCAGACGCGGCGGCTTTTCGAACGTATCCTGCTGCGGCCGCCTACGGATGAGGAGCTGACGGCCGTGAGCCATTATTTGACGGCGCATGGAGTCGCGAATACAGCTCGCTTCCTGTTCAATACCAACGAGTTCCTGTTCATCGAATAGCTGGGACAACCGCCGATGGTTCCGCCCGCCTGGATCGCCGAACGCAGCCGAACGCGTGCTCTCCACGACGCGTTCGCCGTTGCACGTCGCGGTTTCCTGGCCAGTGCCGGCGGCTTGGGCGGCCTAGCCCTGGCCTGCCTGCTTCGCGAGCCAGCGCACGCCGACTCGCATGGATCCTACGCCAGCGGCCTTCACTTTCCGGGCCGCGTCCGCCGCGTCATCCAGCTGTTCATGAACGGCGGCGTCAGCCAGATGGACACCTTTGACTACAAGCCGCTGCTGGCGCAGCGACACGGGCAGCAGATTGATTTCGGCATCAAGATGGCGGCCACCAGCGCGCCGGGCGCCGTCATGAAGAGTCCGTTTCGGTTTCGCCAGCATGGGCAATGCGGCCGCTGGGTCAGCGAGGTGTTTCCCGAGATGGCGCGCCATGTCGACCAGATGGCGTTCCTGATGGCGATGGCATCCAAGACCAACGTGCATGGACCGGCCAGCTACCTGCAGAACACAGGATTCTTGGCTCCCGGCTTTCCCTGCCTGGGAGCCTGGGTGCTGTATGGCCTGGGACGACTGACCGACAACCTTCCCGCTTTCGTGGTCCTGCCGGACCACCGCGGCCTCCCCTACAACAATGCCGGCAACTTTTCGACGGCGTTCCTGCCCGCGACCAACGCGCCGGTGGTCTTGAATCCGAACGCGGCCAAGCCCATTCCGAACCTCCAGCCAGCCGCGATCCAAGAGGCCGCGATCAACGACCAGAGTGAGGCGGCCGGACGCGCGCTGCTGCGGGAACTCAACCTGCGGCATGAGATGGAACATCCGGGCGACTCCCGTCTCCAGGCGCGCATCGAATCGTTTGAGCTGGCGGCACGCATGCAGCTCAGTGCCCCGGAGGTTCTCGACCTGACCCGCGAGTCGGCTGCGACGCTCGCGTTGTACGGGCTCGAGGACCCCACCACGGCACCCTTTGCCCGCAACTGCCTCGTGGCGCGCCGGCTCATCGAACGCGACGTGCGTTTCGTGCAGGTCTGGAGCGGCATGGCGGGCGCGTCGAACAACTGGGACAACCACTCGGATATCCCGCGCGAACTGCCCTTCATCGCCCGCACCGTCGATCGCCCCATCGCCGGACTGCTCACCGACCTCCGCCAACGAGGCCTGCTGGACGATACGCTGGTGTTGTGGACGAGCGAGTTTGGACGCATGCCCTTTACGCAGGGAACCATGGGGCGCGACCACAACGGAGGCACCTTTGTTTCCTGGCTGGCCGGCGGCGGCGTTCGCGGCGGAGTCTCGATCGGCCAGAGTGATGAGTATTCGTACCGCGCCGCCGAGTCGGTGACGACCGGCTACGACCTGAACGCCACGATCCTGCACCTGCTGGGCATCGACCACGAGCGATTGACCTTCGGTCATAATGGCGTCCAGCGCCGCCTGACCGACGTCCACGGCCAGGTGATACGCGAGATCCTGTCCTGAGATCGAACGTCTCGGCATGGACGTTCCTGAATGAGTCCGAAGCCGCATTCTCAAACCATCCGACCTCCGACAAACGGTTCCTTCCTGAAGGAGTTTTCCATGCAACGCCGCAGCCCGCTGCCTCTCGTCGCCATGCTGGCGGCCGTTTCCCTGATCGCCATGCTGCTGACACCCGGCGCGTGGACCCACGCGGCGGAACCCCCGCTGCGGGCCCTGATCCTGGATGGGCAGAACAACCACGGAGCGTGGCCCAAGACCACGCAGATGATGAAGGCCTACCTCGAGGAGACCGGCCTCTTCCGCGTGGATGTCGCCCGCATGGCCTTCACTTGGCAGGGCGAGGACCTGCTGGCCAAGTACCCCCTGCCCGGCGTTCAGACCACGGCCGTCCGTGAGCCCCAACCCGACCCGGATTTCAAGCCCGACTTCAACCAGTACCAGGTGGTCGTGTCCAACCTCGGCTTCGGCGCCGCGTCTTGGCCCCAGGAGACACAGGTCGCGTTTGAACGCTTCGTGCGCGAAGGCGGTGGATTCGTCGTGGTGCACGCTGCCGACAACTCGTTCGGCGACTGGTCCGAATACAATCGCATGATCGGAAT
>JBIIEC010000605.1:0-2880 GCA_044238045.1 Pirellulaceae bacterium | reverse complement strand
CGATTGTGGGAGAACCAGGTCGGCCGCAGCCGCGCCTTCTGGACGCATGCGTTTCCGCTCGCACAGCACGCCTTCCCGGACAGCCTGGGCTCCGTGCCGCTCGACGACTTCGTGCTCGCCATCAACGACGTGCGACCATCGCTGATTCGCGTGGAGGCCGACGAAGCGACCTACAACCTGCACATCCTCGTGCGGTTTGAACTGGAGCAGGCACTGATCCACGACGAACTGAAGGTGGCCGACCTGCCCGAGGCGTGGAATGCGAAGTACAAGCAGTATCTTGACATCGAACCGGCGACGAACGCCGAAGGCGTGATGCAGGATATCCACTGGCCCGCCGCCCTGCTCGGCTACTTCCCGACCTACACGCTTGGCAACCTGTACGCGGCGCAGTTCTTCGAAGCGATGGACCGTGAGTTCCAGGGGATCGACCGCTTGATGGCCCGCGGGGAGTTCGCGCCGATCCTGGAGTGGCTGCGGACGCATGTCCACCAGCATGGACAGACGTTTACGCCTGCGCAACTGCTGCAGCGCGCGACCGGACAGACGCTGTCGCACGCGGCGCTGATCCGCCACCTGCGGGGAAAGCTGCTGCCGTAGCTGAACGCCTAGACGCCTCCCGAGCTCTTCGCGTTGGCGCGCGGCCGACGGTTCCAACGCCACCAGCGGATCGGACGCGACTCGAAGACGATCGTCGCATGACTGGCGATGATGACCTCCTCGTGCTGCACGCGTTGCGGCTGCAATCTTGGACGGTGCGAATCCAGCAGCCAGTGCCACTCCCAGCCCGATGGCAGCGTCGGAAGGTGCACGACAAGCGGTTCGCCGTGGGCGTTGAACACGACAAACACCCGCTTCCGCGTCCGGCGTCCGGCGACCAGGTCGTCCTGGTCCATGGAATGGCGCAGGAGCATCCCCAGCTTGGCCTGGCCGTCCCGCCAGTCCGCGTCCCGCATCGGCGTAGCATCGCGTCGCAGCCAGAGGACGTGCGGCGCATCGGAGGACAGGTCGCACACGGATCGAACCAGAAGGCCTTCGTCCATCCACTGGGCGCGCACGCCCACCAGGCGCTGCAGGAACGGCTGCAGTTCGGCGGCGTCCGTCGTCTTGTCCCAGCGAAGCCATGACAGTTCGTTGTCCTGGCAGTAGCCGTTGTTGTTTCCCCGCTGCGAACGTCCCGACTCGTCGCCCCCCAGCAGCATGGGTACGCCGCTGCTGAGCATCAGTGTGCAGAGGAAGTTGCGCATCTGGCGCAACCGCAACTGTTCGATGCCCCCGTCATGGGTTTCGCCCTCGACTCCGCAATTCCAGCTGCGATTGTGGCTGTCGCCGTCACGATTGTGCTCGCCGTTCGCTTCGTTGCGCTTGTGCTGGTAGCTGACCAGGTCCTTGAGCGTGAAGCCATCGTGGCAAGTGACGAAGTTGATCGAGGCCAGCGGACGGCTGGCGGCCGGGAACAGGTCCTGGCTGCCGCACAGCCGTGTGGCCAGATCACTCTTGGCATCGGGAACGCCTCGCCAGAAGTCACGCGCCGTGTCGCGGAACTTGCCGTTCCATTCCCGCCAGGGGGCAGGAAAGTTGCCGAGCTGGTAGCCGTTCTCGCCCAGGTCCCACGGTTCGGCGATCAACTTCACGCGAGACAGCACCGGGTCCTGGTTCACGATCTGGAAAAACGTGCCCCACGCGTGGAATGCGTGTTGGTCGCGGCCGAGCACCGGCGCGAGGTCGAAGCGGAATCCGTCAACATGCATCTCCTCCACCCAGTAGCGGAGGCTGTCGAGGATCATGCGCATCACCACCGGATGGCGCAGTTCCAAGCAGTTGCCGCAGCCGGAGTAGTCGGTGTAGTGGCGACCATCCTTGCGTTCCAGGCGATAGTACTGCAAGTTGTCGATGCCGCGCCAGGAAAGCGTGGGCCCGAGCCGGTTGCCTTCGGCGGTGTGGTTGTAGACAACGTCCAGCAGCACCTCGATGCCCGCCGCATGCAATCGCTTCACCATCTCCTTGAACTCATGGACTGCACCCAGCGGCTGGTCGGCGCGCGCGTAGCGAGGGTGGGGCGCGAAGTAGCCGAGCGGACTGTAGCCCCAGTAGTTGCGCAGTCCGCGATCGGCCAGGTGGCGGTCGTCGAGTGAATACTGGACGGGCAGCAGTTCCACGGCGGTGACGCCGAGCGATCGCAGGTGTGCGATCATCGGTCGCGATGCCAGGCCCAGGTAGGTTCCTCGCAGTTCGGCGGGAACGCCCGGATGCAGCATCGTTGCGCCCCGGACATGCGTCTCGTAGATGATCGTGCGATCCCACGGCGTTCCAGGCCGGCGATCGGCACCCCACGGAAAACGCGTGTCGGCAACGGCCGCCAGCGGCGCGAAAGGTCCGCTATCGCGCTCGTCGCTCGACAGGTCCTCGCGCGCGTCGCCAATCACATAACCAAACAACGCGTCGGACCACCGCACCGTGCGTCCAATCGCGCGGGCGTAAGGATCCAGCAGCACCTTGTGGCCGTTGAACCGATGTCCTTCGTGCGGGCGGAAGGGACCATGGACGCGATAACCATACAGTTGGCCCGGCCCCAGGGCCGGCAGGTATCCGTGCCAGATGTCGTCCGTGCGCGCGCCCAAGGGGATTGCCACCGATTCACTGGTCCGGCCCGCGTCGGCGAACAGGCAGAGGTCAACCCGCGTCGCGTGCTCCGCGCTGAGGGAGAAG
Source organism: Pirellulaceae bacterium (assembly GCA_044238045.1). GTDB lineage: Bacteria > Planctomycetota > Planctomycetia > Pirellulales > Pirellulaceae > CAZUJM01. The sequence continues at coordinate 171 of JBIIEC010000605.1, read as the reverse complement.
TTCACGCCGCGACCATCCCAGGTCGCTCCCAGGGGATGAGGCTGTCCCGGTTGGATCTGGAAACGCGTCATGAGGCAGTAGCCGCCGGCGAGACGGGGATGAATCAAACCTCCCCAGTTTAATCGGCGAAGCGTGCGTCACCAGACGGTCCGCCGGCCGGGAGAAGAGCGT
>JBIIEC010000220.1:0-9769 GCA_044238045.1 Pirellulaceae bacterium | reverse complement strand
CCATGGACGCGCGTGAGGCGACGGAACGACGAACTTTTCTCAAGCTGGCGGCGTTGCTGACAGCCTGTTACGGGGGGGCGGCGTCTGCGGACCAAGCCCCAGGCGTGGAGGCCGATGCAACTCCGGATGGCTCGGTGGCGAACGTGCCCGATGCGTCGCGGGTGGTGCTGGGCATCATGGGGCTCCAGCGCGGCCAGGCCCTGGCGGAACTCTTCGCCCGCGTTCCCGGCGTCGAGATCCGCTATGTGTGCGACGTGGACGACCGCCGCACGCAGGCTTCCGTCGCCAGCCTCCAGGCGGCGCACCGGATCGAACCGCGTCCGCTGAACGACTTCCGCCGCATCCTGGACGACCCGGAGGTTGATGCGTTGGTCTGCGCCGCGCCCAACCATTGGCATGGTCCCGCCACCATCCTGGCCTGCCAGGCGGGCAAGCATGTCTATGTGGAGAAGCCTTGCAGCCACAACCCCTGGGAAGGGGAGATGATGATCGAGGCGGCGGCTCGTTTCGGGCGTCTTGTGCAGCTCGGCACACAGCGGCGCAGCAGCCCTGGAACGCGGCTGGCCATGCAGCGTATTCGGGAGGGCGCCATCGGACGAGCCTATCTGGCGCGTGCCCAGTATTCTGCGACGCGAGGATCCATCGGGCGCGGAAAACCGTCAACCGTCCCCGACGGCCTTCAGTACGATCTGTGGCAGGGCCCTGCGCCGCGCCGCGACTACATCGACAATCTGGTCCACTACAACTGGCACTGGCGCTGGCATTGGGGCAACGGGGAGCTTGGCAACAACGGCATCCACACACTCGACCTCTGTCGCTGGGGGCTCGAAGTCGACTACCCGACGCAGGTTCAGTCCTCCGGCGGCCGCTATGCCTTTCAGGACGACCAGGAGACGCCCGACACGCAACTGGTCAGCTACCTCTTTCCCAGCGACCGAATGATCACCTGGCAGGGCCTCAGTTGCAACGGCCACGACAAGTCGTTCGTGACGTTCCACGGCACCCAGGGCTCGCTGGCCCTCGACTACGACGGTACCTTCAAGATCTACGACCTCAACGAGCAGTTGAAGGAGCACCACACGCAGTCGGACGACGGGCAGACGCTGCATGTGGGGAACTTTGTGGATGCCGTGCGATCGGGCCAGCGGCAGGCGTTGAATGCCGACATCGTGGAAGGGCACCGCAGCACGCTGCTCTGCCACCTTGGCAACATCGCCCAGCGGGTCGGGCGGACGCTGGGGTGCAATCCCGACACGGGCCGCATCGAAGACGACGCCGACGCCAGTCAGTTTTGGCGGCGCGAGTACGATCCGGCGTGGGAACCGAAGCTGGGTTGATCGGCCCGTGACGGGCCCGGCACCGTGGCCCCCGGTCGGCGATGGCATCCGATGTTCGCGTCCGAGACACCAACCCCAGGGGCGCGGCCTGCGCCGACCGCGACCTGGCCCCGGGACTGGCAGGAACCCCCGTGAAACCGCTCGACGAATATCACTACCGAGAGCCTCCTCGCGAATGCTCCTACCTGCCGCTGGAGACCGCGTCACTCGGGTATCGGTTTTACGGGGATCTCGACGAACCGTCGTACGACGCGTTGCTGGAGCGAGGCTGGCGTCGATTCAGCAACAACTTCTTTCGGCCGGCGTGTCCAGGCTGCCGCAAGTGCCGTTCACTGCGCGTGGATGTGGCACGTTTCGCACCGACCAAGTCGCAGCGGCGGTGCCTGCGTCGCAACGAGGAGGTGGAGATCGAGGTGGGCAAGCCATTGCTGACGCCTGACCACCTGGAGCTTTTTGAGCGTTACCATGCCGACATGCACCAGCGGCGGGGCTGGCCGCATCGTGAAGTATCGGCGGACGAGTATTTCCAGGGGTTCCTTGCGGGTCAATTCTCATTCGAGCGTGAGTTTCGTTACTATCGGGGAAGCACGCTGGTGGGGGTGGGGCTGGTGGACATGACGCGGCGCAGTTCCTCGAGCGCCTACTTTTACCATGCGCCCGAATGGCGTCCGGAGGGCCCTGGCGTGTTCTCCATGCTGGTGGAGTTGCAGTTTGCGAGGCAGCTGGGAATCGCCCACCACTACCTGGGCTATTGGATTCCCGAAGCGACGTCGATGGCCTACAAGTCGCAGTATGGCCCGCACGAACTGCTCGGAGCGTACGTTTCCGACGACGAACCGCCCGACTGGCAGGCCCCCTAGCGGAGCGCGGACGTCCCGTCCGCAAAACCATCCCCCGTCCCAGCGCGTACCACCCCAGCGCATACCATCAAGCCCACTCTCCAAGCGGCCCTCTTGCCGCCAGCCCTCGCGAGCCGCCGGCATCGCAACACGGGCACCGCGAGTCTCCCCCGTGCACTCGCGCCCATGCCCTCACGCCTTGGGCTCTTGTGAAGATTCGCGCACCCATCCAACTCGTTTCTTCACAGAATCCACACAAATCCCATCATTCGCACCCCATCCTTTGTCTCAATATTTACGCACCCAACATCAGGTCTTCATCCGGCCATAGATACTGCAGGCCTTGGGAAAGGGGTCCGATGATCCACCGTGGCCATGCCGTTGCTCACGGAGCCATCGAGCCGAAGGGAGTGCCTGGCTATGAAGTTTGAGCGGAAGCGGCGATCGACGAGGGCTTGCGCAGCAGGTGGCTTCACGCTCGTCGAACTGCTGGTCGTGATCGCCGTCATCGGCGTGCTCGTGGCGATGCTGGTTCCTGCCGTGAATGTGGCGCGGGAGTCGAGTCGTCGCGCGTCGTGCCAGAGTAACCTGCGGCAGTTGGGGCTGGGCATGTTTGGTCACGCCGAACTGAAGCAGGGGGCCTATTGCAGCGGTGCGTTTGACTGGCTGCGGGACGGGTCTGTCACCGACATCGGCTGGGTGGCCGATCTGGTCAACCAGGGAATCCCCGTGGGGAAGATGCTATGTCCTTCGAATCCCGCCCAGGTGAGTGACACGTTCAACGACCTGCTGTCCGCTCCGCCCGCGACGGACACCTGCGTCGATCGACTCGGGTCGGCTCCCAAGGTGCAGCCGGACGGCACCAGCATCTCCAATCCCTGTCGGACGATCGTCACGAACAGTCTGGCACCGCTGAGTGACGAACGACGGCGGCTGGTGGACTTGGAGATCCTGGCCAAGCACTACAACACGAACTACACGGCGAGCTGGCTGCTGGTGCGTTCGCGGCCGATGCTCGATGTTTCTGGCAACATCGTCAGTCGACGGGCCGGTTGCTCGAACTCGCTCACGGGTCGTGCCGCCACGATGGGCCCGCTGACGCAGACCGCACTGGACACATCCAGCGTGGTGGCCTCGACGGTCCCGTTCCTCGGCTGTGGTGCGACCGTTGGGACACTATCCCAGGACCTGACGGACCTGCCGGCGGGCACCCCGACGACCCAGTCACTTACCGCCGGTCCCGCGATTCGCGCGACGGGGCGTCCTCCGCAGTTCGCGGCGGGCACGGAACGGAACGGGCCCGAGGGATGGTGGGGCGTGTGGACGAAGCAGACATTGCAGGACTACCGCGGTTTCGGTCCCGTGCACCGCGGGCTTTGCAATCTATTGATGGCGGACGGCAGCGTTCGCACCTTCGAAGATGCCGATGGTGATTTCTCGCTCAACAACGGTTTCACCGCCACCAGTGGCGTCGTCCGTTCCGATGCGGTGGAGATGGCGGCCCAGGATGTATTCAGTGGAGCGGCCGTGAAAGGCTTTTGACGACGGTTTTGTGAGTCTGTCGCCGGGTGTCGGGCCCAGACGCCTTGGACTGCGGATTCTGTTCGATAGGTTCCTGTCTTCCTACTATTTTCCCAATCGCTTAGGAGACCTTCATGAAACGACGTTTCGCCGCGTTTACGCTCGTAGAGCTGCTGGTGGTGATTGCCATCATCGGCCTGCTCGTAGCGCTCGTGCTGCCCGCCATCTCGCGGGCGCGTGAGTCCGCTCGTACGGCATCTTGCCAAAACAATCTTCGTCAATTCGGAGTCGGCCTGCACCTGTTCGCCGATCGCGATCGCCAGGAGCGTTTCTGCACCGGACAGTCCGACTTCCGTCGTGACGGATGCATGGACAGCTTCGGCTGGGTGGCCGACCTGGTCAACACGAATGCCGCGCTTCCCAACGAAATGCTGTGCCCTTCGAACCCGCTGCGTGGCTCCGAGAAGCTCAACGACATGCTGGGTCGTGACACCAGCGACGGCCGCGATGGGGTGCCTGCCGAGCGTTTGAACGCCGGTGTGTGCGGCGCTCCCCAGTGGTCGGGCCTGGCGGGCGGTGGCTCGGGCACGACCTTTGGCGGTACGGACGAGAACACGCCGGCCCGTGCCGCGCTCGTCGCTCGCGCTCTGCTCGACAAAGGCTACAACACGAACTACGCCTGCAGCTGGTTCCTGTCTCGCAGCGGTCCGAAGGTGACGGTTACCCCCGGCACCACGCCGCCGACGATCACGGCGATCGGCACTGCCACCAGCGAGGGCCTCAAGGGCCTCAGCACCACCCGTGGCCCGCTGACCCGCCGCATGCTGGAATCTTCCTCGATCGTTTCCTCGTCCGTCGGCCTGCTGGGTGACGGTGCTCCGGGCGATGCCGACGAAGCCACCCTCAGCCTCGACATCAAGTTCGGACCGACGTTGAGCAACGGGCAGCCCGATCCGTTCTCCAACGGCAAGACCGAATCGAAGTCGTTCCTGACCTCCGGTGAACTGCTGACGGAAGCAGCCAACGACGGCCCGGCTTATTGGGACAGCGGTTCGCAGTCGATCAACTTGATCCGCGCGAACGGCGCCCTCACGCAGCAGTCGGTGTTCGAATCCGCTGGCAGCATCCCGGCCCCGACCGATGCTTCGGGGAGCTACCTGCAGGACACGCGTGACTGGTTTGCCACCCATGGCGGCGGCAAGACGGGCCTCGTGAACATCCTCATGGCGGACGGCAGCGTCAAGCAGTTCAGCGACCAGAACGGGGACAAGTTCCTGAACCCCGGCTTCCCGGTCCCGAACAACCTTTCGGCCCAGGATTACGGCGGCATCGGCTATCGCGATTCAACCGTGGAACTGCCGGCGAGCGAAATGTTCAACGGCGTCTTCCTCAATCCGCCCAGCGGCTACAAGGTCTTCGAGTAGTCGCGCATCGTGACCACCAAGACCTCGCCCGTCGAGCGGGCGAGGTCGCTGAACCAGGCCTCCCGCGAACCACTCACGAGTGCTCGCGGGAAGGTCGGTTCCCTCTCCAGCAACCTCCTGCTTCCCTAATTCTCGAGACATCCATGCCCACTTCGTCGACGGTCGAACGATCGCTCTCCAAGTCGCAGCGGACGCCCAATCCGACTCCGCGTCTTGATGGCTTCTTCGTTTCCCGCCCGACGCCTATGCCTGACTTCAGGTTGGAATCCGCCCCTTCGCCCGTTGCTGCCGCGAGACTGGCTTCCGCCGTGGCGTTCGCCCTGCTGCTCGTTCTCTGTGGATGCGGCATGCAGGTGAAGCAGCCCGAGGCTCGCGTGACTTCCCGCAAGCCGGCGCTGAGCGACCGTTCTGCTCCATCGTCCGCAACGGCCGAGTCCGCCCAGGCACCTTCCGATACGAAACCGCCCATGTCGGCCGTTTCCACGGACGGTCCGTCCAGTGTCGACGCACCTTCTGCTGACCGCGTGGCTCCGACCCCATCGAGTGGCCAGCCACGACTGGTGGCCGACCAGACCGTCCACCACTTCGGCGCCATGAATCCGCGTACGAACGGCAAGCATACGTTCCTGGTGCGGAACGAAGGTAACGCCGACCTGCTATTCCTCCATCGTCGTTCCAGCTGCGACTGCACCGTCGGATGGTTTCCGAAGGACCCGGTCCGGCCCGGGGAAACCGCCGAAATCCTGGTGCAGTGGCACACTCGGCTGGATCATGGCCGCTTTCGACAGACCACGACCGTCACGACCAACGATCCGCAGCAGCCCGAACTGGAGTTCGCGATCGAGGGCGATGTGCTGACGCACGTTGGTGCCGAGCCGCCTCAGTTGGGTGCGGAAGACATTCGCCCCGGCGAGGCTCGTACCTTCACGTCGGTCGTCTCCTCGCAGGTCTGGAAGGACTTCGAGATTTCTGACTTGGAGACCTCCCTGGATGGACTGCAGTGGAGCGTACAGCCGGCGACCGACGAGCAGCGTGCAGCGCACCGCGCGGTCAAGGCTTATGAGCTGACGGTGACGATCCCAGAGTCGATGCCCGTCGGTCCGTTCCATCACTGGGTACGACTTCGTATCGACCCGAAGCAGGATGGGCTGGAGGCCGATACGTACGAGCTTCCGCTGCAGGGCAAGGTACTTCGCAACCTGGCCGTCTACGGCCCTGGCATCGACTCCACCGGCACGCTCGACCTGGGCGTTATCCCCTCGCGTTCCGGACTGAAGCGTCGCCTGATCCTTAAGGTGTACGATCGCGACTACGAGCTGAACTGCACGAAGCTGGAGTCGACGCCCGACTTCCTGAAGTTGACCGTCCACAGCGCGACGCCCGACGGACCTTCCAAGGGCGTCTACTACCTCGACATCGAAGTGCCGGCTGGCTCTCCGGACTGCAACTTCGTTCGAGGCGCCGCCGGTCGCCTGCGACTGACGTTCGACCATCCGCGCATCTCCACCCTGGAACTCAACCTGCTCATGGCGGTGGCCCGTGATGCGTCGGCTCCCCCCACGGCATCCGTGCTGCGTCACGCGGTTCCGTCGCCTGCCACGATCGCCTCGGAGGCATCCACGCCGGAATCCAGCCGTGACCTCACCTTCCGCACACCAACCGTCAGGTAATTCTCCTTCCATGACCGCAGCCGCCGCCAACCAGCCGCCCGCTCAGGACACCCAGGGAACTCGGTGTGCCTCCTGCGGAACCGACAACGGTGCAGATCGCAAGTTCTGCCGTCGCTGCGGCCAGCGACTTTGGGAACCTTGCACGTCGTGCCAGACGCCTAACTCGGTGGACACGGTCTTTTGCGGAGCCTGTGGTACGGATCTTCGCGACGCCTTCGCGCGGTTGGAGGCCGACATCCGCGGTCGGCTGGAACGCGCCGCGCGTTTTGCTTCCGAGGGGCGTTTCTCGGATGCCGCGTCGACCTTGCGCGCCGTGCCCGCTTCCGAAGACTCGCGTCTGGTGCCGCTCCTCACCCAGGCCCGCCAGGATCTGGAGGGAATCGCGACCAGGCGTCAGGTGGAGACAGAGCGTGCCGAGCAGTCGCATCTTGCAGTTCTGCAGGCGATGGAGAACCACCGATATGGGGACGCGCAGCAGCTGCTGCAAACGATTCCCCCGGGGTTGATGGCCGATGCAATGAAAGAGACGGCGGAGAGGTTAGCGACCGCGACCCGTGAAATCGAGACCCTCACCGGCCAGGTGCGGGCCAGCCTGAAGGCCAACGAAACGGACGACCTGTTGCCCGTGGTCCTGCGCCTCCGGCAGTTGCAACCGCACGACGGAGCCCTGGAGAAACTGGCCCTGGCCCTGCAACGCCGGGCGGAAGAGAAGACCACCAAGTCGGCGGTGGACGCGTTGCGGCAGGCCGTTGCGGCGTTCCAGAAACGCCAGTACGCGACCGCTGGCAAGCTGCTCGCCGAAGTCGAAGACCAGCACCTGACCGAGAGTCATCGCAACACCAGCCGAATCATCCGGGAAGCGGCCTGGGCGGTCGACGTGCTGAAGAAGGAACCGTTCGTCATGCCCGAGCTGGATCGGGCTGCCCTGCGTTGGCAGCGTCTGAGTCCGCGCGATGAGCAGGTCGAGAAGATCCTGGCGTCCGCCCGCGGCAGGCTTGCGGCGCAACGCGACGGGTCGGAGTTCGGACTGCCTTGGACTCGCTCCCCGGAGGAAACCTCGATTCAAACGCCGGTGCGATGGTGGCGTCTGTTGCCTCGGACACTATGGCCCGACGATCCTGCGGTGCTGCGGGAACACCCGTCGGTATTCTTCACGGCATTCGGCTTGGCCCTGCAAGGCCTAGGCCTGGCCAAGGCCGACGTGAACCTGATGCCCCAGCCCAAAGGCCTGTTGTCCCGGATCGCTCCGCTGGCCCGCGGACTCTCTTCCGTGCACGACGCCTGGGGCATCGACCTCGGCTCCTCGTGCTTGAAGGCCGTTCGGCTGCAACGCGACAAGAAAACGCAGGCGATCCGCATCACCGAGGCCATCGTGGAACCGCACGATGCCAGCTGGAGCGGGGGTGTGGATGAAGCTGGTTTCCAACCGGTGGCCGCCGCCACGATGGAACGTTTCCTGGAGCAGGTTGAGGGGAAGAACGTACCGGCCGTGCTGGGATTCGCGGGCTTCAAGGCGCTGGGGCGGTGGTTCGAGCTGCCGCCGATGAAGGACTCAAAACTTAGTGAAGCGGTCGCGTACGAAGCGAAGATGCAGATCCCGATTCCGATCGACGACATCGTGTACGACTGGCAGTCGGGCCCGCCGTCTGAATCGAGCGGAGGGCAGCTTCCGGTGACCCTGCTGGCGGCGCGCCGCGATCACCTGGAGACCTGGGCCGCGTTGTTCCAGTCTCCGGCGATCAAGCCCGTGGCGATCCAAAGCACTTGCCTGGCACTCTACAACGCGGGCCAGTATGTGGCGGGCCTCGGTGAGAAGGAGGCCCAGTCGGAAGTGAAGTCCGCCGCGACGGCGGCTTCCCCCGCGGCCCCCCTGCAGGCGTGGCTGGAGGTCGGTGCCGAGACTTCCAATCTGGTCGTGGGCTCCTCGACTCACGTTCGCTTCCGCAGCCTGGGCCTGGGATCGCGAAAGCTGGAACGCGCCGTGGCGTCCGCCCTCAAGAAGGATCACGTCGCTTCCCGCGCCGCGCTCCGCTACCCGGCCGAAGATCCAGCCTACCACTCGATCACCGAGGCGGCCTTGCCCGCGATTGAAGACTTGGTGCAGCAGGTTCGGCGCTCCCTGCGATCGTTCGCTGGAGACGGGTTAAGTGCCGCTTCACTCAGCGTCGCAGGCGGTGGAGCCTTGCAGCTCGGCGTGCTCCGACGCCTTGTCCACGGAGACTGACCGAAGGCAACTCCGTTGCACGAACACGGTACATGAAAAACCTGAACGCTCAACCCCTGTGTATTGAATCCCCGAGTGGAAGGGCGACTCCATGAGGCGAATGATCCTGGGCTTGGTAGCCCTTGAACTGATGCTCTCGATCGGCTGCGGCAATTCGCAGGACGACATTCGCAAGTATGCCATTCGCCGAAAGAAGGATGACGAGGAACCTGCGGCTGCTCCCGCCACCCCGGGACCCACCGCCGCCAACCCCAACCCTGCAGCGCCGCCGCCACCCGGCGGAACCTCCGGACAACCGGGAGTTCCCGCGGCGGCTCCGCGTGGGAACAACGGCCTGCCCGCCAGCGCAGGCAATCCGAATACTCCAGCGCAAAATCCCGCGACAACCACCGTGTCGCCTATGGCCGCACCGTCGCCAAGCGGTCCTCTAGGCGGCACGGTGGCCCGCGGGACTTCCCTGCCACCACGCGAGCAGCGTGCGCACGCGATCGACTGCATGAAGAAGATCGGCGCCGCGCTCACGCAGTACCATCGCGATCGCGGCATCTTCCCGGCAGCCGCCGTCGCCTCCCAGGATGGAAGGCCCCTGCTCAGCTGGCGCGTCGAACTGCTGCCGTATCTCGGCTACCAGGAACTCTACGCCGCCTTCCACCGTGACGAACCGTGGGACAGTCCGCACAACCAAGGGCTGCTTGCCCAGATCCCGGCGATCTATCAGTCGCCCGAGCGTTTCGACGAGAATACAAACTACCTC
>JBIIEC010000219.1:0-9808 GCA_044238045.1 Pirellulaceae bacterium | reverse complement strand
CTCGGGCATCGGCACGATGCTGACGTGGCCGGAGGAAGGATCGACTTCGGGAGCGAGGTCGAAGCCTGCCAGCAGGATGACCAACTGCTCCAGGAGAGGCATGTCGGGCAGGGTGGTTTCCGCCCAAAGGTCGTGCGGAATCCGCGCGATCTCCTCGACCTCGATGCCCTGTCGAGCGGCTCGATCTTCTACTAGGCGTCGTGGTTCGGACAGCTTCGGCCACGATGCCGTTCCGAGGGCGGACCAACGTTCCTGCAGCGCGGGCGGGAGCTGCCCGATACGCTCCTGTTGAATCGCCAGCCAAGTGGCCATCTCCCGCGTGGTGGCAGCGGGGCCGAAGTAGACGGCGTGGGGGAGAAGGCTGATGCGGCACCCCTGGAGTTCCGCCAGGGCGTGCAGGCAGTCCACCAGCGGCGTGGCGTTCATGTCCAGGGTCACGGTCGCCTCGGGGTCCACGCGTCGGTCTACCATCAAGGCCGCGCCGGTGCCCGTTCCCAGGCGGTGGAGCCCGTCGCGAAGCGGCGTCTGTTCCCAGGTGAACTGCACGCGCGCACGCAAGGACTCCTGCTGCCGATCGCCTTGGCTGTCAGGAATCTCCCCGGCCAGCAGGACGGCTGCGGAAACACGGGCGAGCAGTCCGGCTGCGGAAACCAAAAGCAGGAGCAGGGCCCGCAGCCTGCGCCTCGGTTGTGGGAATGGACCCTTCGCAGCTGTTGTCGGCATGACCATTCCAAGTAGTCCCGCTTGCGCGACCCGCATGGGTCAAACCGTGGGTTGCCGTTTCTCAACGAATCGCATCCAGCGAACAGGCCAACTCGTTGAAGAGCCTCAACCGGCTGATTACACTCGGCAAATCGTTGTGGCGAAAAACGATCCCAGGATGCGATTTCGCTTCAAGTTCGCCCCGTCCAGTCCCCGAGTGGTTGAGGCTCCTACCGTGCTGGAAGATTCCACCCGACAACCGCTCATTGCCCGATTCTATTACCGTTTCATCGACGAGGGCAACGTGGCATCCTTCGTGCGGGAGGTGAGCCTGCACTACACGCCGGTGACCTTGCAGCGCGTGCTCCGCTTTGGCGGACGCGCGGGCAGGCGGGGCGCCGCTTTGGCCCTGACGCTGATCGGAGGCCCTGATGGGGCGGCGGCGGTGGGAGAGGCTTTGCAGGACGAGGACCGTGGCGTGCGGATGATCGCGGAGCAGGGTTTGCCTGCGATGTGGCTTCGCGCCGCAGGCCCCGAGGCGGCGCTGCTGCTGCAGTCGGTCCTGCGTTTGAACGCCATGGGCGATCATCTGGAGGCGTTGGATAGCACCGACGAACTGCTGGCCAGCTACCCGACGCTGGGCGAGGCGTGGCGTCAGCGGGCGGAGGCTCAGCGATCGCTGGGCGTTTTCGAAGAAGCGGTGGGCAGCTACCAGCAAGCGCTGGAATGTGAACCTTTCCACTTTCAGGCTGCTTGGGATATGGCCGAATGCTACCTGGAGCTGGGGGATGCTTTTCGCGCCATCGACTGCTTAAAATACCTGCTTCAGATCCACCCTCATTATGAGCTGGCGCGGATGCAGCTGCTTCGCCTGCAACGGGACTTGCGGGAGCAAGCCGACTTCTAGGACGGCCCGGCGTCGTGCCGGGCCTCCGGGCCGCTGGGGCTTGGACTGCTTGAGGCCGAGAGGCGGGCGGTGCTGTGATGGATGGTTTGGTTCTTGCGCTGGACCAGGGGACGACCTCCAGCCGAGCTCTCGTCTTTGACGCTGCGGGAAGCGTGCGTGCCTTGGCGCAGCGTGAGTTTCCGCAGATCCTCCCGGCACCTGGGATCGTGGAGCACGATCCGGAAGCGATCTGGGATTCGCAGCACGCGGTGTTGCTGGAGGCCTTGGAGCGGCTGCCGGCGGGCGATCGTCGCCTTGCCGCGCTGGGAATCACCAACCAGCGCGAGACGACCGTGCTCTGGGAACGCGATACGGGGCGACCGATCGACCATGCGGTGGTCTGGCAGAGTCGCGTGTCGGCTCCCATCTGCGAACGGCTCAAGGCAGCAGGCCTGGAGCCGCTCTTCCGCCGCAAGACGGGCTTGCTGCTGGATCCTTACTTTTCAGGCACGAAGGTCCGGCACCTGCTGGATAAGCATCCCGGACTGCGGGGCCGCGCCGAACGGGGTGAGGTGCTTTTCGGCACCATCGACTCCTACCTCATCTGGCGTTTGACCGAGGGACGCCAGCATGTGACCGATGTGAGTAACGCCAGTCGGACGCTGATGTTCGACATCACATCCCTGGACTGGGACGACGAGTTGCTGGAGGCGTTGCAGGTGCCGCGGGCGATGCTGCCTGCTGTGGTGTCTTCCAGCGGCGTGGTGGACACGGTCCGCATCGGGGGACTAGAAGTTCCCCTGGCGGGCTGCGCCGGCGACCAGCAGGCCGCTTTGTTCGGTCAGGCCTGTTTCCGCGCCGGGGAGGCCAAGAACACCTACGGCACCGGCTGTTTCCTGCTACTCAACACGGGTTCGCAGCCCGTCTTCACCGATTCGCCGCTGCTCACCACGGTGGGGTGGAGGATCGGCGACCAGGTGACGTACTGCCTGGAGGGTGGCGTGTTCGTGGGCGGAGCGGTCGTGCAGTGGCTGCGTGACGGCCTGGGAATCATCGACCAATCGTCGGACGTCGAGCGTCTGGCGGCCGCCGTGGAGGACACGGGCGGGGTGTATTTTGTGCCCGCGTTCGTCGGCTTGGGAGCACCCTACTGGGATCCGTACGCACGCGGCACGATCGTGGGGCTGACGCGCGGGACCACGGCTGCCCATCTGGCGCTGGCGGCGGCCGAGTCGATGGCGTTCCAGTCCTGCGACCTGCTGGGCGCGATGCAGCAGCACGCGGGCGCGGCGTTACGATCCCTGAATGTGGATGGCGGCGCCAGTGTGAACGATCGCTTGATGCAGTTCCAAGCCGACCTGCTGGGCGTGCGCGTGCAGCGGCCGCGCGTCTCCGAAACCACGGCGCTAGGGGCCGCTTACCTCGCAGGACTGGCCGTTGGATTCTGGCAGGATTTCGACCAGCTGCGCAGCAACTGGCAGTTGGGCAAATCCTTTGAGCCTCGCATGGCGGAGGCCGATCGGCAGTCGCGGATTGGCCAGTGGCGGCGAGCGGTGGAGCGTTCCCGGGACTGGGCGGTGCCCGAGACGACATCCTGAGTCGCGGGCGCGGGAATCATAGGGGGGAACATCGACCCGGGCAGCCGGCCGAGCGTTTAACGCCGGAAGACGCTCAGGTCGCCGGTCTCCATCGCCTGTTCGATCTGCTTCGTGAAGCTTTCCGGGTGTTGGAGGAACGCTTCGAGGTTCTCTTCGTTGGCGAACATGTAGACGCGATCGTGATAGACAAGCCCGTGGGCGCGGCGTCCCTCGCGGAGGTTGCCGGTCCGGGCAAGTTCCACCGGATCGGTTCCGGCGAGGATCGGGCTGAAGGCGTCGGGATCGGCCAGGAAGGTGTCCTTCTCCGCACTCCCCGTGAACAGGTAGGTCTTGCCACGATGGGTGGCGCCGTACCGGGCAACGCCTTTCTTCCAGGCGTTTTCGCGGATCAGCGTGACGGGGCAGTAGCCTTCAAGTCCGAGGGAATCCGCTGGCTCGGGGGCAGACGGCTGTTTGTTGGTCGTGGCGGCGTTGGTCGTGTCGGCGGCGATCGTCGTCGCGTCCGCGACCGCCGCTTGGGCGGTTTCCTGCCCCGCGTCGGCGAGGGCCGTCGCGCGGTTCACCGAAGAAGTCTTGGGGGAACGAGAGGGGCGGTCGGAGGAAGCATCGGCGGCCACGGCGGGAGCGGAGGCGTCGTCCGGGGCACTGCCGGACGTCGGCTCGGCAGCTACTTTAGCTGCCGCGGTTTCCGCGACTTCGGTCTTCGTGCCTTGCTCCATCGTCGTGTCGGACGGAGTGTCTCGGGAGCCAACCTTGCCGCGAATCCGGGCCGCGAAGCGATTCATGACTTCACGCGGTCCCTTTTCGGAATCGTCCTTGGGAAAACGAGCCTCTTGGGTGGCTGCGGAGTCGTTTTCGGGCGTTTCCGCAGACTGGCCCAGGGACATTTCCTTGGAAGCGGAGGACGGTCGCGGGGATGGCTTGGAGGCGACTCGAGTGGAAGCGGCCTCGGGGGATGCCGGCGACTCGCTCGCGCGACTCTTCGCGGCGGTCGTCGCGCCGCCGTTGCGGAGCACGACGGCGGAGAGTTGGGCGACATACTGGTCTGGATCCTGGGGCGTGAACAGACGCAGCAGTTCCTCGTCTCGCGTATTCAGGATCACGTCCTTGGGGACGCTGCTGACGTGGTAACGAGCAGCCAGTTGCGGGAACTCCTGGGCATTGATCTTCACGGGCACGAACTGGTTTTCCAGGGTCTCCACGACCCGAGGTTGGTTGAGCACGTTCCTCTCGAGACGCCGGCAGGGAATGCAATCGGGCGTCCAGAAGTGCAGCAGCAAGGGCCGATTGGTCTCGCGCGCCACCTCGAACGCCTCCTCGAGGTCGGAGTGCCAGGCCACCTCTTCGGCAGCACAGATCGGGGTGACCACGAGCGAAGCGAGCAGGAAGCAGAAGGATGCAAGGCAGAGCAGTCGCCGCATGGCGGGGGACCTTCCTTGGCTACAAACGTCGACATTCCGAGCAGGCGCCCGGACGCTCTACGGTATCGGTTGGGAAAGAGGTCAGATCGAAGAGAAATTGCGGATTAGGTAGAAGCGTCCGGATCCGAAAGAGCTCGCAGTAACAGCGTGCGGCGGTCGTCATCGGTCGCTAGCTTGGAGTTGGGTGCTGGGACGGAGGTTGGCGTGAAACCGATGCGCGGGAAAAACGCCTTGTAGATGGGGTGATGAAAACGCGAGGGGTGGTGCGCTGGAAGGTACCCTGATCGCGACGCGAAATGCCTGCTATTCGAGAAGGCAGAGGACCAGAATGGTTGTCGGAGAGGGGAAAGAGCGGGGAATTATCCGGGCCCGGAAATGGCACAAACGCTAAATGATAGCTTGACACGGCGGTCAACATGAGTAATATGCCGATAGTATTCAGCATCTGCCTCATGCACGGCGCCGCCCCCTCTTGGGCACCCCGCGGAATTCAGCCGAATAGCGGCCTCTGCAAAACGGGTGAAAGGCGTTTCTCGAGCTTTTAAGTCTGCTTGAGCCATGTGTGCGGTCGTCGCCGGGAAACCTTCAACTTGGGGTATTCCCTGCCAGCGGTTCGATGGTCCGTGATGATCAAGGCAACTCCTTGATGGTCAGGGGAGATCGTTCCGAGTCCAGCTGTGGGTTCACAGCTTGGGATGTTGCCCCGCTGCGGGGAGTGAGACGCGAGACCGTCTCTTGTGAATAGGAATCCGAGCGAGTCGGGCCATCGAAACCTGCGGGAGCGCAGGTGGTCTGCTCCAACAGCTAGCGTTCGTGGACTCTGGGAATCGGAGTTTTTCGGAGTTTCGTGGTAGTTGCCGTGGGACTGGGCTGCTTTCAAAGCCCGCCCATCGGCTCTCTTCATGCAGTCTGCTGATCCCCAGGGACCGGCAGCGGGAAATCTTCCAGGTGAGGAAATGGGGAAGAAAAGGAAGCCAAGGGGCCCGAAGCCCACGAATTCAAGGGGCGGGGCTCCCCAAGCCAGGAATCGTCGACGGCGTCGGCCTTCGGACCAAGGGGTTCGGCCCGCTCCGGTGGTCGACCAGGAGCCGCTGGAGGCAGGCGAAGCGGAGGCCCTTCAGCCTGGCCGTGGGATGCTGGAAATGCACCCGAACGGATACGGGTTCCTGCGCAGCCCTGAAAATAACTACGATCGTGTGCGTTCCGATCCCTTTGTTCCCGGGACGATGATCGAGAAGTACCGCCTCCGCGAGGGGTTGATGATCAGTGGCATGGTGCAGAAGGCCCGCAAGCAGCAGGGGCCTCGTCTGCGCGACATCACGGAAGTGGATGGCATGCCGCCGGACCAGTACGTGAACGTCAAGTCGTTTGACGAGTTGACGCCGATCAATCCCGAGAGCTGGCTGCGGCTGGAGACGGGACCGGAGCCGATCAGCACGCGGGTGATGGATCTTCTGACTCCGCTCGGCAGGGGCCAGCGTGCCTTGATTGTCGCGCCGCCTCGAACGGGCAAGACGATCCTGATGCAGCATATTGCCCGCGGTGTGGCGGCGAACTACCCCGAGGTGCATCTGATCGTGCTGCTGATCGACGAGCGTCCGGAAGAAGTCACGGACATGAAGCGGAACGTCAAGGGAGAGGTGATCGCCAGCAGTTTGGACCAGGATGTCGAAAGCCATGTGCGTCTTTCGCAACTGGTGATCGAACGCTGTCGGCGGCTCGCCGAAATGGGCAAGGACGTCTTCTTGCTGATGGACTCCATCACCCGGCTGGCCCGCGCTTTCAACAAATGGGTTGGAAACACGGGTCGTACGATGTCGGGCGGTGTGGACATCAAGGCCATGGACATCCCGAAGAAGCTGTTCGCCACGGCCCGCGTTTTCGAAGAGGGCGGCTCGTTGACCATCGTGGGCACGGCGCTGATCGACACCGGCAGCCGGATGGACGAGTTGATCTTCCAGGAGTTCAAGGGCACGGGCAACATGGAGCTTGTGCTGGATCGCAAGCTGTCGGATCGACGCGTCTGGCCGGCGATCGACATCTCGCAGTCCGGTACTCGCCGTGAGGAACTGCTGCACGATCCGGATACGCTGCATGCGGTGACGATGTTGCGAAGAACTCTCGCGACCATGCATCACGTGGATGCGATGGAGCAGTTGACACGACAGCTGGCGAAGTTCAAGAGCAACGCCGAATTCATCAAGCTGATTAGCGGTACTCGGCTGGATTAGGCGATTGCCAAGGCTGGTGGTGCAGCGTCGCGGACGCCCTGCTGCGGCGTTCGCGGCCCGCGATCGGCAAGGGGAGGGCTGGACGGATGCGCGCGGGCGAGAGCGAAGACTGGTTCGCATGGCCCGCGAGTGGGCGGCTGGCGTTCCCGCAGCGATCGGATAGGTTTGCCCGCGAAGCGGCTGCGACCAAGGCGGCGGACCGCTTGTTCCTGCGGCGGGCTGACCAAGTCGGGATCTGGCTTCTCATCGGTGCGCTCTGGAGCTTGCTGGCCGCTACGGCCTATCAGCACGGGGGAGGGCGAACCGCCCCTGCATCTATCGACCAAGCCGCTCCACGCACGCTGCGAGGTGGCTTGGACATCAATCAGGCGGACTGGTCGCTGCTGGCGGCCTTGCCCGGCGTCGGCGAAACGCTGGCACGCCGCATGGTGGCCTTTCGTGAGCAACGCGGTGCGTTCTCGCGTCTGGAGGACCTGCGACAGGTTCCGGGCATGGGACCGCGAACCCTGGAGGCGATCCGGGGAAGTGTCCATGTCCGTGGAGACCGGTCGCGCAGGGGTTCGCAAAGCGGGCTGCAGGATTGATAATGGTCTGCCGCAGCGCTTGTCGTTTACGCATGCCAGAGGGGGCCTCGCCTGATGTTTCGGCTGGAGAGTCCTTTTTCGCCCGCAGGTGACCAACCCCAGGCCATTGATGCGCTGGTGGCCAGCCTGGCGGCAGGCCAGCGTTTCCAGGTGCTCAAGGGCGTGACCGGGTCGGGCAAGACCTTCACGATGGCAAACGTCATCCAACGCTACCAGCGACCCACGCTGGTCATCTCGCACAACAAGACGCTGGCCGCGCAGTTGTACGCCGAGTTCAAGGAGTTCTTCCCGCACAACGCGGTGAACTACTTCGTCAGCTACTACGACTACTACCAGCCGGAAGCGTACATCCCCCAGCGGGATATCTACATCGAGAAAGATGCGTCCATCAATGAGGAGATCGATCGGTTGCGGCTGGCGGCAACCAGCGCGCTGGTCAGCCGCGACGACGTCATCATCGTTGCCAGCGTGTCCTGTATCTATGGTTTGGGTTCGCCCGATGACTATCGCCAGATGATGGTCGGCCTGCAGGTTGGACAGGTGGTGGATCGCGATGAGATCCTGCGTCGGTTGATCGACATCCAGTACGAGCGAAACGACGTGGCGTTCGAACGCAGTCGTTTTCGGGTTCGTGGCGATTGCGTCGAGGTGTGGCCCTCCTATGAAGAGTTCGCGGTACGCATCGAGCTTTGGGGGGACGAGGTGGAGCGGTTGTCGCTGATCGACCCGGTCAGCGGTAATTCGCTGGGAGATCGATCGCAGTTGTTCATCTATCCGGCGAAGCATTTCGTCATGCCGGAGGAGCGAATCGCTTCGGCGGTGGAGGAGATTCGCAAGGAACTGGACCAGCAGTTGGAGCGGTTTCGAGAGCATGGCAAACTGCTGGAAGCCCAGCGTCTCAATGCCCGCACCCGCTTCGACATCGAAATGCTCATGGAGGTCGGCTATTGCCCCGGTGTGGAAAACTACAGCCGGCCCTTGTCGGGCCGCGCTCCCGGCTCCACGCCCGATACGCTGTTCAGTTTCTTTCCCTCGGACTACCTGTTGCTGATCGACGAGTCGCATGTGACGATTCCCCAGATACGAGCCATGTACGCCGGCGACCGCAGTCGGAAAGAGACGCTCGTCGAGCACGGATTTCGCCTGCCGTGTGCCCTCGATAACCGACCGCTGCGTTTCGAGGAGTGGGAAGAGAGGGTGCATCGAGTGATCTTCGTGTCGGCAACTCCGAGTGACTATGAACTGGAGCGAACGGGCGGGGAGATCGTGGAGCAGATCATTCGTCCGACGGGACTGCTCGACCCCGTGGTGGAGGTGGTTCCGGCGCGCGGGCAAGTGCCTCATCTGCTGGAGCAGATCCGGGAGCGAGCCAAGTTGGGGGAGCGCGTGCTGGTGACCGCGTTAACCAAGCGGCTGGCGGAGGATCTCTCGGCGTATCTGGTCGAGCAGGGGGTGCGCTGCAGATGGCTGCATAGCGAGCTCGATGCTTTTGAGCGAGTGGAACTGCTGCAGAACCTGCGAGCAGGCCAGTTTGACGCACTGGTGGGAGTGAACCTGCTGCGCGAGGGCCTGGATCTTCCGGAAGTGTCGATGGTGGCGATCCTCGACGCCGACAAGGAGGGGTTTCTGCGCAGTGAGACTTCGCTGGTGCAAACCATCGGGCGGGCGGCCCGCAATGTGAACGCCAAGGTGATCCTCTACGCGGACACGGTCACGGCGTCCATGGCCCGCGCGATCGAGGAAACCGCTCGACGTCGCGGGATTCAGGAGGCCTATAACCGCGAGCATGGCATCACGCCGGAGACGGTGCGGAAAAACATCCGGCAGGGCATCGAGTCCGATGCGGCCGCTCATCGCGACGCAACGCGTTCCTTGGGACGCACGGAAACGGCGGAACCGGTGGTGGAGGAGGTCCTCCAGGGACTCGAGCGGGAGATGCTCGCGGCGGCCGAGAATCTGGAGTTTGAGCGAGCGGCCGCGCTGCGCGATCAGATCGCCCGACTGCGGCAGTCTTCCACGGGCGAGGGCGACGATGCAGATTGGGGCGGCGGAGGGCGTGGCGGGAAGCGCGGACGCGGTGGCCGTTCCTCCAAACGCGTGCCTCGACCGAAAAAGCCCTGAGCCGCTTTCGGAAAACCTTGCTGCGCTGAGTGGAGCGGAGCGGGCCACGGCTTGAACCGCTGGCTTACGCGATGGGGCGAAGCGTTTTTCTACCAGGCATCGCGGCATGAAGCCGCTTTCGCAGGCCAGCGCAGGCCATCGCAGGACTCGGACAGGATGATAGCAGTTGCCGAGATCTCCCGGTTTGGCTGATCGTTACACGGGGAAACTCCCTAATCTTTCCTCGCGTGGCTGGTCGAATCGAATCCCTGAATGGATCACGATC
>JBIIEC010000603.1:0-2903 GCA_044238045.1 Pirellulaceae bacterium | reverse complement strand
AGGGCGCGATCCTCGACACGGTGCGCCTCGCCGCCGGCAGTTCGATCACTTACCAGTGGAGCGGCCGAGTGACCGACGCCGTGTCGGGAGTGCTCGCGAACACCGCAACGGTGTCCGGACCGACCAATACAGGTTTCGTGGAGCGTGACCCCACGAACAATACGTCCACCGACATCGACCAGCTCAACTCGCTTGTCGTGCTTGGATCCGAGCCGACGGTGATTCGCAACGACCTGCTGGTCGAACCGGCACAGACGGACCGCTACCAGATCACCGCGCACATGACCGGTAAGATGGTGATCGTGGCCCACTTCAAGCACGCCCGGGGAGACTTGCAGTTGTCGGTCGACGACCGGAACGGCAATCCGATCGCCACGGTCAACACCTCGACCGATGACGAACGCATCATCATCCCGGTGGTTTCGCAGGAGAAGTACTTCGTGCGCGTGAGCGGCGCGAATGGGACGGTGACGAACACCTACGACTTGGAGATCGAGAACTTCGCGGCGCCGATCCCCGAAGTCGTCCGGCTCACCCCGGAGACGGACAGCGGTTGGCAGTATGACGACGCGATCACGCGCCGCAGTCGTCCGACGATCGTGGTGCAAGCCGATCTGGTCGACTTCCTGCAGTCTGGCATTCCCTGGCGGCAGCCGGCCAACGCGGACGTGGACAACCAGACGCTGCCCGCGGGGCCGGGCATGGCCGTGGAAGTCACGGTGACCAGCGTGGCAACGGGCGCGACGATCGTCGGCTACGCCTCCGCCATCGGAGCACCTGGCCAGCTGTTCCGCTTCACACCCCTGGAAAACCAGACTCTGCTGCATGGTGAGTATGTCGCGTCGGCGACCGTGCGGATTTTCGACGGAGCGACCCAGGGCGGCCAGCCCGCGCCCGCCACGGGACGCTCGCCGCGATCCAATCCCTACTGGATCACCATCGATGTCATCGCGCCCCGCGCCGCCGACCGCATCGACCTGCTGGATGGCAGCGATTCGGGATCGTCGTTCCGGGACGACGTGACCAGCGAGACGGCGCCCGCGTTCCAGGGCACCGGCGAGCCGAACACGAAAGTGCGTTTGTATGCTTACCGCATCGGCGGCCAGCCGGAGATCATCGGTGAGGGGTTCGTCCAGACCGATGGCCGCTGGCAAGTCATCGCGAACATGCTGGATGACGACATCTACCACGTCCGCGCCGAATACGAGGACATCGCCGGCAACATCAGTTCGATCGGCGAGCCGCTGTTGGTGGAAGTCGACACGACGCCGCCGAATCTTCCGTTCCTCGACCTGCTGAAGAACAGCGATACGGGAACCTCCACGGCCGACGAGGTCACGTCCGACAACACGCCGGCGTTCTCGATGACGACCGAGGATCCACGTCAGGCCCTGCATCTCATCAAGTTCAACTACAAGTTCCGCATCTACCTGCGGCCGGATGCGGGGGACGGCGGGAGTCCTGCGGCCGAACGGCTGCTCTATGACTCGTCCAAGGATGCCACGCTGCCCGTGGCAAACCTGCTCAACGGGCTGACCGACCTCAACCAGCTGGTGCGGACCTTCGGGCCGTTGCCGGATGGCGTGCATAACCTCAAGTTGGAAGTCGAGGATCGGGCGGGCAACATCAGTCCCGACTACCTGCTGACAATCACCGTCGACACGACGCCGCCCCCTGCCGAATTGACGCTGCACCCGTCCAGCGACTCGGGGACGTACGCCAGCGACTGTGTCACCAACCAGTCGTCGCCGGCCTTCTTTGGCGCGAGCGAAGTTGGCGCGACGGTCTATCTGTACGCCAACGGACAGTCGGTGGGCACCGCGACGGCCGGCAGCGATGAATCCGATGGAGTCGTCGGCAATGGCAAGGGCGCCTGGCAGGTAACTTCCAAGCCGTTGGCCGATGGTGAGTATCGGTTCACGATTCGCGTCCAGGACCTCGCGGGCAACGAGAGCACCAGCGCTGAGAAGAAGGTCTGGGTCGATACGCGGGCTCCGAATATTCCCCTGCTGGACCTCCTCTCGGATACGGGTATCAGCGATCGCGACGAGGTGACGCGGGACAACACACCGACGATCACCATCACGGCCGGCGCCACCTTGCCGGGCGGACCGAACCCGTTTCCGAATGACGTGCGTTATCGTATCTACGATCGTCCCGGGGATGGAACAGGCGAAGTCCTGCTCATCGACTCGTTCGGAGCGCTCCGCGACCTGTCGACGCTCGGCTACTTCACCGAGACGCTGCCCGAGCTGGCCGACGGCGTGCACAACCTGAAGGTGGAGGTCGAGGACCGGGCCGGCAACCTCAGCCACGCGTTCCTGCTGAATGTCGTCGTGGATACGCAGCCGCCGGCGCTGGAAGGCCCCCTGCTGGCCGCGGCCAGCGACTCAGGCAAGTTCGGCAACGACCGCGTGACCCGCATCGACGCGCCGACCTTCTCGGGAACCAGCACGCCCGGTGACCGCGTACGCGTCTATGCCAACAGCGTGCTCGTCGCCAGCGGGCTGGTCGAGAGCGACGATTCCGATGGAGTCGTCGGCAACGCGCTCGGCAGTTGGGAACTGACCACCAATCCCCTGGCCGATGGCAAGTACTCCATCGTGGTGGAGGCCGAGGACCAGGCTGGCAACATCCGCCGGTCGGCCGCCATCGAAGTCATCATCGACACCGTGCGTCCGAACATTCCGCTGCTGGACCTGCTGTCCGACACCGGTGCGGACACCACGGACAACATCACCAGCATCACGTCCCCGATGGTTTCCATCACGGTCAATGACACGCCATCCAGCACGGGGAACCTGTTTCCCAACGACATCCTGTATCGGCTGTATGATCGCACGGGACTGGCGGAAGAGAAGCTGCTGCTCGACTCGTGCGAACTGTACGGAGGCCTCTCGGCC
>JBIIEC010000218.1:0-9859 GCA_044238045.1 Pirellulaceae bacterium | reverse complement strand
GATGGCGACCTCGTGCTCCATCAGGTCGCCGAACTGGTCGGTCGCATCGCAGTCGGCCAGAAGGTCACGGCCCAGGTCGACCGCGCCCGCCGGGACGCGATCCGCCGAGCCCACTCCGCGACCCACATCCTCCATTACGCACTCCAGAAAAACCTCGGCAAGCACGCCCAGCAGCAGGGTTCCAAGGTCACCGACGACTGGCTGCGGTTCGACTTCACCAACCTCGCCCCGGTGAGTCCCGAACAGCTCGAACAGATCACGATCGATGTGCGTGAGCGAATCGTCGCCAATGAATCGGTAGGCTGGAAGACCGTTCCGCTGGAAGAAGCGCGGGCGGCGGGTGCGATGATGCTGTTCGGCGAAAAGTATCCGGACCCGGTCCGCATGGTGTCCATGGGACAGTTCAGCCGCGAGCTGTGTGGCGGCACGCACCTGACGGCCACCGGCGATGTCGAAGCGTTTGAGGTGGTGAGCGAGGAAGGCGTCTCGGCAGGCACGCGACGCATCACGGCGCTCACCGGCGACAAGGCCCGCGAGTACCAGGAACGCACCCGGACGACGCTGCAGAAGGCCGCCATGACGCTGGGAGTTGGCGAATCGGCGGTCCCCGGCCTCGCTCGCCAACTGCTCCAGCAGGTCCGCGACGCCCGCAAGCAGCTCGGCGGTTCGGGAAAGGCCGCGACGCCGGAGGCTGCGACTTCCGCCGGTCCGACCATCACCGATGCACGCCAGTTGCTGCGTGAAACCGCGCGGCTGCTGAACGTGTCGCTGTTCGAAGTGGCCGACCGCTTGGTCGCACTGAAGAAAGAGGCCGAGGACCTGCAGCGGCAGCTGGCCAATCGCGAAGCCCACCAGGGCCCGACGGCCGAGGACCTACTGGCGGCCGCTGCCCTGGTGCAGAACGTCCGCGTGGTGGTCGCCGAAGTTCCCGGCTCCAACAGCAACCTGTTGCGTCAGATGATCGACCAGATCCGGCAGACAGTTTCGCCGTGTGCGATCTTCCTGGCGACCGCCGAAGGCGACGACAAGGTCGTCCTCGTCGCGGGCGTCAGCCGCGACCTGCAGGGAAAACTGCATGCGGGCAACTGGGTCAAAGAAGTGGCCCCCGTGGTCGGTGGCGGCGGAGGCGGCAAGCCCGACCTCGCGCAGGCCGGTGGCAAAGACGCCAGCAAACTGCCGGCTGCTCTCCAGCACGCCAAGGCCGTAGTCGAGGGCTGGCTGAGGGCCTGATCGCTCGCGGCGTTTCCGTTTCACACCCGCGGCACCGCCCCTCGGACGGGCCGCGAGGCATCACTTCGGCAGTGCCAAGCCGCTCAGCGGGCGACCGACACCCCTGGTCGGTCGCCCTTACTATTGCAAGACAGCCGAAGCCGTCGACTAGCCAGCCAGCTGGGCCAGGCAGGCGAGAGCGGCGCTGTAGTCCGGCTCCTGCGTGACTTCCGGCACCAGTTCGGCGTAGGCCACCTTGCCGGCCGCGTCGATCACAAAGACGCCACGGGCGAGGATCTTCAACTCCTCGATGAGCATGCCGTAGTCCTGCCCGAAGCGGCGATCCTGGTAGTCGCTCAGCGACATCAGGTTCGTGATGCCTTCGGCGCCGCAGAAGCGATTCTGGGCGAAGGGCAGGTCGAGGCTGACGGTCAAGGCGTGGATCTTGTCGCCCATGCCGGCCAGCTTCTCGTTGAACTCCTTGGTCTGCTTGGCGCAGACACCCGTGTCCAGGGACGGTACGACGCTGACCATGACCGGCTTGCCAGCCAGGTCCTTCAGCGAGACGGTCTGCAACTTGCCGTCGGCAAACCGGTGCAGCGTGAAGGCGGGGGCCTGCTGGCCAACCTGCACGGCCGATCCAGCCAGCGTCATCGGATTCCCCTTGAACGTGATAGCTCCAGGCCGACTCATGATGGAATACTCCTTCGGGAACATGGGGGGAGAGAAGAGTTACGCGCCTCAAGGCGACTTCGGCCGGGGTCCGCTTGGATCCCCGGAGGTCGGGCGGTAACCGCACTGCGACGGCCGTGACGACGGCCCGACGATGGGGGAGTATCCCGTTGACCGTGCAAGCGTGCAAGGGGGCGGCGGCGACGGGTTGCCGTGCCACGGGCCCTCAATGCAAACGCCCCGCACCGTCCTGGCGGGACGGTCGGGGCGTG
This sequence comes from Pirellulaceae bacterium, assembly GCA_044238045.1. Classification (GTDB taxonomy): domain Bacteria; phylum Planctomycetota; class Planctomycetia; order Pirellulales; family Pirellulaceae; genus CAZUJM01. The sequence goes on along the minus strand of JBIIEC010000218.1, from coordinate 7,706 downwards.
GTATCAGGCCTTTCCGGGGAGGGAAGGGCGCGTGTTTCGAGGGTCGGGCGCTAGCTGAGCGCCGGCCAGTTCACTTGGAGCTGGTTATTGATTTCGCCGATTCCATGCACCTTGCGGAGAACCTCGGTGGCCATCTGCTTCTGGAAGTAGGTGCCGACTTCCCCGTGGATCGTGACTCGTCCGTCGTGCGTTTCGCAGCGAACTCCCTTGCTGCGGGTCAGGTACGGGCTGCACACCAGGGCTTCGTGGACCTGGTCTTCCAGGCAAACTGCGTTCTCTCGAATCGTCATAAACCCGTTAGCTTTCTTCAGATACAAGGTCCAAACTTGGTCCGCCAAGCGAGAGCCTCCCGCGAGCCTTGAGCCTGCGGGGACGCTGCGCCACCCGTTTGCCATGTCGATATCGTCGAGGCTTCATCCAGCGATAAACTTTATCCCACATCCGCCATCGGAAACCGGGTGAAAAGTTTCATTCGCTAGCAGCCTTGCCGATTGTCAGGTTCGACGAATCGCCGACCGACGGAGGACGGGTCAACCCGTTTTTCCTTATCGGCACAACATGGTCGCTCAATCATGGCACGCAAAGAAATGGCGTGCGGGAAAAGAGCCACTTTCTGTGGCAAAAAAACGTCGTCTGCGAGGAGCGTTTCCCGGGCGGTGGAATCCGGGCCCCGGGGATTCCATGACGGACCGTGAGGCCCCGGTGATGGGGGTGTCCGGGGCTGGTTTCGAGTGGGACTTCTAGAGCCATGCCGGCAGTTGGCCGGCAGGGGGCAGCGTCACGACACTGGCACGCTGAATATGCGGATGCGCCAGCACTTCGTCGATCGCCGCCTGCGGAGGGGCGCTGTCCAGGTTGAGGATCCCAATGGCCTCGCTTCCCGGGCCGGCTCGACCGACCGACATCTGGGCGATATTCACCTGATGCCTGCCGAAGATGCTCCCCACGGCTCCGATGATCCCGGGGACGTCCTGGTGGGTAAAGATGAAGAGGATACCGTCCAGGTAGGCCTCCAGCCGGAAGTCCTGCAGGAGGATTAGGCGAGGCATTTCGTGGCCGAGCAGGGTGCCGCCGGCCTGGAAGGTCCCTTGAGGCGTGACGACCTCGGCGACCATCGACGAGCTGAAGGCGCCGCGATCCGGCCGATTCTCGGCCACCAGTTCGATCCCTCGTTCCTGCAGCAGGACGCGGGCGTTGACGATGTTGACCGACTCGCCGAGTGCCGCTTCCAGCAGTCCGGCACAGAAGGCGGAGCTGACGAAGTTGGTGTCCTTGGAGGCGAGTTCGCCGCGGTAGCTGAGTCGGCAGGCGTGGATCGGCCCGTCGCTCCACTGGGCCAGGAACCGGCCCAGCCGGTGGGCCACCACCAGGATGCCGCGCAGCGACTCCAGGGTCTTGGGATCGACGGCAGCCATGTTCACGGCATGGCGGACTTCACCGGTGCTGAAGAAGTTGATGAGCAGTTGGACGGCTTCCAGGGCCACCTGCGTCTGCGCCTCCTCGGTGCTCGCTCCCAGGTGGGGCGTGCAGAGGACACCTTTCATGCCGTAGAGCGGATGCTCGGCACACGGTTCCTCGACGAACACATCCAGGGCGACACCGGCGATCTTGCCCGACTTCAAGCCGGCCACCAGCGCGTCCTCGTTGTAGATGCCACCGCGGGCACAGTTTACCAAGCGGACGCCCGTCTTCATCTTTTCCAGCTGCGGCAGGCCGATGAGGTCTTCGGTCTCGGGCGTGAGCGGCGTGTGGACGGTGAGGTAGTCGAGACGCGGCAGCATCTCCTCGACCGACGGCACCAGGACAATGCCCAGTTCGGCGGCTCGTTCAGCGGAAAGGAAGGGATCGTAGCCGATGACGCGCATGCCGAAGGCGATGGCCCGCGAGGCGACTTCCTGGCCGATGCGGCCGAGGCCCACGACGCCCAGCGTCTTGTCGGCCAACTGCGTGCCCATGTAGGAGTTGCGGTCCCAGCGGCCTTCGATCAGGCTCTGGTACGCCGGCGCGACATTCCGGGACATGGCCAGCATTAGCGCCATCGTGTGTTCCGCCGTGCTCAGCGTGTTGCCGGCGGGCGTGTTCATGACGATGATGCCCAAGCGAGTGGCCGCGGTCTTGTCGATGTTATCGGTTCCCACGCCAGCACGAGCGATCGCCTTCAGGCGACGATTCCCCTCCAGCATGTCGGCCGTGATCTTCACGCCGCTGCGGCAGATGGCTCCATCGGCGTTCGCGAGAGCCTCTTGAAGGTCTTTCCCCTTCAGGCCCGTGCGGACTTCGTATTCAATGCCGGGCGCGGCAGCCAGCATCTGGAGTCCTTCTTCAGCCAGCTTGTCGAGCACGATGATTTTTGGCATGTCGGGATCGTCCGTAGTTCGCAAAAAAAGAAGGCTACAAAACAAGGACGGGAACAGACTAGGAGCCGGAATCCCCTGCGTTCCGGCCCGGGGTGACGGCGTCCCAGTCCACCGCGATCAGGCGTTCTTCTCGTGGAACTCCTGCATGAACTCCGCCAGCGCCGCCACACCCTCCCAGGGCATGGCGTTGTAGATGGAAGCTCGAATGCCGCCCACGCTTCGATGGCCCTTCAAGTTCGCCAGCCCCCGCTTGGACGCCTGCGACAGGAACGCCTCCTCGCGGGCCGCATCGGGCAGTTTGAAGGTGGGATTCATCAGCGACCGACTGCCCGGCAGGGCATGGCCCCGATAGAAGCCGCCGCTGCGATCCATGACATCGTAGATGCGGGCGGCTTTCTTCTGATTGAGCTCATGCATGGCAGCCAGCCCGCCCACATCCCGCAGCAGCCACTGCGCGACCAGGTCGACGAGGTAGATCGAGAACGTGGGTGGAGTGTTCCACATCGAGTTCTCTTTGGCGTGGCTGCGGTAGTTCAAATACCCGGGCAGCGACTCCTGCCCCCGCTCCAGCAGGTCATCGCGGATGATCACCACCGTGACGCCCGCCGGGCCAGCGTTCTTCTGAGCGCAGGCATAGACGAGTCCGTAGCGGGAGATGTCGAGCGGCCGGTGCAGGAAGTCGGACGAGGCGTCGCAGACCAAGGGCACCTCGCCGACCGCCGGTTCCGTCGCGAACTGCACGCCCTCGATCGTCTCGTTCGAAGTGAAGTAGCAGTAGGCGGCGCGGGGGTCGAGGTCGAGTTCGGCATCGGTGGGAATCCGGTTGTAGCCATCGGCCTTGCCGTCCCAGGCCGTGCGTACCGGCCCCTCCTTCACCGCCTCCACATAAGCCGACTTGCCCCAAGCTCCCGTCAGGATGTAGTCCGCCGACTGTCCCGAGCCTCGCAGCAGGTTCATGGGAATCATGGAGAACTGCAGACGCGAACCGCCCTGCAGGAAGAGCAACTGGTAGTTCGCAGGCACGGCCAGCAGGGTCCGCAGGTTGTCGGTCGCGGACTGGAGGATGGCCTCGAAGTGCTTGCCGCGATGGCTGATCTCCAGAATGGACGCCCCCGCTCCCGGCAGGCAGAGCAGGTCGCGCTGGGCCTGCTCCAGCACCGACAGCGGCAGGACGGCCGGACCGGCCGAAAAGTTGTAAACGCGGTTCTTCAGGTCTTCGCGGACCGATGCCATCTTGATCCTCACCAGATTCGTTCTTCGGACTTCCGGGACGCGATGCCCCCGGGACTGGGCGCCCCCAGGGCTCCTCCGCCATCCGAAGCCCCTCGGTACAAACGGGAGATTTTATTCGCTTACCGTCTCGAATAGAAGGATAGGCCCCGGCCCAACGACCACCAGTCGCCGCCTCCACCCCCTCCCTTGATCCCCAAGAGTAGTCCCGGCCGGCCCTCCCTGCGCCGATTCCCGACCCGCTGGCGGCCCCAGGTCGACCTTCCCTTGGAATCGCGGGCGAAAGATCGCCAATCGCCCGACGTCCGGACCGCCCCTGCCAGAAGTTTCGCCATGCTGGGAAGTCCCGCGCAGACAGGAAGCAGTGGGCGTCCACGATTGGCCGGAAAGAAACAGACCGGGGCCCTCGCCCATGAACGGCCCAGACTCTGCGACGACCCGGTCGCCCAGGATGGCCGGCGTTTCGGCGATCAGCGCTGGGTCCACCCTCGCGGCGTCTCCACCATCAGCGGTGCCGTGCCGTTCGCGGGAACTTGCTGGGCCATGCGTTGCTGGAGTTGCGTGATGCGGTCCGCCACGCCCGGCTGGTACGCATTGAGGGCGTAGGCCTGCCGATAGTTCTGCAACGCCTGGGCATAGTCGCCGTCCGACTCTCGCAGCCGAGCCATGGCCGCCCACGCCCGTGAATTCGAAGGATCGGCGTCGATCGCTTCGCTCAGCGATCGACGAGCTGCGTCATGCTCGCCGAACTCCTCATGGAGCCGCGCCAATTCGATGCGAGCGTCGGCCGAGCGTGGGTTGACCGTCGACCAGCGTTCCAGCAGCGTGAACGCGTTCTGCGGCCGATTGGTGTCGACCAGCAGCACCGCCAGGGCGCGGTGGCAGGCGACATGGTCCGGGCTGATGTCGAGACACTGGTTGTAAAGCGTCTCGGCCTGGCTCAGCATGGCCCGGTCCTTCGACTGCTTCGCCTGATAGTGATACGCGGCACCCAGATTGTAGTAGGCGTCCGGATTGCGGGGATTCTGGGCCAGCGCCTGCTGGAACTGATAGACGGCCGCCTGGGGCTGCCCCTGCTGGAACTGCTTCACCCCCTCCACGTTCGGACCGGTGCCCGGCGCTTGGCAGCCCAGCAGACTCAGGGCCGACAGCGTCAACACCAGACCCGCCCAACTCAGACGCGTCCCGCCGATCGCCCCTCGGAAAGGAGTTCCTCCCGTTATGCTCGACCACTCGGCCACGCGATCGCTCCTTCAGGCCCCTGAAGATCAGCATGCCGTTCCGGGAACCCAACGCGTTCTCGCGCCCGTTCCTGAAACGCCGGAGACTCCCGCAGAGTGCCCCGGTACTTCATCGAGCGGCAGGTTAGCCGGAATGCGACATTCGAACAAGAGAAATCACGGCTGGGCGGCAGGCCGCTAGCAGCCCTCAAGGCCTCCCCGCAGCGAGAATGCCTCGTCCTGTCGGCGCAGAAAAAAAACCAAGCCGCCCGGTGCGCGGCTTGGTCTCCTCGATCAGGATCTTTATGCAACAGGGCCCCCTCGGACATCGACGGTCGATCGGGCCCAGCGACTTAGCCGATCAGCACCGATTCGAACGTCAACGCACCGGAAGAAGAATAGTCGTCGATCGCGCTCAGCGGCGCCGATGCGGGAGCCACTACGGCATCGCCTTCCGAGATGCAGGCCATGCCTGGGTCGGTCGCCAGTACCGGCGCTGACTTCGCATAGCCCAGTCCGCGAATCACCTCCAGCACTTCGCTGCAGGTCGGGAACATCCGGCCGCTGGAACGCTTGTAGGCATCCAAGGCGTGCATGAATTCGATCTCGTCGTCGGAGTAGTCTCGTTCGCAGGTCGTGGGGTCGATCTGGCGACGTCGAGCGACCTTCTGGCGACGCTCGGGCATCGGCGGAGCGGCCTTCGGTTCCACGGCCACCTCACGCGCTACCCCACGCCGATCGGATCGACGCCGGCAGAGCGTCACTTCATCCGCAGCCACTTCCACGGGCGGAGCCGCCTTCTTCGCGGACGCCTTCACCGGTGCCTTCTTGGCCACCGTCGACGCCTTGCGAGACTTCGGGCTGGGGCGAGTGGCCTTCTTCACTCCGCGGGCACTCTTGGAAACCTTCGTACTTTTCGCCGCCTTCACGCTCTTGCCAGTCTTCGCCTTTGCCACCAGGAAACTCCTCTTCAAGGAACCGGATGATCAACCGGGCAAGTCCCGATCGCTGAGTCGCACGGTGGAAAAATACACCAAATAGCGAGCGCGTGCGTTTTAGGAAACATAAATCAGCGGATCGGTCACCCGGATCCGCAGAATTTATCCGGTTCCCTGAATACCGAGGCGAGATGCCTCGTTCGCGCGGTCAGTTGGTGCCGCGATTCAGCAGTTTGCGCAGCGTTTGCGCGGCAGCTTCCTGCGTGTCCTTCGGCGCCACGTTCTTCGGTGGAGTCTTCTTGCCGAAAGCCGCCGGCGCCGCATTCTCCGTGCCCTCCGTGGTGCCTTGGCTGTCGGAGCTGCCCTGACTGTCCGCGGCCCCCTGGCTGTCCGCCGAGCTGCCCGCTGAGCTGTCCGTAGAGCTGCCCGCCGCAGCGGCCTTCCTCGAATCGGCGGGCGCGACCGGAATTCGTCCCGTGTCGTCCATCCGGAAGACACGGGTCTCGACCTCGGCCGAGTCGACGCGACGATCGGTCTCCTCGGCTTCCGTCAGCCAGTCACTGATGCGGCCCGCCATATCCTGTTCCGCAGACAGCGGCGATCGGCTCTCGGCAACAACTCCGGTCGATGCTTGCGGCACAAACGCGTACGTCACCAGAAATTCCATCGGCCCCACGCGCAACTGGTCGCCCATCACCAGACGACACGGTGCCTCGAGACGCTCGCCGTTCACGAACGTGCCATTGCGGCTTCTCAAGTCACGAATCCGCACTTCATGACCGTCGAAGGTGATCACGCAGTGCTGGCGACTGATGGCTTCGCTGTTGACGCGCAGGCTGCACTCCTCCGCGCGACCAATGACGAACTGCAGGCTCTTGACGGCGATCTCCTTGCCGGCACTGGCCCCGCGAAGCACCTTCAATTTGACGTGCATGACGATCCGCCCCCACGCAACTTCTGTCCTCGAACGACGCGCGTCGCAGTTCACCAACCAGCAACGCTCCCCACTTCCAAGCCTCGCCGTGCGTCCGAAATTGCAGAAAACGAGCAGTCACATCCAAGCGACGACGAGCCCATTCCGAGAACTGTGGACACCCTCACTTTAGACAGCCAGCAGGGGTCATTCCAGCGAATTCCCGGGAGGAAGCAACTGCCGCGTCTTCCCCGTTCTGGAAAACGACCTCGCCGGCCAGCCACACGCTGCGGCGCCTTCGGCCAGAATCCGCCAACCAAGGTGAGCGTCCGCCACGCCGGCACTCCGCCGCGGGCCGCATTTGTTGGGAAGTTGCGGCGTCCGCCCCGCTTTCGTCATCTGCGGGGGTTGGAGAGACCACGCCATCACGAACGCGGGCGTGGCGCCTGACCATCCAGCGTCAGCGACGCAGGGTCCAATCCGGAGAGCCAAACTTCTCTTTCACTTTCCGGTACGCCACCTCCTGCTCCCGTTCGGACACCTGGCCCTCGCGGATCTCCCAACCCGCCTCGCAGTGAAGCAAGTCGAGCCAGCGGTCGACCAGTTCGGAGGGATCCAGCGAGACGCCGGCAAGTTCCTCGATGCCCGGCAGTTCGGGGGCGTAGGGGGAGCAACGGAGCAAAATGCTGCCATGCTGCAACACGGCGGTCTGCGAACGGCGCTGGGCGCTACCCACGACTTTGTGGTCGCCCAGCAGCAGGTCGCCCGAACAGTGCCGCTGAAAACACAGGAACGACTGTGCACCACGGACATCCCCGGGCGGCGTGTCACAGGCCGCGACGGCACTCCGGCAGGAACTCACGTCGATCGAGAACGACCGCAGAGTCCGCAGCAACGACTCATGCATGAGATCGTAAAGCCACCGATGATCCAGTTCCACGCGCGACCCGCGGGGTACCACGATACTGTAAGTCAGCTCCTGGTCATGCAGGATGGCTCCCCCGCCAGATGCACGGCGCACCACCGGGCACGGCCGACTGGCCTCGTG
>JBIIEC010000217.1:0-9860 GCA_044238045.1 Pirellulaceae bacterium | reverse complement strand
TGGATGGGTGGGAGCAGGCGGCAGCAAACGGTTCCGAGAGACGGGGCACGCATCTCCCTGACGTGGCCCGGGGAACTTGCGTTCGCGCGCCCACACGATCCCAGACGGAGGGCGCGGCCGCGCCCGCGGGCGGTGAGTCCGTTGTGGCGGTCTGGGTGACGCGATAGATTAGACGCAGTCGTCGCGTGTCGGAGACTTGTCGCGGAGATTCCGAGCCGAGTTCGAACTCCCGGCAGTCGCGACTGGTTGGACTCGAGCCCGGATCAGTGGACTTCATGGAACCTGCGTCTTCCGCCATCTCTGCTCGCGCCGCGGAGCCTGCCGTGGATCTATCCGTGCGCATCGGGCGTCTGAGCTTGCCCAATCCGATCCTGGTCGCATCCGGCACGTTTGGTTACGCGCGGGAAATGGCGGGCTTCGTCGAGCTACAGCGACTGGGCGGCATCGTCCCGAAGACGATCACCAAGCTGCCGCGGAAGGGCAATCGTCCCTGGCGAACGGTGGAGTCGGCGGCGGGGCTGCTGAATTCGATCGGCTTGGACAACGATGGCGTCGACCAGTTCAAGGAGCACCACCTGCCCTACCTGGGCGGGCTCGGCTGTCCGGTGCTGGTGAGCATTGCCGGATCGAGCGTGGAGCAGTTCGTGGAGTTGGCTCGGGAGTTGGAGGGAGTGCCGGGCGTATCGGCGTTGGAACTGAACATTTCCTGCCCGAACGTCTCCGGCGGCGTCGACTTCGGCACCGACCCGACGATGTGCGGCCGCGTGGTCGGCGGCGTGCGGGAGGCGACGAGCCTGCCGGTGCTGGCGAAACTGACGCCGAACGTGACGCGGATTGTCGACATCGCCCGCGCGGCGGCGGATGCGGGCGCGGACGGGTTGACGTTGATTAACACACTGCTGGGCATGGCCGTCAACTGGAAGACGCGTAAGCCGATGCTCGGCAACGTCCTGGGCGGACTCAGCGGTCCCGCGATCAAACCGGTTGCCTTGCGGTGCGTGCACCAGGTCGCTCGCGCGATCGACATCCCGATCATCGGCGTCGGGGGCATCGCGACGCTGGACGATGTCATGCAGTTTCTGGTCACGGGCGCGACGGCCGTGCAGGTAGGCACGGCCAGTTTCTACGACCCGCAGGTGTCGATTCGCCTGCTGGACGAACTGCCCGCCGCCATCGCCTCCCTGAACGCCCGCAGCGTACCGGAGATCGTTCGCTCGCTGGCCGTGCCCTGACCGGCCGCCTCGCAGGCCCCTTGGCCCTCCCGGCGCCTTTACCCCTTCACTTCAACGACGAGATTTCGATCGGAACCATGCGCGTACTCTCTGGAATCCAACCCACAGGCCGCTTCCACTGGGGCAACTACTTCGGAGCCATCCGCCAGTACATCGACCTGCAGCATGGCAATGAGTCGTACTACTTCATCGCCAACCTGCACGCGTTAACCACCATCCGCGACCAGCAGCTGCTCTGGCAAAACACGCTGGACGCGGCCATCGACCTGCTGGCCTTGGGTTTGAACCCGGAGAAGGCAACGCTGTTCGTGCAGTCGGACGTGCCCGAGGTGTCGGAGCTCTGCTGGCTGCTGATGACCGGTACGCCCCTGGGGCTGCTGGAGCGTTGCCATGCGTATAAGGAAAAGAAGGCCCGCGGCATCAAGGCCGATGTCGGGCTCTTCACCTACCCGGTGCTGATGGCGGCCGACATCCTGGCCTACGATGCCGACATCGTGCCTGTGGGCGAGGACCAGATCCAGCACATCGAGGTGACCCGCGACCTGGCCGGCAGCTTCAACCACCAGTTCCGCGAAACGTTCGTGCTGCCCAAGCCGAAGGTGCTCGAACAGACGGCGAAGGTGCCCGGCACCGATGGGCAGAAGATGTCCAAGAGCTACGGCAACACGCTGGAGATCTTTGCGGACGCGAAAAGCCAGCGCAAGCAGATCATGCGGATCACCACCGACAGCCGCCCGATGGAAGAGTCCAAGGATCCCGACTCCGACCATCTCTACCAGCTCTACAGCCTCTTCGTGGACGAGGGCCCGCGGCAGCAGATGGCCGACCTCTACCGGCGCGGCGGGTTCGGTTACGGCGAAGTGAAGAAGGCGCTGGCCGACGCGGCCGAGAGCTACTTCGCGGAGGTCCGCCAGCGACGCGCGGAAATTGCCAGCGCGCCGAAGAAGGTTGAGGAGATCCTGGCCGACGGTGCCGCGCGGGCCCGCCGCAAAGCGGGCGAAGTGCTGCTGCGAGCCCAGCAGGCCTGCGGCCTCAAGCCCGGCGGCTGATCATCCCGCTCGTCGCCCAACTCCACAGGCCGCGTCACAAGGGACCATCGATGCACATCGTCGGACTGGGGACGGATATCGTCGAATGCCTGCGGATCGCCCAGATGATCGAGCGGCACGGCGAACTGTTCATCGGCCGCGTCTACACGACGCACGAGATGGAGTACTGCAGCACGCGGAAAGCGGCCACCCAGCACTACGCCGGTCGCTGGGCCGCCAAGGAAGCGGTGCTGAAGGCCATCGGCACCGGCTGGATCAAGGGCGTCGGCTGGCGGGACATCGAAGTCCGCAACCACCCCAACGGCCGCCCCACCATCGTGCTCGCCGGCGGCGTGCGCGAGATCTGTGAACGCCACGGCATTGCCGACATCTTGATCTCCATCTCCCACTGCCGCTGCCACGCCACCGCCACCGCCATCGCCGTCGGCGCCGAGTCGTAATGGACCGCGACCGTCCCGGTCGCATCGAGGCGCCCCAAGGTGACGCTCGGCGCCAAGTCTCAATGGAGCGCGACCGTCCCGGTCGCATTGAGGCGCCCCAAGGTGACGCTCGGCGCCAAGTCGCAATGGAGCGCGACCGTCCCGGTCGCATCGAGGCGCCCCAAGGTGACGCTCGGCGCCAAGTCTCAATGGAGCGCGACCGTCCCGGTCGCATTGAGGCGCCCCCAAGGTGACGCTCGGCGTTAAGTCGCAATGGAGCGCGACCGTCCCGGTCGCATCGAGGCGCCCCAAGGTGACGCTCGGCGACGCACCCGTGTCCTGGCATGCGGGCGGGACGCCCGCGCTCCAAGAAGGTTCGCGAAACTGAACTCGCGACGCTTTGGCGCACCGTTTTTTGCTTGCGAGATCGAACGCTCTGGTATACTACGAATCCTGCCCGCTCGCCTCCTGCTCGCTCGCTGCCCGCCGCCCGCTTCTGGAACTCACGCCGTCTCACGAGGGTCGACCATGCCTCGGATCATGCGTTACCTCTTTTCTCTGTCCCTGCTTCTCGCCTGCTGCGTTCCTTCCGCGGATCAGCGGGCGCTGGCCGCGGAATCGGCCAGCGGGCAGCCGATCGCCTACAACGAACAGATCCGCCCGATCCTGGCCGAGAACTGCTTCAGCTGCCATGGACCGGACAGCGCGTCGCGCAAGGCCGACCTGCGCGTCGATCGCCGCGATGCGGCCGTCGAACGGGGCGCGATCGCGCCCGGGGATCCCGACGCCAGCGAACTGGTCGCCCGGCTGCTCACCAATGACCCCGAACAGCAGATGCCGCCGCCGGCCACCAAAAAGAAACTCACCGACCAGCAGAAGCAGCTGCTCATCGAATGGGTACGACAGGGAGCGGAATACCAGGCGCACTGGGCGTTGCTGGCTCCTGAACGTCCCGCGCTGCCGGCCGTGCAGGACACCGGGTGGAGCGACCATCCGCTCGATCGACTCGTGCTGGCCCGCCTGGAACAGTCGGGCCTTTCGCCTGCTCCGGCCGCCGACCGCCGCACCCTGGCGCGCCGACTGCACCTCGACCTTACGGGCCTGCCGCCCGACCCGCAGTTGGTCGAGGAGTTCGTCAGCGACACGTCGAGCGACGCGTACGAGCGGCTGGCGGACAAGCTGCTGGAATCACCGCAGTGGGGCGAGCAGCGGGGACGGTACTGGCTGGACGCCGCCCGCTATGCCGACACGCATGGTATCCACTTCGACAACTTCCGCGAGATCTGGACCTATCGCGACTGGGTCATCAAAGCCTTCAATCGCAACCTGCCGTTCGACCAGTTCACGATCGAACAGCTGGCCGGCGACCTGCTGCCGGACGCGACGCTCGACCAGAAGGTCGCATCGGGCTTCAATCGCTGCAACATGACGACCAACGAAGGCGGCACGATCCCGGAGGAGTATCTCGTGCTGTACACGCGGGACCGCACCGAGACGGTCGGCCAGGTCTGGATGGGCCTGACCGTCGGCTGCGCGGTCTGCCATGAGCATAAGTTTGATCCGCTGACGCAGCGAGAGTTTTACGAGCTGGCGGCGTTCTTCAACAACACGACGCAGGCCGCCATGGATGGCAACATCAAGGACACTCCGCCCGTCATCCGCGTGCCGCTGGAACAGGAGCGAGGTCGGCTGGAGGAACTGGCGGGCGAGATCGCCGCGTTGCAGGCAGCGCGCGACCAGCGTCGCGAGGCGGCTCGCAGTGCCTTCGAGGCCTGGCTGGCCAGCAATCCCGAAGCGGCCTTGACCAACACCCTGCCCGTCGACCAACTGGCCCTGCATGCGCCGCTGAGCGAAGGCGAGGGCCAGGCGACGCGTGTGCAGGTCGATGGCCAGGCGGTGGACCTGCCGCTGGAAGCCTCGGCCACCTGGCAGCCCGGTCCGGCCGGACAGAAGGCGTTGCAGCCTCAGGGAACCGCCTGCCGCCTTCCCGACTTCGGTGACTTCGAACGCGACCAGCCCTGGACCTGCTCCGCCTGGATCAAGGCCCCCGCCAATGATTCCTTCGGCGCGATCGCCGCGCGGATGGACAACCAGAATGCGTTCCGCGGCTGGGACTTCTGGTTCCAGGCCCGCCGCATCGGCACGCACATCGTCAGCCGTTGGCCCGAGAACGCGATCAAGGTGGTCGGCCGCGACCAGATCGCTGCCGACACCTGGACGCACGTCACCGTCTCCTACGACGGTTCCGGCAAGGCCACGGGTGTGAAGGTCTATTACAACGGACAGCTGCAACCCACACTCGTCGAATCGGCCTCCGACCAGATCACCGACTCGACCCGCACCAACGTCGCCTTCCAGGTGGGGCAGCGAAGCGACAACGAGCCGCTCAGCGCGGTCGCCCTGCATGACCTGCGCGTCTACCGCCGCCCGCTCGCTCCCTCGGAAGTCGCCAGTCTGGCCCGCGCGTCCCACATCGCGGCTCTGCTGGCCAAGGCGGCCGACCAGCGCAGCGACGCCGACCGCCAAGCTCTCTACGACTGGTGGCTGGAAGTGCTGGACGACCCGTATCGCGAAACGTCCGCGCAGCTGGCGCAGCGGGAGCGGGAACGCGACGACATCGTCGCTCGCGGATCGCTGGCGCATGTGATGAACGAACGCACCGAACCGGCCATGGCCTATGTGCTGTTCCGGGGAGCGTACGACCAGCGGCGGGATGCGGTGGAGGCGAAGACGCCCGCGATGCTGCCGCCGATGCCCGAGCACCTGCCTCGCAATCGACTGGGCTTCGCGCAGTGGCTGATGCTTCCCGAACACCCGCTCACCGCCCGCGTGGCCGTCAACCAGTTTTGGCAGCAGCTGTTCGGCACGGGCATCGTGCGCACCACCGGCGACTTCGGCGTGTCCGGCGAAATGCCTTCCGATCCGCGACTGCTCGACTGGCTGGCCGTGGAGTTTCGCGAGTCGGGCTGGGATGTCAAACGGCTCTTCAAGCTCATCGTCACCTCCGCAACTTACCAGCAGTCCGCAGTGGCGACACCCGAGAAGCTGGAGAAGGACCCCGACAATCGCCTCTTCTCGCGCGGTCCGCGATTCCGCATGGACGCCGAGATGGTGCGCGACTACGCGTTGGCGACCAGCGGCCTGCTGGTCCGGCAACTGGGCGGGCCCAGCGTCAAGCCGTACCAGCCGCCCGGCGTCTGGGAGGCCGTGGCGATGATCGGCAGCAACACCCGCGACTATCGCGAGGACGAGGGACCCAACGTCTATCGCCGCAGCCTGTATACGATGTGGAAACGCAGCGCGCCGCCTGCGTCGATGGAGATCTTCAACGCGCCGGCCCGGGAGGTATGCACGGTGCGGCGCGAGCGGACCAACACGCCGCTCCAGGCCCTCGTGACCCTCAACGATCCGCAGTTCGTCGAAGCGGCCCGGGCGTTGGCCCAGGCCGCTCTCACGCCCGAAACATTCGCCGACCGCAACGCCCTGCCTAGCCCAGACGACAAGGCAAGCCCGCCTGTGGCCATCGACGAACAACGCGTGCAATGGCTCATGCATCGCGTGCTGGCGCGCCCCGCCAGTCCGGTCGAACTGCCGCTGCTGCTGGAGTCGCTGCGTGACCTGAAGGCGTACTACGACGCGCACGAGAACGAAGCGACCGAGCTGGCACGTGTCGGCAAGCTGCCCGTACCCGCGGGCCTCGACGTCCGCCACGTCGCCGCCTGGACCATGTTCACCAACCAGCTGCTGAACCTCGATGAGGCGTTGAACAAGTAGGCGACAAGCGAGAGTAGAGAGCAGAGAGCAGAGGAAGACCGCCATGCAATTTTCTTCGGAATCGGCGCTGCGGATGACGCGGCGGCATTTCTTTGCACAGGGATCACACGCCGTGGGCTGGGCGGCGTTGGCAACGCTGTTGCAGCGGGAGGGCGTCGCGCAGGCGGGCTCGCTTCCCGGCGACTCGTTCGCCGCTCCCGGTCCGCACTTCCCCGCGCGGGCCAAGCATGTCATCTACCTGCACATGGTCGGCGGGCCTTCGCAGCTGGATCTGTTCGACTACAAGCCGGTGATGGCCCAGTGGTACGACAAGGACCTGCCCGAATCGGTCCGCATGGGACAGCGGCTCACCACCATGACCAGCGGCCAGGCGCGGTTCCCGATCGCCCCGTCGATGTACAAGTTCAAGCAGCATGGCCAGAGTGGCATGTGGGTCACGGAACTGCTGCCCAACGTGGCCCGCATGGTCGACGACCTGTGCTTCGTGCGCAGCATGCACACGGAAGCGATCAACCACGAGCCAGCTATCTCCTACATGCAGACCGGCAACCAGATCACGGGTCGTCCCTGCCTCGGATCCTGGATGTCCTACGGACTCGGATCGCTCAACGACGACCTGCCCACTTTCGTCGTGCAGGTCGCGCGGCCTTCCAACACCGAACAGGTGCAGGCCATCTCCGCTCGCCTCTGGTCGTCCGGCTACTTGCCCGGTGCCCACGCTGGCGTCTCCTTCCGCACCAGCGGCGATCCGATCCTCTACATCAACAACCCGCCCGGCGTCCCGCCCCAGGTTCGTCGCCGCACGCTGGACACCGTCAAGCAGCTGAACGAACTCAACCTGCAGCAGTTCCACGACCGCGAGACGGAGACGCGGATCGAGCAGTACGAACTGGCGTTCCGCATGCAGTCGAGCGTGCCGGAACTGACCGACCTGGGTTCGGAGTCGGAGAGCACCTACGCGTTGTATGGCGAGGCGGCGCGGGAGCCGGGGACGTTCGCCAACACGGTGCTGCTGGCGCGGCGGATGGTCGAACGCGGCGTGCGGTTCGTGCAGATCTACCACAACAACTGGGACACCCACGCCAACGTGGCCGGCCGACTGCCCGACCAGTGCCGCGACGTCGACCAGCCCTGCTGGGGCCTCATCCAGGACCTGAAGCAGCGCGGCATGCTCGACCAGACCCTGGTCATCTGGGGCGGCGAGTTCGGACGCACGATCTACTCCCAGGGCGGCCTCTCGACGTCCAACTACGGACGCGACCACCATCCACGCTGCTTCACCATGTGGATGGCCGGCGGCGGTTTCAAGGGCGGAACAATCTACGGCGAGACCGACGACTTCTCGTACAACATCGTCCGCGATCCCGTGCACATCCACGACTTCCACGCCACGGTCCTCAAGCAGCTCGGCTTCGACCACGAACGTTTTACCTACCGCTACCAGGGCCTCGACCAGCGTCTGACCGGCGTCGAACCCTGCCGGGTCGTGGAGGATCTGCTGTCCTAGCCGCCCCTCTGTCCTGGCTGCCCTTCTGCGCCGGCTTCCCACGGCTCCGCGTGCGCGCGAACCAGTCCGCTGCGGATTTCTTGTCCTAGATTTCGACAGTCCAAAGCGTTCGACTTTCTTCCTGAGGAAACACACGAGTGGCCATCTTGCGTACCATGGTTCGTTTTCGTTACCTGCTGTTCGTCCTCGCCATCGCCTACATTGGGGCCACGACCGTCGGCACTCCCGACGCCACCGCGAAGTCACGAGACCGGGGGAAGAAGGTCGAGGATAACAAGGTCGAGCGATCCAAGGGCACGCGTCCCACCACCCCGTCGGCTCCCGCAGCCCCGCAGACGCCGACCGCGGAACGCGTCTTTTCCGTGACGCACGCCTCGATCCAGACGCTGCTTACGACCGCCGGCTCCAATGGCCACCAGCTGGGCGACCTGCGCGTACTGCCCGCCACCCCGATCCAGAACGCCGCTGGCGATACCGTCGGACGCCTCGACGCGCAGCTCCTCACCACCTCCGTGGACTTCCCCGTCGAGGGAGACGAAGTCCGCATGACCTCGCTGAACTTCATCTTCGGCCAAGGAGCCGCGAACCTCCATGGAACCGCAGACCAGCTGATCGTCAGCGGCAGCGGCTTCTATCCGAGCACGCAGAGCGCGCTGGCCGTCGGCACGACGCTCGTCCGGCCCATCACCGGCGGCTCGGGCGCCTACGCCGGCGCCAGTGGCTGGGCCGAATCCGAACACCTGCTCGACGGATCTTGGCGACACACGTTCTACCTGCTCAAGTCCGAAGATCGCTAGACGCGCCTCGCCCCACCTCGCTCCGCGGACGCAGCCCGTCTTTTGCTCAGGGACCGCCGACGAGTACCTGGCCGACGAGCATGGGACCGGGGAAGTTCGCCAACAGGTAGGTATTGCGTCCATCGGTGATCGGCACCTGCACGGAACTGACCTGGCCGAGCGAGCCATGGCCCGACACGGGCATCAGATCGACCCGGTGCTGGCCTTCCGGCAACTCCACGCGCAGCACCTGAATCTTGTCCGGCAGCAACCCCCAGCACCGCGTGTCGGCCGACTCGGTTGCTTCCCACGCCACTCCCGCCAGATCGACGGCCAGCCCCACGGCCGACCCCTTGGTGACGTCGCTCACCTGCTTCGCGCCGTAGACGACTCCCTTCTTCAGGCACCGCCGCGCGACCGCTCGCGCGACCACGCGCGGATAGATGGCCTGGTACTGCCGCAACGCCAGGTCGGTGACGTCCGTGACGGTGCTGGTCGAACCCACCGGTTGGTTGCCGACATTGACCATCACCGTGCGAACGACATCGGGCTGCCCGATCAGTTGCGGCACCTTGACCGGCGCGACGTTCGGAGGCACCGTCTGCTGGCCGACCGCGTTGACGATTTCACCCGCGATGAGCAGCGATGCGGAACTGGGCACTTCGACCGTCTCTTCCTTGTAAGGCCCGCGGCCAGCCAGCACGAAGACATAGAGTGCCCCGTTTCCAGCTGCCGAATGATGGCCGCCGGCCGCGCGCATCCAATCCTCGCGTGCAGGCCCGAAATCGGGCTGCCAGCTCGCCACCGCCTCGTACGAACGCTGCGCGTCGTCATAGTCACGGTGCGTCGACTCCCGCAACACGCCCTGCAGATAGGGCGCCAGGGCCACACGCGGATAACTGGCCTTCGGGTTCTCGCCATGTTCATCCACGCCCTGCTGGATGATCTGCTCCTGCCTCGCCACCATCTGCAGGCTGTATGCTTCCGCGTCCCCGCCATCGTACATCAGGTTGCTCAAGGCCAAGAACGCGCGAAGCAGTACCTGTTCGTAGTCCTCGCCGGAATACGCGCGGCGTTGGTCGTCGGTAAGATACGACCAGCTC
>JBIIEC010000216.1:0-9919 GCA_044238045.1 Pirellulaceae bacterium | reverse complement strand
AACCTGCTTCGTCCGGGCGGCAACGTGCTTGCCATCCACGGCCTGAACTTCGCCGTCACCGACTCCGACCTGCTGTTCGACGCGGAACTGGTCGTCCAGGACAACGTGGCCGTGCTGCTGCCCGCCCCGGTGCTCCTCAACGAAGTCGCGGCGTTCGACGACGCGAACTTCTTTGTTGAAGTGAAGAACGTGAGTGGGGAGCCGCTGCCGCTGGCGGGGCATGTGCTGCGTACCGAGGATGCGACGGCGGGCCGCTATGTGTTCGGCGCGCAGACGCTGGCCCCGGGCCAGGTGCTGTCGATCGGCAAGGCGGCGTTGGGGCTGAAGGTCGCGAACGACGCGCGCCTGGTCCTCGAAGGCCCCGACGCGCGGATCCTGGATGGCATCCAGGTGGACAGCAAGCTGCGCGGCCGGTCCAGCGAGCGGAAGGGCATGTGGCAGTACCCGCAGGCGGCGACGCCCGGGGCCGCCAATGAGTTCAGTTTGCGGGAACAGGTGGTCATCAGCGAGATCATGTACAACCCGCCGCCCGAACTGGGCGTGGCGGACAAGCCAGCCACCTACACGCGCACCAACGTCGTCACCATGGATTGGGACAAGTGGCGTTACAACGATACGGGCGCGCGATTTTCCAGCGGCTGGCAGGCCCAGAACTACGCCGTCGATGGCACCAGCTGGAAACTGGGCAAGGGCCTGATCGGTTACGACACGGCCAACCTGGGCGTTCCGTTCGGCACCACCCTGAGCCCGCCCACCAACAACAACCCGGGGTTCATTACCTACTACCTGCAGACCGACTTCGACATGTCGGCCGCCGACCTGTCGGCGATCGACCAGCTGACCATCTCCCACATCATTGACTCGGGAGCGGTCTTCTACCTGAACGGCCAGGAGATCCTGCGTTACAACCTGCCGTCGGGCACGATCACGCCGGACACGCTGTCGGTCGCTTCCATCGCGGACGCCACGCGTGTGGGACCGTTGGAGGTCCCGAAAACGGCGCTGAAGGCGGGCAAGAACACGCTCTCCGTGGAGCTTCACCTGCGATCCACGGCCGCCAGCGACGTGGCGTTCGGCATGGAACTGACCAGCGGCAAGATCGCCATACCAGCCGTGCCCGGCACGCCCTATCGTTCGCGTGATGAAGCGGAGTTCATCGAACTCTATAACAAGGGCGACCAGCCGATCGACATCGGTGGCTGGAAGCTGAAGAACGCCGTGGAACTGGAGATCCCGGCGGGCACGATCCTTGGCACGCGGGAGCATATCGTGCTGGCCAAGGACGCCCGGGCGCTCGCCCTGCTCTATCCGGGGGCACGCATCCTGGGCAATTACAGCGGCACGCTCAGCAATGGCAGCGACCAGATTATCCTGGTGGATGCCAAGGGGAACCTCGCGGACGAGGTGGAGTATTTCGGCACGCAGCCATGGCCGACGGCCGCCGACGGGGGCGGTTCGAGCCTGGAACTGCGCGACGTGAACGCGGACAACAATGTGGCCGCGTCGTGGGCAGCCAGCAACGAGTCCGGCCGCAGCCAGTGGACGACGCACAAGTTCCAGGGCATCGCGATGCGCGATGCCTACAACCAGGCCGCCCTCTTTCAGGAGTTTATCTTCGGGCTGCTGGACGCGGGCGAGTTCCTCATCGACGACATCGTAGTGACGCGCGATCCCAGCAGCGCGGCTCCGAGATCGCTGCTGCAGAACGGCACCTTCGAGAACGATACCTTGGGCAAGGCGCCGGCCAAGTGGCGGCTGATCGGCACGCACTCGGGCATCGTGGAAACGGACCCGACCAATGCCGCCAACAAGGTCCTGCACGTCACCAGCACGGGCGCCCAAGCCTTCGTGCACGACCACGCGGAGACCACGTTCGTCAGCGGCGAGAAGATTGTCGATGGCGCGGAGTACTCGATCGCGTTCCGAGTGAAATGGCTGACGGGCAACCGGCAGCTGAACAGCCGCCTTTGGTTCAACCGGCTCGGCAGCACCCTGCAGATGAATGCCCCGATCAACCCGGGTACGCCTGCCGCCGCCAATTCGACGGCGGTCGCCAACGCAGGCCCGACCTTCCAGCAGTTCACCCACTCGCCCGCTGTCCCCACGGCGACCCAGGAGGTCACGGTGCGGACGCGGATCGGCGATCCGCAGAGCGTGGCGTCGGCCACGCTGCTCTGGCGTCTGGAGGGCCAGGCCTGGAACTCCGTCGCCATGACGCAAGGCCCGGACGGTTTCCATAGCGGGAAGATCCCGGCCCAGCCGTCGAACGCGGTCGTGCAGTTCTACGTCACCGCCGTCGATGGGCAGGGAGTGTCCGCTTCCTTCCCGGCCGCTGGCGAGAACTCGCGCGCCCTCTACCAGGTTGCCGATACCCGCGGGCCCGCGACGCCCATCGACCGCGTGCGACTCGTCATGCTGAAAGCCGAAGAGAACAAACTCTTTAACCAGGTGAACTGGCAGAGCAACTGGCTGTTGCCGATCACGATGATCTACAACGACAACGCGTATTACGATGCGGGCCTGCGGTTCACCGGCAGCCGCTGGATTCGCCCCAACAGCGGCTACAAGGTCGACCTGCCCGCCGGACAGGCGATGTACGGCATCCATGACAGCATCCGCCTGGACATCAACGGGCTGGCCGAACTCGTGATGAAGCAGATGGTCAACCGAGCTGGCGGCAGCTTGACCAGCAACTACGACGATGTCGCCTACCTGATCTCGCCGCGCCACAACACGGAGTTCATCCTGCAGCTCGGCCGCTACGAAAACGACTTCCTCGACGAACAGTTCGAGAACGGTTCCGACGGTACGAAGTGGGAACTGGACGACGTCACCGTTGCAACCAGCCCCGTCGGCGGAGCGGAAGGCCTCAAGCAGGGCACGGAGGTCAACCAGAACGCCGATTTCGGCGTCAGCACGGCGATGGTCAACCAGCAGGGCGACAACCCCGAATTCTACCGCGGCCATGTGCTCATCAAGAGCAGCCGCGACCAAGACAACTTCTCGGCCATTGCCCGCTTCGCCAAGGCCATTCATCTCACGGGTGATGCTCTGTTCAAGGCCTCTAATGAGGTCATGGATGTCGACCTGTGGATGCGGCACTACGCCACCCAGTCCTACCTCGGCAACTGGGATACCTACGGATTCGCACGGCCCAAGAACCTGCGGATCTTCCAGCGTCCGTCGGACGGAAAGATCATTCCGTTCTTCTGGGACTGCGATCTGTGTAACTTCACCGAAGGCCTGAAGAAGGTGAACGAGCCCACGTCGCGACTCGATGAGATCCGCGACATCCCCCACAACCTACGCCGGTACTGGGGACACATGCAGGACCTGGTGAATCGGTCGTTTACCGAAGCCTATGCGACGCGCTGGGCGACCCACTACGCGGCCCTGCTGAACAACAACGTCGCCGGCGGTGACGAGACGTTCCAGACGATCGGGCCATCCACCAGGGCTCGCAACGTCACGGTGGCCTCGACGATCCTTCGCGAGATCCCGAAGGTGAACTTCGAGATCACGACCAATGGAGGCCAGGACATCCAGACCGACCAGGCCCAACTGGTGCTGGAAGGCAAAGGCTGGGTCGATGTCCGCCAGATCCGACTGGCGGGGACCGAGACGGCACTGGACGACTTCTGGCCCACCAAGGACGGCTGGCAGGTCACCCTTCCCTTGCGGCCCGGCCAGCAGACGATCAACTTGGAAGCCATCAACTACCGGGGCCAGTTGATCGCCACCGATTCGATCAAAGTCACCAGCACGGCCATCGATCCGACACTCGCCTCGCTGCGTCTCACCGAAATCCAGTACAACCCGGCCGCGCCCACGGCGGCCGAGATCGCCGCTGGTTTCGCCAACAGCAACGACTTCGAATACATCGAACTCACCAACACAGGGAACGTCGCCATCTCGCTGGCCACCACGGAACTGGTGCGAGTCGTCAATGGAGTCGACGAGCAGGGAGTGGAGTTCAAGTTCAGCGAGGGTTCCATCCAGACGCTGGACCCCGGCAAGTCGGTGCTGGTCGTCGAGAACAAGGACGCCTTCAAGGCACGCTACGGCAGCAACCTGCCGGTGGCGGGCGAATGGTCCGGGGGACTCAGCAACACCGGCGAACGGATCACGGTCACGGTGCTGGGCGCGAAACTGCACGAAGTGACCTACGCCGACACCTGGCAGCCGACAACGGATGGCACCGGCCGCTCCCTGGAGATCATCAACCCGGCGAATCCAGACCTGAACAGTTGGAACGTGGCCAGCTCCTGGCGGGCCAGCCAACAGCCGCTCGGTTCCCCCGGAACGACCGGAGCCCCTCGCCAGCCGGGGGATTCCAACGGCGACGGCATCTTCAACTCGGCCGATCTCGTCTACGTCATGCAGTTCGGCAAGTACGAAGACGGCATCCCCAAGAACGCGACCTTCGAGGAAGGCGACTGGAACGGCGATGGAGACTTCAGCACCGCCGACTTCGTCTATGTTTTCGCCCTCGGAGGCTATGTTTCCGCCGCCACGCCGGCGGCCCAGGCGGCCCTTGCCGACCTGACGCCCTGGCTTGACCCGGTCCTCGGCCGTTCGTCGATCGCCAACGGCTCGGACACCGCGACGGCCGTTCCCCCGGCGGCAGCCGCAACCGGCCAGAAACCTGCCGCCACGACGGCCGCCCAGGCGGTCGATTCGATCTTCGGCGAGTGGACCGAGCCGCGCGATAGCACAGAGCAAGGTGGCGAAGACGAGTAGAGGCCCGTAGTCCCCAGCCCGCCCTGCCCTCGCAGCACGGCGGGCTCACCCTCAAGGCCGTAAACGGTCATCAACGCCCCTTTACCGGGGCACCGCAAACAGCTACCCCTGGGCAAACCGGGGCGTCCCTAGTGTCTGCGAGATCGTGTCCCGCGCGAAGTTCCGATGAACTTTCGCATCTTAACGAACTGATCGGCGTTGACGTGCTTAGAATGCAGTGCGTGAGGAGGCCCGCTCCGCCGGGGTGGGTGGTCTCCACGCGGCCCCGGAGAACAGAACCCCGGGCGTCCAGGGAAAGAGGCTTCGTCCGTAGGTTGGAGGGGCGCTTCGCCAGTCAATGGCGCGCGAAACTACCATGGTCCCACCCGCATCAAACAAGTATCGTTTTTTTCTTATCCGCGAGGAGGGCCACGGAGTTGTCGCCCGCCCGGTGGATGCCCACCTGCAGGGAACCGCTCTGGCAGAGATGCTGAAGCTGGAACTCATGCAGATCGCCGACTCCAGCGAGTGCCAGGTGCTGGTCATCAATTTCGAGGGCGTCAAGCTGATCTCCTCGGCGGTCATTTCCAGCCTGTTGGGCGTGAAGAGACATCTGTCCGTCAGCCATCGCACGCTGAAACTGTGCGGAATGAGCGAGTCGGTGCGATTCGTCTTCCGGACGCTGAACATGGACGGATCGGTGTTTGAGATCACCGACAATGTGACGGCAGCCCTGGCCGGGTCCGCGCCGGCACTCAGCTACTACGAGGTCTGCGGCGTGGTCAGTCCACCGGCGGAAGAGACCGCCTGAGTCGCGGAAGACCGGTGCACGGTTCCCTCCCGCCCTGCCCTGCCCCGCCCTGCCCCAGCCGCCGATCGCCCGTTTTTTCTCACCAAAGATCTGTTGCCTCGTGGCTGGCGATCGTCTACCGTCCGCGTCAGTTTCGGCGAGCCCCCGGCATTCGGCCGGCGACGGCCGCAACTCAATACGCCTGACGACAGGGAGGTCGCAGCGATGGTACTGGATCGACGTACGCTCATCCCCCCCAGCCGTGCGTTGCCGAGCGACATCGCGTCGATAGGGCGCCGGATCCCGATAGCACGCGCTGAACTGATCGTCGACCTGTCGCTGCTATCCAACTCGCGATCCCTGGCTTCGCCGCGAATCTCGTGGGCCGCCGTATTCGCCCGCGCCTACGGCCTGGTGACCGACGAAGTCCCCTGCCTCCGCCAGACCTACATGGCCTGGCCGTTTCCGCACATCTACCAGCATGCACAGAGTACGGCGATGATCGCGATCCAGCGCGACGAAAGCCCCTCGCCACGGCTTTGCTTCGGACGCATCGTCAATCCCGGAGGCCAGTCGTTGACGGCCGTCCAGTCCGTCCTGGATCGCTACCAGCGCGAACCGGTCGCCAAGACGTTCCGCAAGCAGGTGCTGTTCAGCCGCATGCCAAGCCCGCTGCGCCGACTCATCTGGTGGCTGGTGATGAACGTTTCCGGTCGTCGCCGCAGTCGCCAGTTGGGAACCTTCAGCATCTCCTCACTCGCCGGCCAGGGTGTGTTCAACCGGGACC
This sequence comes from Pirellulaceae bacterium, assembly GCA_044238045.1. Lineage (GTDB taxonomy): Bacteria > Planctomycetota > Planctomycetia > Pirellulales > Pirellulaceae > CAZUJM01. The sequence goes on along the minus strand of JBIIEC010000216.1, from coordinate 3,623 downwards.
ATCCGACGGTCTGCACGAGCAGTCTCTCCTACGGACCGCTGGGCCCGCGTGGCGAGTGCCTGCTGACGCTGGCCTACGACCATCGCCTGATGGACGGCATGCAGGCCGCTCGGGCGCTGCATCGCCTGCGCGACCATCTGCAGCATACGATGGTGGATGAGTTGAAGGCCCTGCATCGTCGGGCGGCTTGACGGCAGGCGAACGCCTCGCTTCGCTCACCAATCGGCGGGTTCTCAGAAGCGTTCACGGTTCGTCACCCGCGCATCTGCTAGAATCTGCGAGGCCTCCAGGCGGCGTTCCCCGATGGCATCGGCCGACGCCGTGGCTCGCGTCCGGTAACCTCCCAGCCCGCCCTCACACTCCCTTGCCCACGCTCCGGAACTGATCGCATGCGACGTTCACCCTTCCTGCTTCTGCTGCTGACCAGCCATCTCTCGAGTGTTCCCTCCTTTCTGTCACCTTCTCGAGTGCATGCCGAGGAACCAGCCGCAGCCTCCCCGCCGCCGACAGCAACAGCGACTCCGACAGCGGCCGAGGCCGATACGCGCAACGCGGCTCTCCAACCACCGAAGGGATATCCTTCGCGCGCCGCCGTCATGGCCGCCGTTGCCACCGGCCTGCTGCCGCTCATCAAGCAGGAGGAGCAACCGCCGGAGGACGTCCGCGAAATCAAGGACATCGAGTATGGCCGCGTCGGTGACCGAGCCTTGACGCTGGACATCGACCTGCCCAAGCATCCGCGCGGACCAGTACCCGGCCTGATCTTCATCCATGGTGGCGCCTGGAAGGGCGGCGAACGGACGATCTACCACTACTATACGCGCCGCTTTGCGCAGCGAGGCTACGCGGCCGCCACCGTATCGTATCGCCTCTCCGGTGAAGCGACCTACCCCGCAGCCGTCCACGATGTGAAGTGCGCCGTTCGCTGGATGCGGGCGCATGCCACGGAATACGGCATCGATCCCGAACGGCTCGCAGCCATCGGTGGTTCCGCCGGCGGCCACCTCGCCATGATGATCGGCTACTGCGACGCACCCCAACTGGAAGGTGACGCGGGACATGCGGGAGTCAGCAGTGAAGTCGCGGCCGTGGTCAACTTCTACGGTCCCGTGGACCTGACCTCGGAGATGGGGCAGAAGGCCAGTGTCGTCAAGCAGTTCCTGGCCACGAGCTACGACCAGAATCCACAACGCTACGAAGAAGCGTCGCCGCTGACCCACCTCGACGCGAACGACCCGCCCACGCTCATCGTGCATGGCACGCTGGACGATGTCGTTCCCGTCGACCAGGCCGACCTGCTCGCCAAACGCCTGGGCGAACTGGGAATCGCGCACGAGTATGCGAGGCTGGAAGGCTGGCCGCACACACTCGATGCGGCCCGCCCTGCCAACGACTACTGCCAGGAACTCATGCTGCGTTTCTTCGACGAACACTTGACCGACGAACACTCGGCCGATGAACCATCGTCGCAGGACTCATCGGCCAAGCCGACATTCGAAAGCCAGCCCGCGACCACAGGGAAGTAGAAAGCGGGCCGATGGTGGCCATCGACGGTCGATCGCTATCGAGCCTTGCGGCCGCGTGACCACAGCAGGCAGGCGAGTCCGCCGGCCGCCGTCAGTACGGCCGACGCAGGTTCCGGCACCTGGCTCGCATACGCCGCGACCCCCGCCTCGAACGATTCCTCCTCAAGCCCCAGGTTGAACACGAGGTAGAACGGCGCCGATCGCTCCACGCCTACCTCATCGGTCATCAGGCTGAGCTTCAAGCCATACGCGCCGAACCACGCTTCAGGAATCGCCGCAGGGTTCAGGTTGGGCTCCAGCAGGAACTGCAGGTCCGCATGGAAGTCGCCCGACTCCTCGGCCGCACCGACGCGCTGCCGAGGCGGATCGACACTCCCCAACGTCACTCCGCTCGTCGCCGTCACCACCGCATCAGGCACCACGGGCGAAGGCGGCTGGTTGATGATCCGAATCTGCACGCCTTCCGGAACCGGCTGGAAACCATCCTTCCAGAATCGCAGGGGTTCCAGCACGTCGTAAAACACCTGCGCGCCCGCACCGATCCCCAGCCCCTCCTCCAACTCCGACCCGAAACCCGGTTCACTCGTGAACTGCCGATCCACGCCATCCAGCGGGAACTCACCCTCGAAGACAAAACCCTCCGCCGTCGGCAGTACTTCCAGCCGCCCGTTCCTCCGCACGAACTCGATATCCGAGTGTCCTTCGTGCGGATCCTCCGCCGAAACGTCACCAACTCCCATGACCGCCGCAAACAGCAGCACCACCGACCATTTCCTCAGACTCATCATGACAATCTCTCCACCGAAGTTGAAAAAAAGAAGACGCATCAGGACAGCTTCTCCTTCCAACCGCGTGAACCGGCGCGCGCACCGGTCATTCGGCGAAGGCCGTGGACCAGAAAGCAGGCCGGCAGCACCAGCGCCACACATGTCGGTTCGGGAACCGTAAGTGCGACGGACGTGCGCGATCCCTGCTCAAAACCTCCTCCCTGGAATGCGATAATGAAATCGGCGGAGCTGAATTCGCGATCTCCATCCCAGTCGCCGTCGCTCCACCGCGAATTCCCGACGACCGAATCTTCGTACTGTCCCTGCTGGAAGACCAACACCAGGTCGCCCGTGTCGAAACGACCATCCAGGTTGGCGTCGCCGAAGTAGGTACGCTTCAGCTCGTCCACCCAGTATCGACGATCGCCCGCCGCGACGACGCCGTTCGCGTCGAGATCGAACCGCGGATTCGTCTCGCCCGTGAGAACGGCCTCCGTCAGCAGGTCGATGTCGTTCGCGTCCAGGACGCCGTTGCCATCCAGATCGCCGGCGGGCCCGTTCGTCCACGATGCGGAACGAAATGCGTCGACCGCGCGCACGAAGTTCGCCGCGCTCAACCCATGATTGAAGACGACCAGAAACGGAACCGAAGGCTCGATGCCCTCGGCGCTGGTCCGCAGGCCAAGCCTCAATCCGTACGCGCCGGCCGCCGGCAGCGTGATCTCCTCCGTCGCCTCCAGCGGCTCCAAAAAGAAGTTCACATGCGAGTGCACTTCACCTGCCGGCGAACTCTGCCCGATTCGATTACCGGGCGGTTCAAATGCCCCCACCTGCGGCTCGCTGTCCCATCCCACCCACGTCTCCGGTACCGTCGGAGGATTGTTCTGGATCCGGATACGCGTCCCAGGCAGGGGTTCGCGAATCGCTCCGTCGTTCCAGTAACGCAGGCCGCCCAGCACGTCGTACGCGATCTGATTTCCGGCCGGCACGCCGCCCCCTTGGTCTTTCTCCGAGGAAAACCCTGGGTTCGAGGAGTACTGCCGCGAAATCCCCGAGCGAGGAAAGACGGCCGTGTACAGATCCCTGTCCGTCACCACTCGCTGGTTTTCGTAACGAAGCGAAACGTCGAAGTGCTCGAACTGCCCGCGGGCCTGCTCGTTCGCCACCCCACCGAGGCATGCCAGCCACACCAATACCCGCCACGCCCTGGCACCGCGCCCACGCGACACCATTCGTTCACCACTCGATACCACCATGGAATCCTACTCCCCAGATAGTTCCTACCCAACGAACGCCTGTTCCCCTCCGTGCCCCCCGTGGTTAAAAACAG
>JBIIEC010000602.1:0-2927 GCA_044238045.1 Pirellulaceae bacterium | reverse complement strand
GACCGTGACGCTGCAGGTAGTCGTCCAGCGAACCGTTCTCGACATACTCCATCACATAGTAGGGCGGGTTGGCGTCGCGACCCACCGCCAGCACTTGGACGACGTAGCGATCGTTGGAGAGAAAGCTCAGCTTCTCGACTTCGCGCGACAGGTTCGCCCAGTCGAGTTCCCCGTGGTGCGTGTAGAATTTGATGGCGACCTGCCGGCCGGTTTCTGCTTGGGAGGCAACCCAGACCTCTCCGTAAGCGCCGGATCCAAGGAAACGCTGGATCTCATAGCCGGGCACCACGAGCGGCGCCGCGGATGGCTGGCGACTCAGGTCTTGCGAACGCTGCCGCTGTTCGTTCGACTGTTGGAACGTTGGGTCGGAGGTCATGGGGCCCCGGGGGTTGCAGGCCGTTCGCGAAACGCTTCACCTGCTCAAGACCAGCGGCCGCTGGAAGCTCAAGTGACTTTGAAGCGACGAACGCCCCTCCAGTTTGCTGCGGAGAACAGGCAATTGCAACGGTCGACTTGGAATGCAATGGAGTTCTCCTGGGCGCGGGCCTTTCGCGGGCTGGCGATCGGCGTGCTGCTGCTGGCGGCCGCTTCCGGACTGGTCCGGCTCGGTCCCATTTCTCGCGCCGACGCCCAATCACCCGTCCCTACGGCCACGCCCGCACCGGGGACCCCGCCCGCGTCCGTTCCCGACGCTGGCGGATCGATTGCCCTGGAAGCCTTTCGTCCCCAGCCGAGGCTGCGGGTTCCGCAAACTCCGCTGGAGCAAGCTAGCCAGCCGGTGGTCGACGTGCACGCCCACTTCCAGGTCCGCTTCCGCGGCTCGCGCGAACAGCTCGACGAGTTTGTCCGGGTCATGGATCGAAATCGGATCGCGGTCTGCGTCAGCCTCGATGGGCGACTGCCCGATGGGTTTGCCGAGCAGCGTGACTTCCTCTGGAAACATCATGCGGACCGGTTCGTCATCTTCGCCAACCTGGACTGGCAGGGCGCGGGCAAACCCGACGACTGGAGTTCCTGGGCCTGCAACCAACCGGACTTCGTGCACCACGCCGTGCGCCAGCTGGAGGATGCGGCGGGGCAGGGCGCCAGCGGCTTGAAGATCTTCAAGCAACTGGGCCTGCAGTACCGCCACCCGGATGGTTCGCTGATCCGCGTGGACGATCCGCGCTGGGATCCGATCTGGGAGGCGGCTGGGCGGCTGGGGCTGCCCGTGATCATGCACACGGCCGACCCGAGCGCATTCTTTGAACCGATCGACGAGCGGAACGAGCGTTGGGAGGAACTGCACCGCCATGCGGATTGGAGCTTCCATGGTCCCGGCTTTCCCTCGCGCGACGAACTCCTGGCCCAGCGAAACCGGGTGGTCGCGCGGCATCCTCGCACCGTGTTCCTAGCCGCCCACATGGCGAACGACGCCGAAGATCTGCGGCAGGTGGCCGAGTGGCTGAAGGCTTATCCGAACCTCCATGTGGAACTCGCCTCACGCATTTCGGAGCTTGGCAGGCAGCCGTACTCCGCGCGGCGGTTCCTGATCGAGCATGCCGATCGAGTGCTCTTTGGAACCGATGGACCTTGGCCCGAGACGCGATTGCGGCTGTACTGGCGGTTCCTCGAGACCGAAGACGAATACTTTCCTTACTCCGAGAAACCGTTCCCGCCGCAGGGCTTGTGGCAGATCTATGGCGTTCACCTGCCGGCCCCGGTCTTGGAGAAGATCTACCACGGCAATGCCGCTCGGCTGATTCCGGGGGTGCGCGAGCGGCTGGAGCGATTCCGCGCGCGGCAGGCTCCGCCGAAGTGACCCCGGACTGGATCGGTCCGGCCCGCTAAAGAGCGGAAGAATTCGGGGCCGCGGTGGGAGACCGCAGGGCGGCGCGCGGCCCGAACGCAGGTGCCACGATTCGTGGGCCGCTTTTCGGATCTTCCCGCCCCCCTTAGAATGCCCCGTTTCGAGCGGATGTGCGAGCGAAGTCTAGGGATTCACGGGGCGCGCCATGACTACGGATAAACTGTCGGCCAATGAGGGACATGAGCCTGCGGGCGAGGATCATCTGGAGCGTGCTCGTCGCGCGAAGATGCAGAAGCTGCAGCAGATGGGCGTTGATCCCTGGGGCAGTCGGTTCGACGACAAGGCGTCGATCCGCGACATACGCGACCGCGCGGGCGAAGTTCGCTGGCAGAAGGAGTCGGGCGAGCAGGTCGACTTGCCCGAACTGGGCGGCGAGTCGGGCGTGGACTTCCGGGCGTGGATGTCGGAGCAGGGGGCGGGGGAGCTGGTGGGACCGCGGGTTCGCGCCGCCGGCCGCATCGTGCTGCTGCGCGACACGGGCAAGCTGAAGTTCATCGACATCCGCGACCAGACCGGGCAGGTGCAGCTGTTCGTCGGCAAGCAGCAGATCGGCGACCACGGCTGGGCCGTCTCCGACTGCTTCGACCTGGGCGATCTCATCGGCGTCGAAGGAACGTTGCGGCGCACGAAGACAGGCGAGCTGACGATTTTCGCCGAGCGGCTGTTCTTTCTCTGCAAGTCGATCGAGTCGCCGCCGGAGAAGCATCATGGCCTGACCGACCCGGAACTGCGCCAGCGCATGCGTTACATCGACCTGACCTACACGGAAGGGGCGATGGACCGGTTTGTGGATCGCACGCGCATCGTGCGATCGGTGCGACAGACCCTGCAGAACCAGGGGTTCTGTGAAGTCGAGGGGCCGACGCTGCATTCGATCGCCGGCGGTGCGGCGGCGCGGCCGTTCCTGACGCATCACAACGCACTGGACATCAAGCTGTTCCTGCGGATCGCGCTGGAACTGCACCTGAAACGCCTGCTGGTGGGCGGCGTCGAGCGGGTGTTCGAACTGGGACGCGTCTATCGGAACGAAGGCATCAGTCCTCGGCACAATCCCGAGTTCACGATGCTGGAGGTCTAC
>JBIIEC010000601.1:0-2933 GCA_044238045.1 Pirellulaceae bacterium | reverse complement strand
CCGTGATCTCCACCGACACCGTCTGCTGCGTCGTGCCGGGAGCAAACGTCACGGTGCCCGCAGCGGCTGCATAGTCCCCATCGGCCGTCGTCGCCGTGCCATCCTGCGTCGCGAAATCCACCGCCACGCCACTCGAGGGTGCGGCTGCGTCCAGCGACAACGTAAACACCAGTTGCGTCGTACCCGCGTCACCTTCCACGATCGACGCATCGGTGATCGCAATGGTCGGCAGCACGTCGTCGTTGACGATGGTCCCCACCGAGGTTCCCGACTGGATCGTTCCATTGACGGCACTCGTCAATACCAGCTGCAGCGTCTCGTCCAGCTCCACGCGATCGTCGCCGACGACATCGACGGACACCGTCTGCTGAATCTGCCCGGCCGCGAACACCAGCGTACCCGAAGCGGCAAGGTAGTCGCCGTCGGCGATCGTCGCCGTGCCATCCTGCGTCGCGTAGTCCACGGAGATGCCGCTCGTAGGCGCCGCCGCGCTCAACGACACGGTGAACACCAGTTGCGTCGTGCCCGCATGGCCTTCCACGATCGACGCATCCCCGACCGAAATCGTCCGCGGCGAGTCGTCGTTCTGAATCGTGCCCGTGGCCTGCCCCGACAGGATCGTCGCGTTCACCGGACTGAAAAGCGTGACCTGCAGCGTCTCGTCCAGCTCCAGCACCGTATCCCCCACCGCCGCCACCTCGAAAACGGCCTGCGTCTCGCCAGGCAGGAAGGTGACTGAGCCCGAGGCGGCCAGATAGTCGTTGTCGGCCGAAGTCGCGGAACCATCGTGCGTCGAGAAATCGACCGTCACGCCGCCTGCCGGAGCCGGCGCATCGAGAGTCACGGCGAATTCAATCGCCGCCGTCCCGGAATCGCCCTCGAAAACCGTTGCATCCGCGATGGAAATCCGAGGCAGCGCGTCATCGTTGACAATGGAGCCATCGGCCTGCCCGTCGAGAATCGTCGCCTGCACCGGGGACGCGAGCTGGACCGTCAACGATTCGTCGAGTTCGTGAACCAGGTCGCCAACGACCGGCACGCGGATCTCTCCCTGGGTCGCGCCGGCCGGAATCACCAGCGTCCCGGAAGCCGCCTGGTAGTCGCCGTCGCCCGTGGTCGCGGAACCATCCAGAGTGGCATAGGCCACACTGACTCCGCCGGTCGGTGCCGGACCATCCAGCGTGACGAGGAAGACCAGATCGGCACTTCCCGCGTTCCCCTCCACCCTGCTCGCGTCGGCCACCGACAGCTGCGGCGGCGCATCGTCGTTGAGGATCGTCACACGTCCGGACGCATCCTGCAGCGTCGCGCGGATCGGATTCGACAGAATCACATCCAGCGTTTCGTTGGCTTCGAACAGACCGTCGCCAAGAACCGTCACCAGTATCGAACCGCTCGAGCTACCCGCCGGGATGACCAGCGTGCCCGAGGTCGCCGAGTAGTCGCCCCCCGCCGTCGTCGCCGAACCATTGACGGTGGCGTACTGCACCGTCACGCCGCCTGCCGGAGCGGGCGCATCCAGCGTCACGGGTACCGTGACCAGCGTGGTCCCTGCATTGCCTTCCAGGATGCTCGCGTCACCAATCGAAAGCATGGGCAGCGTATCGTCGTTGGTGATGGTGCCCAGGGCGAATGCGTCGGTGACAATCCCACCGACCCCATTGGAGAGATTCACCGAGAACGTCTCGTTCGTCTCGAACAACGCGTCCCCCGCGACCGCCACCGTGATCGTACCGCTGGTCTGGCCTACCGGTATGGTCAGCGTCCCCGACGTCGCCGTATAGTCGCTGCCCGCCGCCGCCGTTCCATCGGTCGTGCCATACTGCACCGTCACCGGCTCCGACGCCACGGTCGACAGGCTGACCGTGAACTGGAACGTCGTCGTGCCCGACTGCCCTTCCGCCTGCGTCACATCGGCAATCGTCACGTTCGGCCGCGTGAGGGTCGTCAACGCTACGTTCGTGAACGTGGACGTATTGAGCAGCGTGGTCGAGCCGGCCGTGCTGGCCAGTCCCAGCTCCGCGGACGCGGTGAGCGACAGGGGAATGGATGTTCCCACGGCCGTCCACGCCGCTCCGTCCGACGAGTAAAAGGCGGCGATCGAGGAGCCGGTGCGGGTCAGCTTCAGCCAGCGCGGCGCAGTTCCCGTCAGCGTCGTCGCCGTGGTCGTGACGCCACCCGCCGTGCGACGGTAGGTAAAGCCAATCGACGTCGGCGTGACGAACACGAACGCATTCATCGCATTGCCGTCATTCGACTGACGGATCATCAAGCCGGCTCGCGTCGCCGAACCCGTGTTCTCCAGTTCCGAGACCCGAGCGACCAGCGAGGCATCGCCGGTCACCAGTTGCGAGGCAAAACGGAAGGTATCCGTCGAGCCGCTGATGCTGGAACCGCTGGAGACCATCCGGAAGGTGCTGCCGACCGCTTCCGTTGCACCGGGGCCCCGCACCGATCCCACGTCCCGCGACGCCCACGGCGCGGGAGGCGGCGATGTGCTGGCCGACGCGCCAAACTTCACCGTCCCCGTCATGCCCCGCGTCACCGAGTTGAACGCCTGCACGCGATAGTAATACTCGCGCCCCGACTGGACGGTCGCATCCAAGTAGGACGTGCTGTTGGCGGGCAGTTCCGCAATCGTCGCGAACGTGCTCCCGTCACTCGATCGCTCGATCCAATACCCGGTCTCGTCCGCCACGTCGATCCAACTCAACCCCATGCCGCCCGGCACAATCGGCCCCAGGTTGGGGATGATCGACGCCAGGCGCGGAGCTCCCGTCGCCGTCGCGGACACCCCACCATCGCCGAGCGGACTGGTCGGTACGATGCGGTAGGTGTAGGTGAAGCCCCCCAACAGCCCGTTATCGGTGAAGCCCACGACATTGGCGGCCACCGTGCCCACCGTCGTGAAACTCGCGCCTCCATCCGTCGAT
>JBIIEC010000215.1:0-9957 GCA_044238045.1 Pirellulaceae bacterium | reverse complement strand
CTTGTTTTTGGTGGCCAGATCCTCGTCATCTTGTGCAGCGCCTTGGGTTGCGAATTCTTTCCGTTGCCGCCTTCGTCGCTGCACTCTCCCCGGCTACATACCGGATTTATCTTGGGACAGAATCAGCACGCTGTAGGGCCTAAGTTGACAGTACCCGAAGCATCGCGTTGACACTGCATTCGTGGGCGATGCTATTCAGGCAGGAAGTCGAAGGCGAGCAAGAGTGGGCAGCATGGTATGTGCCTAGTGCGATCTCGCTCAGAAGCGGCGCTGGCATGGCATGTATCTACGTTGCAGGTTTTTGCGGTGACTCACTGGATCGACGCCGGCGTGCCGCATTGCCAGTTCGGCCGCTCACGAAGGTCCTGCAAGAATACCTGAGAGCAACGCGCGGAATCGCATCCATGGCGGGTCGGTCGGCGCGGCAGTGGACGCGACAACCAAGGCGGTGGCCGCTGGCCGCGGTCTCGTGTTGGAGGGCTTCAGCGGCCTTCGGGACCTTGACTGCCTACCTAATCTGCTCCTCGAGCGTGCGGCGACGACACACGAAGCGAAGTTGCCAACGTGACAAGTGTCTCCATCATGCGATTGCGGCTCGTTGGGCAACCACCGAGGCAATTCCCTCGGCGTCGTGGGACCATGCGCGAAGTCGCCGCCGCGAAAATGTCCGCTGACCGCACTCAACGCGTCTGCTTCTCGCCGCGGAAAAAGTTGAGAGCGACGTAGAGGGCCAGGATGAGCGGCCAGAGCAGGCCGTTCATGAACAGGCCTTGCAGCAGGGTGGTGAGCAGCGAGGGAACGAAGCCGAGTATCCCGGCGGGCTGGGGGTATGGGAAGGAGTCGACCCGCGCGCCGGGACCAGGATCATTCACGACGGCAGGCAGCAGCGTCTGGACGATCCCGACGCTGAGGATGCCCGGCAGCACATCGAGGGCAACGCCCACGGGCACCAGCAGCGAGGCGGTAACGCGCAGGCCGAGTCCCCAGAGCATGGCCGTGCGGAAGTTGTGGTTACGCCGCGCGATTGGTTCCAGGTAGCGTCGGTCGATCAATACATACGCTCCAATGAACAGCAGGACGCCCAGGGTCATCGCGGGAATTCCCCAGGGCGGCTGCACCACATTGGTTCCCAGCCCGAAGCTGGGGATCGCGGAGGTGCAGCAGATCAGGGTCCAGTAAACGACAGCTCGCGAGAGCGACCGCTGCGGGATCGGCTCCCGATCGGGCTCCACGTACGCGGCCTCGTTGGAAGTCGATGCGAACGGGTTGTCTGCTTCATTCATGGAGACGTCTTGCTTGCCAACGAGGATGGGCCGGTCTTCCGGGGATTCAGGCAGCGGTCAGGGCTGGAGCAGCGGGCGGAGCGGTTTGAGCTGCCACTGCTCGTCGAAAAAGTCGGCGTCGGCGACGCGTCCGGGCCAGCGCGCGTTGGCCGCGGTCGTGATGTCGATCACGGCCCAGTCCGGCAGCTTTGGCACTTGGCGGGCGTTGTTCAAGTAGTCGTACTCGCGGTACGTGAAGCTGCTGTTGAGCACGACATACTTTTCGGGCGCCAGGGGATTGGGATAGATCATCAGCGGGACGTGGGCGCCGCCGGGGAATTCGCGATCGCCGACGCGGACCGTGTTCTCATCCCACCGCAGGGGCAGTTGGCCGAGCACCTGGGCGATGGTGGGGTTGCTGCGAGGATCGCCCCATAGCACCAGATGGTACCGGCTCAGGTCTTCCGCCGTGACGTCGGCCGACGCCTTGATGCGGACTTCGCCCCGCATCTGCCGCGCCCACTGCTGGAGGGCATGCTGCAGTTCGGCTTCCACCCAGGCGTCGGTCGTCGGGTGGTAACCGGCGCCGCTGGGACGCACGAAGAGGAACGGACCGAGGAACGCGTCGTCGATCGGTCCTTGCAACTGGTGGCGTTTGCGAAGGCCGGGCGCGGGAGGTTCCAGGGGCGAGACGCGTTCCCAGTGGTCGGCCACGCGGCGGAAGCGGGCATGCCAGGAGTGGTCGGAACTGCGGTTGACCAGTAGCGAGTCGGGCCATTCCATCGAGCCCCCGACGACCGGCGTGGCGATACGCGAGTTGGCGGGACGGGGGCCGTTGGGTGCCGGGATTGCCTGGCTGGCGACGGGCACGCTGGTGTCGGCTTCGTGGATCGCGACCTGCAGCGTTTCGACGTGCGCCGGCAGGGCGTCGGTGTCGAAGTGGAGGGAGAACTGCTGCACGCCCGGTTCCACCGTGAGGACGATCGAGTCGTCGGCGAGTCGGCCGTGGATGGTGGAGGGGACCCAGTGTTCGCGCAGTGCTTCGATGGTGATCCAGTGCGCGCCGGGGTAGCGCAGCGTGGTGGTGGTGAAGCTGACGTGTCGGGGCGGCGCGGGGGAACGACGGGCGTCGAGGATGTCGAGCCGTCGCTCGATCTCCGCTCGCTCGGCCGGCGCGATCTGGTGGCCCGTGTCCGGCGCCACCAGGTGCGTCAACTCGAAACGCTCGCCCTCCGGTAGCGCCCAGCTCGCGCGGGCCATCGCGTCCGCCGCTTGCTTCTGCTTGTCGAGCGCTCCGCTGTACGCGATCGTGGGCAGCATCCGCAGGTTGCGGACCCACACCGGGCAGTCGTAGTATTGCCACAGCTGCTGCTCAAACCAGGCGGGCTCCAGCGTCTCGTCCTGGAACACCCGCAGGAACTCCGGCGTCTCCGAGAACCCCGCCCCGGGCGTGGCGGCGAACCAGCGATCCGGATAGTGCACGGCCAGGTGCCACGCGGCGGCGCCGCCCATGGAGAACCCGCGGATGGCGATCCGCCGTGGATCGATCCCATACTCGCGCTGCGCATGCTGGATCGCCTCCAGCGTGTCGATCTCGCCTGCCAACTTGTTGGCATTGCAGTAGCGGCCGAACGGGTGGATCATCACGACGCCGGGAGCGGGCAGCGGATCGAGCGACTTGCGGCGGGTGGCCAGGAACTGCAGCTCCAAGCCCCGCTCACTGCGCCCTCGGCACCAGACATCGGCTCGCCGTCCCGCGGTCACCCCTTCTCCCACGGGTCCCGGCTGGATGACCACGCCATAGGGCTGCGCGGTACCGTCGAGCGCGGAGCGAAACCCGCGGACGACCGCTCGCGGAACGTTGCCCTGGGGCGGTTCGCGCCAAGGTGTCTCGCCCTCCGCGAGCGCCGCGGCGCGCTGGAAGCCTTCGCGCAGCAGGTCCAGGCCGCGATCGACATCCGCCGCTTCGTAGAACGTCTGGTCGCGCAGCGCCAGCGCGATCGCGCGAGCGAAGATCTCCACATCCGGCAGGTATTCGACCACCAACGGATCGGGCCGCGATGCCAGTTCGGCGATCTCCGCCTGCAGGTCCGCCAACTCCTTCCGCAGGACCTCCGTCCGCTCCGCCGACACTTCCATGCCCGGCGGAGGCACGAGGCGGACACCTTCCACGCGGTTATCCGCCGGACCGTCGGCCGCCAGGGGCTGGGCCATCCAAAGGGCGAACACGACTCCGAACCAGGACGGCCAACGCATGGAAATACTCCCGGAAACCCACGGCCAAGATCAACGTATCGGCAGTATAACCGTCGGCGTCCGGGCTGCTAACAGTGTGTCCGGGCCGTCCCTGTGGGACCGCGCTGAAGGCCGTCAGGAAGGCGTTTCGGAGTTGAATGTCCGCAGGAATCGAGTGCCGAGCGGTTCGCAAGCCCTCCCCCACGCAGGGCCTCGGACCGCATTCGTGGACCTGCTGTCGGGCCGGCGGGATGCGGATCGGCTTGGCAAGGGGCTATAATTCCGGCGGCTGGGCGAGGTGGTGAATGCTGCGAGGTGGGGCCGATCCTTGGTACCCGAGCCGATTCGCGGGCAGCTGCCTCGACGCCACGGAGCAACTTGCCATGCGACGATTCCCGCCGTTCGACTTCTCCCCACGTTTCTTTCGCGTGACGCCCGAGGGCAACGTCGTTGGCCTCAACTGGTCGCTGCTCATCACCGGCGTCGCCGCCCTGGCCGTGTTCATTGGGTTGACGCGGAGTGTCTATGTGGTGGGCCCGGAGAGCGTGGGTGTGGTGCAGCGTTTCGGCCGCTACGTGAAGACGGTCGAATCGGGGCTGCGGTTCCGCCTGCCGTTCGGCATCGACCGGGTCACCGTCTTGCCGCAGAAACGCCAGCTGAAGATGGAGTTCGGATTCGGCTCGTCCGGCGCCACCAACGCCGACCAGATCTCCGACGAGCAGGACAAGGAGAGTGACATGGTGACGGGCGACCTGAATGCGGCGCACGTCGAGTGGGTCGTGCAATATGAGATTTCGGAACCAGTGGACTACCTGTTCCACAACCGGGAGCCGGGGCTGACGCTGCGGGACTTGGCGGAGTCGGTGATGCGGGAGGTGGTCGGCGACCGCACGGTCGATGAGGTATTGACCATCGGCCGGCAGAGCATTGAGAACGACGCCATGACGAAGCTCATGAACCTGGTCAACGAACTGAAGATGGGGCTCCGCGTGCAGCAGGTGCAGCTCAAGAACGTCCGGCCACCGGAAATGGTGCAGTCGGCGTTCGAGGAGGTGAATCGGGCGCAGCAGGAACGCGAGCAGGTGATCAACCAGGCGAATGGCGAATACAACAAGGTGGTGCCCCGCGCGGCGGGCGAGGCGGCGCGGGCGATCAGCGAGGCGGAAGGATACGCGCTGAAGCGCGTGAATGAAGCCGAGGGCGACGTGGCCCGCTTCAAGGCGCTGCTCGCGCAGTATGAAAAAGCTCCCGAAATCACCCGCCAGCGGCTCTATCTTGAAACGCTCGGGGACGTCATTCCCAAGCTGGGCGGGAAGGTGGTGCTGGACGCGGATGCGAAGCAGTTCCTGCCGCTGATGAACCTGCAGCAGTCGGCTCCCGCGCCCTCCAATCGCTGACGGCCGACGCCTTCCGGTTCCCCGCGTCCGTTTCCCCGCCCGCCTGCTTCCAACTCCCAAGGTCCTCGACCATGAACGATTCCTTCGCCAATCATCCGGTCTTCCGTCTGCTGGTCCGCTGCTCCGAATTCCTCTTCTCGCCGTCGGGCGCGATCGCGCTGGTGGCCGTGGCCATCGGGCTGCTGGGCTGCGCGTACACGGTGGACGAGGCGACGCAGGTGGTGGTCACCCAGTTCGGCCGCCCCGTCGGCAGCCCGATCAATTCGGTCGCCCAGCCCGGGGCCGGGCTGCACTTCAAGGTGCCCTTCATCCAGACCGTCAACCGCTTCGAGAAACGCATCCTCGAATGGGACGGCCTGCCCGGCGAGATGACGACGCGGGACAAGCTGTACATCGTCGTGGACACGTTCGCGCGGTGGCGCATCGTGGACCCGCTCAAGTATTTCCAGAGCCTGCGCGACGAGCGAAGCGCCCTGTCGCGGCTGGATGACATCATTGGCAGCGAGACGCGAAACGTGGTCGCGCGGCACGACCTGATCGAGATGGTCCGCTCGGACATCGCTCGCCAGCCGGAGCAGGATGCGACGATTGTCGAATCGAAGGACGCCGTGGGGACGATCGGCAAGCTGGCGCCGATCCGCTTCGGGCGGAAGTCGCTGGAACGGGAGATCCTGGCGGCGGCGTCCAAGAAGGTGGGCATCTGGGGCATCGAACTGTTGGACGTGCGGGTCAAGCGGCTGAACTACAAGGCCGGCGTGATCGAGAAGATCTACGACCGGATGGCCTCGGAACGCATGCAGATCGCCGAACGCTTCCGCTCCGAGGGAGCTGGCGAGGCGGCGAAGATCGACGGTCGCAAGGAGAAGGACCTGCGCCGCATCGAATCGGACGCCTACCGCAAGGTGCAGGAGATCAAGGGGGCTGCCGACGCGCAGGCTTCGCAGATCTTCGCCGGCGCCTACAGCGGCAGCCCGGTCGCCGCAGACTTCTACCGCTTCCAAAAGACGCTGGAGACCTACCAGGAGACGCTCGGTCGCGACACGACACTCATCCTCACCACCGACAGCGATCTGTTCGGACTGCTCAAGAGCATGGACGGCAGGAAGGATCCGTGATGCATGGCGACGGCGGCGAAGGGGGCAGGTCTCCTGTCCGTCATCGGCCGCCGACCAGCGTGTAGAGCCACGGGTGGACCCAGGGGTTGTTCAGGCCGTAGTGGGCCGAGAAGGCCGAGACGGCCAGCAGGACGAGGGCCAGTGCGCGGCCGGATCGCGAGGCGGCCAGGCGGTCGACGGCGGGCAGCAGCTGCAGGGTCCAGAGCGGAATGAGCCAGAAGAGCCAACGCAGGCCACTGGTGATGCCGCCGTAGTTGCGGTCGATCAACGGCCGCTGGAAGACATAGAAGCCGACGCACAGCGTCAGCAGTCCGCAGGCCAGCGCGGCCAGGAAACGACGCAGCCGGTCGGCGTCGCGCAGCCATCGCCAGCCGCCCCAGGCCCCCAGCAGCCAGAGGGGCGTGAGCGAAAAGAAGCCGTGGTGTCCCCAAGTGCAGTGGAACAGGTAACGCAGCCGCGACGGCTCGCCCAGGTCCACGCCCTTGCGGTTCTCGATCCAGTAGCTGCCGGGATAGTTGTACCAGTTGTTTCCGTCCTCCCGATGCGCGTACGGAGGCCGCAGGCTGCCGTGGGCGAGATAGTTCGTGCCGAAGAAGGCCACGGCCACCAGCAGGGCGGCGGGAGCGAACCGAGTCAGTGTCGGCCGGGGCGTGCGCCAGAGCAGCCAGGCGGACACGACCGCCAGGTAGCTCAACGCCGGCAGCTCGCAGGTCACGGCGAAGGCGGCTGCCAGGCCGCAGACTCCATGCACCCAGCCCGGCGCCCCCCGGTCTCGCTCCACCCGCGCCAGGCAGCTCCACGCCAGCAGCACGCACACCGCGGCGAACAGGTGGTTGTTGAGCGTATTGGCGAAGGTGGTGAGGAAGGTTCCAAACGCGGCGGCCGCCATCGTGAAGCTGCGGCCGAACGGCGTGCCGCCCAACCGGTCGATCTCGCCCCAGAGCAGCCCGAAGTAGAGCAGCAGCAGCGGCACATGGGTGACCAGCAGGATGGTGCGGGCCACCAGGAACGGATGCTCGGCAAACGTGCAGCCGGTGACCTGGCGGATCAACCAGTACTGCGGCGCGAGCAGCGTGGCCAGCAGCGGCGGTTTGCTCGAATAGTATCGCAGCTGCCCCGAAGCATCCGCGTGGCGCACCAGGTCGATCGTGTTCCAACCCTTCCGCGCACGGACGTTGTCGATCGCGTAGGTGCCTTCGTCCACCAGCGCGCTGATCGTACACCAGCGACTGCGGTCGTTGGCGCTGAAGAACGGCGTGTGGCCGTCACGCGACCGGGCGGTCAGGATGCGGCCGCAGGCGATCAGCAGCGCGAGGCCGATGAAGACTAGGAAGAGACGACGCTGGCGAGTTTCCGCCGGCGTCCGTGCAGGTCGGCTCATGGCTGCTCGCGGGTCGAATCCGCCCCGCGTCCTGTCGAGGTCCAGTGGGGCCCGGGCACGCGCCGGTCGCCACGCGGCGAGGGCCCGCCCGAATCCGCCGTCGCTCCTGGTCCTGCTGCCGTGCTCGCAACCGCGCTCGTTGGGCCGCCTTCAGGCGGGCCGCCTTCGTCCAGGACGGGAGTCATTTCGGAAATCGCGTACGGGGTGACTTCGGACGCCCGCTGCGCCGTCAGCAGTTCGGCCACCATGCCCGCCGCCAGGAACTGTCCACCCAGGACGGCCGAGGCCAGGGAGATATAGAAGTAGGGCGTCTGTGTGAGATGCACGGGGATCCAGCCGTCCAGCGTGCGCGAGAGGATCCAGGTCGCGCAGAGGACCACGAGGTTCAGGAAACCGAGCCCGAAAAGGCAGGTGCCGATCAGGCCGAAGAGGTGCTGCGGCCGCTGGCCATAGCTGGTCAGGAACTTGACGGTGAGCAGGTCCAGGAAACCCTTGGGAATGCGCCACAGGCCGAACTTCGAATGTCCGTAGACGCGCCGTCGATGCTCGACGACCACCTCCGCCACGCGCCAGCCGCGAGCGGCGGCGAGCACGGGGACGAAGCGGTGGAGTTCGCCATAGAGTCGCAGCTCCTCCAGCACTTCGCGGCGGTAGCATTTGTATCCGCAGTTGTGGTCGTGCAGACGGACTCCCGTCAGGCGGCTCACCATGCGATTGAAGACGCGCGACGGCCAGACCTTGTGCCAGGGGTCGAACCGCTGCTGCTTCCAGCCGCTGACCAAGTCCGCGCCCGACGCCAGGCTGGCCAGGAACTTGGGCATCTCCCGCGGATCGTCCTGCAGGTCGGCATCGAGGGTGAAGATGAGTTCGCCGCGGGCCCGGGAGAAGCCCGCCTGCAACGCCGCCGCTTTGCCGAAGTTCCGCCGGAAACGCAGCCCGCGCACCCGCGCATCCCGCGCCGCCAGCGACTGGATCGTGGCCCACGAGTTGTCGCGCGAGCCGTCGTCGATGAACAGGATCTCCAACGCATAGCCACGCTCGGCCGCCACCTCGGTCAGCTCGCGATGCAGCTGCTCCAAGCTCGGAGCCTCGTCGAAGACCGGGATCACCACGGAGAACATGTCGAGCCCTTGGAGCGGATCGGATGGGGTGCGTCGGCTGGGTAAAGATGCGTCAACGGCTCAGGCCTTCCGCTGCATACGAACACCAGTGTAAAGGATAATCGAAGCCAGAATTTCCGCCAGCAGCCAAACGAGGCGAAGCAGAATCGCCGACAGATGGCCGAAGGTCTCGCCGAAAGGTTCCCTTAAGAGCTGGTCGAGGACCAGTTCGCGAACGCCCAGGCCTCCGGGCATCATGGTCACGAAGCCGGTGACGGTGGAGAGCGAGACGGAGGCGGTGAGTCGCGGCCAGAGTTCCAGCGGACCGGCGATGGGGGTCGGCAGGGGCAGGGCGCGGATCACGCACCAGAGGCTGAAGCCCATCACGCACCAGCCGGCGGTTTCGAGGAGCAGGCCGAGTCCCCAGAGTCGCCAGTCGTATCGTTGGAGGGCCGTTTCAACTTCTTGGCGGCGCGCCGCCGGATGAACGCGACGGAGGACACGACGGGTCAGCGGCGGCAGGGTGGGCGTCCCGAATCCCAGGGCCAGCAGGGCCGCCAGCAGGGCCATCCGCGGATACTGCGGAAAGAGAACCACCAGGAGCACGGCGGCGATGACCGCGCCCACGGCCATCATGAGCAGCGTTTCGATGAAGGCCGAAGCGGCGATCAGCGTGGCGTCCGAGTGCGTGTCTTTCAGCAGGGCCGTTCGCAGGGCGACGGGGAGTCCTTTGCCGGGAACGTACTTCCCCAGGTGGCCGACATAGTAGGCGGCCAGCGTCCGCAACAGTCCGGCCTTCTGGCCAAAGGCCGCATTCAACTGCCGCCAGTAGAGTCCCATGGGCAGCAGCGAGCCAAAATAGCACAGCCCGCTTAGGAACAGCCAGCCGAGATGAACGCGGGCCAGCGAGAAGCTCGGGTCTTGCGCGATCGTTTCCGCCCAAGCCGTTCGGAAGGTGCGGACCAGAAACCCGACCACCAGCAGCAGCACCAGCCACTTGAGGGCCAGGAACACGCGGCGGCGGTGGCTGGCGGGTGCATCGGTCATGGAGGAAAACCGGTCTGGGCGTGGGAAAGACGAGCCCCGGACCGAGATTAGACGCCGAATCCCCCACCCCGGCTAGCCGGCTCGCACATCTCCCGCAGGCGGCATGGTCTGCCATTATTCGTGTGCTCCCCCAGACGCCAGGAAGCCGCAGGCGACGGCCGCCTCTCGCCGGTATCGTCTCTCCCCACGTTGGCATATACTCGCCGAGGCCTAGAGCAGGGGATCCGGCGGGTGGGGAGTCACCTGCGGGAAAACGAACGCTTGGAAGTCGCCGGGAGCGAACGATCGGCCGCGGCGGAGGACGCAGGGAGTAGATCAAAATGACGCGCTGGATCTCGATCGTCATGCTGCTGGTGGTGATTGCCGTCACGGGAGCGTTGCTCTTTCGCGTGATGGCCAACTTCCTGCTGCCCCTCTTCC
>JBIIEC010000600.1:0-2942 GCA_044238045.1 Pirellulaceae bacterium | reverse complement strand
CGAGTCGGACACCTGGCCTGACGCCCTGATGTCACTCCGCACCTGGCGGCCGGTCGATGTCATTCGCGGCCGCCTGCCGAAGGAAGAGCACGGCGAGTAGACCCGGGACGCGTTGCCCATCGCTGCCACGGATCCGTCTCAGCCCTGGCTTGGGCGAGCGAGGAAATACAGCCCGGCGTACACCTTGTAGTCGACGTGCTTGCCCTGCTGTTGCTGTTGGGCCAGCCAGTCGTCGATGGCGGCCAGCGGCACCAGGTGGGTTTCGATCGATTCGGACGCGTCGCCCCCTCCCTCGCCGACGCGTTTCGGGCCATGGGCACGCAGCAGGTGGATCGACTCGTCGCTCAGTCCCGCC
Organism: Pirellulaceae bacterium; assembly: GCA_044238045.1. Lineage (GTDB taxonomy): Bacteria > Planctomycetota > Planctomycetia > Pirellulales > Pirellulaceae > CAZUJM01. The sequence goes on along the minus strand of JBIIEC010000600.1, from coordinate 2,587 downwards.
GACGAGACGGCGTGCGTCAGCAGTTCGAAGCGTTCCGCCTGGAAACCGGTCTCCTCGTGCAGTTCCCGCGCCGCCGCCTCGAAGATCGACTCCTGCTGGTGTTCGTCGATGTCGCCCACCAAGCCCGCGGGCAACTCGATCACGGGACAACCCACGGGGATGCGGTGCTGTTCAACAAGCACCAGCTGCTCCTCGCCCGTCACCGCGACGATCGCAATCGCGCCCCGGATGTTGGGCCGCTGGGCGAACGTCCAGTGTCCTTGCTGCACGAGCCGCATGAAACGCGTCTCGGCCAAGACGACGGGCTGCATGTCAGGTCGGTTCGGCGTGCTCATGCGGGGTTCCTCGGTGGTGACCAGCGGGGAAGAGGGCAGGCCTCCTGTCCGCCGGCAGGTTTCATGCGGCCGGAAACTCGTTAGAATCTTAGGCGGGTTGGCGGACTCACGATAGCCGGGACGATGCTGCCAACGCCGGTGGAGACGCGGTCTCCGTGATTCAAGCTCCCGGCTTCAGGTCTTTAAGGACTCAGGCGATGAACTGCATCATTCGAGGAATCGTGTTTTCCCTGGCCGTGATGGGCTCATCATGGGTCGTGGCCGAAGAGGATGGCTGGGTGTCACTCTTCAACGGCAAGGATCTGGCCGGCTGGAAGGTGAATGAGAACAAGGATTCGGTCCGCGTCGAGGACGGGCTGCTGGTCATCAACGGCCCGCGGGCTCACGCCTACTTCGAGGGAGCTGAAGGGAGCGAGTCGTTCAAGAATTTCCATTTCAAGGCCAAGGTCAAGACGTATCCCAAGGCCAACTCGGGGATCTACTTCCACACGCGTTTTCAGGACAGCGGCTGGCCGAACCGGGGATACGAGTGCCAGGTCAATAACACGCACGGCGATCCCAAGAAGACCGGCGGGCTCTACAACGTGCAGGACAACTTCCAGGAAGTCGCCAAGGATGGCGAATGGTTCGACTACGACATCATGGTGGATGGCAAGCACATCGTCGTCATGATCGACGGACGCATCGTCTCGGCCTACACCGAACCGGAGGACCTGGATCGTCCCGAGCGGCAGCTGGGGGCCGGGACCTTCGCCCTGCAGGCCCACGATCCGGGCAGCAAGGTGGAGTACAAGGAGCTGAAGGTCAAACGCCTGCCCGACTAACGACCACCCCGCCAGTATCATGCCGGGCGGCGGTTCCCGCAGGGACGCCGCCCGATGAGGACGGTTCATGACGACTTACTACGCGGTCGGGTCGCCTTCCACGAGCCTGACGGACACGGAGGTGCGCGAGGCGCTGGCCGACTGCCTGCGTCAACTGGGGCCCCGCCGTCGAGTGCTCGCGCTGCCGCCCGACTTCACGCGCTACCATAGCCAGGCTGGCAAGCTGACCTGCTTCCTGCACCAGCAGCTCGGCGACTCGCTCGTCGATATCATGCCCGCCCTCGGCACGCACGATCCCATGCCGGATGGTCAGCGGGAGCGGATGTTTCCGGGCATCCCCGCAGGACTCTTTCGACGCCACGACTGGCGCAACGATGTCCTCACGATCGGCGAAGTGCCGGCCGAGTTTGTCCGCCAGGTGACCGAGGGCATCTGGGAACGTCCCTGGCCCGCCCAGCTGAATCGACTCCTGTGGGAAGGAAACCACGACCTGATCGTTTCCGTGGGGCAGGTCGTGCCCCACGAGGTGATCGGCATGGCGAACTACAACAAGAATATCTTCGTCGGAACCGGCGGCGTCCGTGGCATCAATGAAAGCCACTTCATCGGCGCCGCCTACGGCATGGAACGCATCATGGGGCGCGCCGATACGCCCCTCCGCAAGATCCTCAACGAAGCCGAACGGCTGTTCTGCGGCCACCTGCCGCTGCTGTATGTGCTGACCGTCATGGGACACGACGAGCAGCGGAACCTGGTGATGCGCGGACTCTTTATCGGCGACGACCCGGAATGTTTCTACCGCGCCAGCGAACTTTCGCTGCAGGTGAATTTCAACGTGCTGGACGAGTCGCCGCAACGCATCGTCTGCTACCTGGATCCCGAAGAGTTTCACAGCACGTGGCTCGGCAACAAGGCCGTGTATCGCACGCGGATGGTGATCGGCGACGGGGGTGAACTGGTGGTGCTGGCGCCGGGAGTGAAGACTTTTGGCGAAGACGCGCGGATCGACGAAATGATCCGCAAGTATGGCTACCGGACGACGCCCGAAGTCCTCGCCGCCCTCGCGCGGAACCAGGACCTGCAGGACAATCTTTCCGCCGCCGCGCACCTGATCCACGGCTCCTCGGAGAATCGTTTCCGGATCACCTACTGCCCGGGACACCTGACGCGCGAAGAGGTCGAAGGTGTCGGATATGGATACGCCGATCTCGCGACGATGATGCGACGCTACGATCCGGCCCAACTGGACGATGGCTGGAATGAGCGAGATGGCGAACGATTCTATTTCGTGCGCAATCCGGCCCTCGGATTGTGGGCCGCCCGCTCCCGACTCGCCGGCTGATCGCGGATGGATTCCGAGTGCGAGGGCCGTGGCTGCGCGACGATTGGCACGCGACGATTGGCACGCGACGATTGGGCCAAGCAACA
>JBIIEC010000214.1:0-9974 GCA_044238045.1 Pirellulaceae bacterium | reverse complement strand
GTCGACTCTGCTGCACGCGCTGATCACGAACGCCGCCTTGCGTTACTCGCCCGATCAGCTCCAGTTCTTCCTCGTGGACTTCAAGAAGGGCGTGGAGTTCAAGCCCTACGCGGCGGCGCGCCTGCCGCACGCCGCGGTCGTCGCCATCGAGAGCGAGCGAGAGTTCGGGCTGAGCGTCTTGCAGCGGCTGGACCAGGAGTTGAGGCGGCGCGGGGACCTCTATCGCGAAGCGGGCGTCCAGAACCTGGCGATGTACCGCGCCGCGCGGCCCGGCGAGTCGATGCCGCGCATGCTGCTGGTGGTGGACGAGTTCCAGGAGTTTTTCGTGAAGGACGATCGCGTCTCGCACGAGGCGGGGCTGCTGCTGGACCGGCTGGTGCGGCAGGGTCGCGCGTTCGGGATCCATGTTATCCTGGGTTCGCAGACGCTGGCCGGCGCGTACTCGCTGGCTCGCAGCACGCTGGGGCAGATGGCGGTCCGGATCGCGCTGGAGTGCAGCGCGGCGGACGCGCATGTGATCCTCAGCGAAGACAACACGGCCGCGCGGATGCTCGGACGGCCGGGCGAAGCCATCTACAACGACGCGAATGGCATGGCGGAGGGCAACCATCCGTTCCAGGTTGTCTGGCTGGCCGACGCGGAACGCAACGAATACCTCCGCGGCCTCGGACGCCTGGCCGTGGAGCGTGGACGCCATGATCCCCCGCCGATTATCTTCGAAGGCCAGTCGGCCGCCGACCTGCGCGATAACGGCGAACTGGATGCCGTGATCCAGCGGAACGTCCAGCCGGATGCGTCGCGCGTGCCGCGCGCCTGGCTCGGCGCGGCCGTCGAGATCAAGGAACCGGTCTCCATGGCCTTTCGTCGGCAGGCAGGCACGAACCTGCTGCTCGTCGGATCCAGCCGCGATCTTGCCACGGGCCTGATCGCTTCCAGCGTCGTCAGCCTCGCCCTCGCCGACCGATACCGCGTTGCCGACCCACATCGCGCCGCCTGCGCGGCTCGGTTCGAGCTACTGGTGTCCGACGAGCACGAGGAGCTGCCGAACGATGGGTGGATCACGGCGCTGCACGACACGCTGCAGGTGGACCTGCGATCGACGGGGCCTGCCGAGGCGGCTGCGCGGGTGGCCGCGCTGGCCGCTGAAGTGGACCGTCGCCTGGCCGCTGCCGCGGTCTCGGCGAGCGAGATCTATCTGGTGATCCATGACCTCGGACGCTTCCGGACGCTGCAGCCAAGCCCCGACGATTATGGCCTGGGAAGCTTCAGCGCCGAGCAGGCGGAAGGCAACGCCGCGGCGCAACTCGCGCGGATCCTCCGCGAAGGACCGGCCGTGGGCGTGCATACGCTCGTTTGGGCCGATGGCCACCACACGTTATCGCGGTGGTTCGAACGCGGATCGCTCCGCGACTTCGCGCATCGCGTGCTGCTGCAGATGAGCGCCGTGGATTCGAGCCACCTGATGGATTCGGTGGCGGCCAGCCAACTGGGCGGGTTCCGCGCCCTGTTCCACGATCACGAACGCGGCCACGCGGAAAAGTTCCGCCCGTACGGCGTGCCAGACGCCGCTTGGCTACGATCGCTGGCGTCGCCGAAGAGTTCGGCGACGGAGAGTTCGGCGACGGAGAAGATGTCGTCCCGCGAGGAAGGGTGACCGCAGGCTGGGGCCATGGGAGCGCGAGCGTCTCCGCTGGCACTCCCGCTGGCTCCTTGTCTGCCTTGCGCGATCAGCCGGTGAGGCCTTCGAACAGCGGCGTCGACAGGTAACGCTCGCCAAGGCTGCACATGATGGTGACGATCCGCTTGCCCTTGAACTCGGGCCGCGCGGCCACTTGAGCGGCGGCGTACATGTTCGCTCCGCTGCTGATGCCGGCCATGATGCCCTCTTCCTTGGCCAGTCGTCGCGACCAGGCAAAGGCCTGTTCGTCATCGACCTTGATCACTTCATCCAGCAGCGTCGTGTCGAGGTTCTTGGGAATGAAGCCCGCGCCGATGCCCTGGATGCGGTGCTTGCCCGGTGCGCCGCCGCTGATCACCGGGGACGTGGCCGGCTCGACGGCGATGGCCTTGAAGTTCGGGTTGCGCGCCTTCAGGAACCGGGTGACTCCGGTGATCGTGCCGCCCGTGCCGACACCGGCGATGATGGCGTCGATCTGCCCCGCGCTATCCTCCCAGATCTCGGGCCCCGTGGTCGCTTCGTGGATGGCCGGGTTCGCCGGGTTCTCGAACTGCTGCGGTATCCAGCCGTTGGGGTCCTTCTGGACCAGGTCGTGCGCGGCCTGGATGGCGCCGCGCATACCGTCGGCTGCCGGCGTCAGCACCAAGTTTGCGCCCATCGCCCGCAGCAGCGCCCGGCGTTCCAGCGACATCGACTCCGGCATCGTCAGCGTCAGGCGGTAGCCCTTGGCGGCACAGACGAACGCCAGGGCGATGCCCGTGTTGCCACTCGTCGGCTCAATGATGTGCGAGTCCTTGGTCAGCCGGCCGCTCTTCTCACCCGCTTCGACCATGGCGACGCCGATACGGTCCTTGACGCTGTTGAGCGGTTGGAAGAACTCGCACTTCGCGAAGACCGTGGCCTGGCCGGAGTCGACCAGACGGTTGATCCGAATCATGGGTGTGTCGCCGATCGTGCGCGTGACGCTGTCGTACGTTTTTCCGCGAGCCATTTCACTGGGTCCTTATAACGAAACGAAATCGTAGGCCGTGCTGGAGCGTGGGCGACTCGGCCAACACGCTGCGGCCGAGCCGCTGGGGCCGTGTCATTTGCTGGCGTGAGTCGTCGCAAGTCGCGGCAGCATACGAACTTTGGTCTTATCCGTCAATTGAAGCCATGCCGAGGCCGGCGGTAGGTTGCGGCCGGCGCGACCGACACGCATGGGTGGGATCGCCGTTCAGGGCACACCCCTATTTGCCGCCGATGCAGACCAGATGGTCGGCCGTGCGGATCAGGATGCGGTTGTTCACGAAGACGGGCGTCGAAACGGTGAACTCGCCCATCTCGCTCTTGGCCACCACCTCCTGCTTGTCGATGTCCACGACGAAGACCGCTCCGTCCTCGCGGCAGACGTACAGGTGCCGGCCGGCCAGGATGGGCGAGGCGCTGAAGGCGTTGCGGTTCTTGCCCGTTTCGACGCTCCACTCGATCTCGCCGGTCTTCAAGGCAACGCAGGCGACGCGACCTTGGTCGTTGCAGACGTAAGCACGATCATCGGCCGCGGCGGGCGTGGGCACGTCGGCCGAGATCTCGGCCTTGCGCCACAGCTGCTTGCCTTCCAGGGAGATGGCGGTGAGCGTCGTGCCGCGCGAGTAGGGGGCGAGGATGATGCCGTTGGCGGCGACGGGTGAGGAGATGCTGCGGAAGTATTTGTCCTGGTCGGGATTGAAGCCGCCGACTCGCCACAGTTCCTTGCCGTCCTTCGCCTCGTGGCCGGTCACATGGTCGGCACCCAGGACCACCAGCATCTGCCGTCCCTGGTGCTCCAGCACCAGCGGTGTCGAGTAGGTCTGGTTGGCCTCCTCGGGCGCGTCCAGCATGCGATCGACCTTCCACGCCACCTCCCCCGTTTGCTTGTCGAAACCCGCCAGGTAGGACGGGCCGCTCTGCACGCAGGCGATGACCAGGTGGTCGTTGGTCAGCACGGGCGAAGTGCCCAGGTCCCACCAGAGCGTATCGGTGGCGAACTCCTTCTGGAGATTCTTGTGCCAGAGCAGCTTGCCGGTGAAATCCACGCACGCCACATCGCCGCTCTTGAAATACGCGAAGACTTGCTTGCCGTCGGTGACCGGCGAGGGATTGCTGCCGCTGCCTTTCTTGTGCTTGCCTGGTACCTCCTCGCCCGCCGTGATCTCCCAACGCTTCTCGCCCTTCCAGTCGTACGCGCGCAGGACGTTCTTCCCACCGGAACCGGTGGTGACAAAGATCAGGTCGTCCCACACCGCGGGCGTCGAGCCGGTGCGCTCCTCCATCGGGACCTTCCAAAGCACGTTCTCGCTCGTCTCCAAGTTCCACTGCAGCGGGTAGCTTCCCTGGGGGGCCACGCCGTTGGATTGCGGACCTCGCCAGTTCGGCCACTGATCGGCAATCGCGTTGGCGGCTGCCAGCGTGCAACCGGTCAGCAGGGCGATCGTGGCGAACGCGCGGCGCGGGAAACCAAGAGAGCGAACGAACGGGAGTGCGGAAGGCATGGAGGGATCTCCGGGGGTGGGGCGATGTTCGGCGCCGAGCCGCCAAGGGTCGGAGCGGCCTGGGCCCCGAGGCTGCGTAGCGGGCTGGCAAAATCGGGCCGTAGTATACCGCAAGCGACCGAAGCTGTGCCATGCGGCGCCGCGCGCGGCGACTGCGTGCCGATTCGTGACGGGCGGCCGAAGACGGGCGGCGATGCCCTGCGGCGGTTGAGGCCGGTTGGCCGCTGCGCCGGAGACTACCGCGTTTCTGACGTGATGGCATCCGAGGAGGACGCGTCGGCAGGCGGGCAGACCAGAGTGCCGCCGGGGAGCGATTCACGATAGAGCGGCCGAGCAGACTGCTCGACGCATCGCGAGAGGATTCACGTGGGCGCTGGACGGTTGGGCGGCACCAGCCACTGCGCGAGAGCCCAGGCGGCGACGATAAAGACCAGGGCCATGCCGGGCGATCGAGCCGATCGAGAGTCTCCCGAAGGATCCATGGTATGGCTGCCTGCCGGCCGAGTGGGTGAAGTCGAATCGGGGGCCGATACGGCCGCCGGGCCTCGTCGGTCGCCGCGCGGGACCCTGGGGCCTTGGAGCCCCGCTGAGCCTATTGTAGCCTGATCCGTCCGCGGGGGCGAATCAGGTCCCTGGGGTGGTACCCGATCGTTGGACCTGGGGAGTCTCTTTGCGATGGAAAATGCCGTGAGCCGTTCGAAGGCGACGCGCGTCCTGCTGGAAATCTGCATCGATTCGGTCGCGAGTGCCCTGGCGGCCGAGCAGGGGGGAGCGGATCGGCTGGAGCTGTGCGCGAACCTCGTGGAAGGCGGGACGACGCCCAGCCTGGGCATGGTGCGGGCCGTCCTCGCCGCGACTCGCCTGCCCGTGATGGTCATGATCCGACCCCGCGGCGGACACTTCTGCTATAGCGCCGAGGAACGCGATGTTATGCTTCGCGATGTGGCGGCGCTGGTTCAGGAGCCGGTGGCAGGGATTGTCGTGGGGCCGTTGCGATCGGATGGTTCGGTCGACGAGGACTGCTGCCGGGAACTGCTCGACGCGGCGCAGCGCGCCCCTCGGCCAGTCGGTGCTGGCCTGGGGCGGCCCAGCGTGACCTTCCACCGTGCCTTCGACCAGGTAATGCATCCGCCGCGGGCGCTGGAGACGCTGGTGGGCCTGGGCGTGGATCGCGTGCTGACCTCCGGCCAGTGCTCGACCGCTCCCGAGGGCCTGTCGAATCTAGCCGCGCTGGTGAGCCAGGCAGGCGATCGTCTGGTGGTCATGCCCGGCTGCGGCGTGCGGGGCACGAACGTGGAGGAACTGGTGCGCGGCACGGGGGCTCGTGAAGTCCACGCCAGCGCGGCCGTGCTTCGCGACACGCCCGTGGACTATTGGCGCGACGCGGTGCCGATGCATTCGCCGCAGGTTCCGGGAGACCAGCAGCGCCGCGAGACCTGCCCCGCGCAGGTGCGAGCGATTCGCGAGTCGCTGGATCGCCTGCCGTAGACGGCTGCCGCATCGCAGGACGACGGAAGTGACACGAGTGCGTCAGCGGCCGCGAAGGCTTTGACGCAGCCGCAGCAGGGCCCGCGCATATCGTTTGCTGGTAGCTTCTTTGCTGAGGCCGAGGACTTCCGCGGTTTCGCTGTTGGTGAGCGCCTCGAAGTTCCGCATCACGAGGATTTCGCGATGCCTTTCCGGCAGGCTGGCGAGCGCGATCTGCACGCGTTCGGCCAGCTCGAGCCGTTCGACCTGCTGGCTGGGGCTTTCGCCAAGCAGCAGCTGCGCCAGGGCCAGCGACGACTGGGCGTCGAAGGACACTTCGAGGTCGACCGTGCGTTTCTGGGCGAGTCGGTGGCGGCGCCAGACGATCTGCAGCTGCTGGCAGACGGTGTTGCGCAGCCACGCGCGGAACGACATGGGACGACGCCGCAGGTAGTCGTCCATGCGGCGGATGATCTCGATCTGCGCTTCCTGGATCACATCCGAGGGATCGACGCGCCCCTGCAGCATGGGATCCATGCGGACACGGACGATGCGGCGCAGGAACGGCCGATAGTGTCGCAGCAGCCGATCCAGCGCCTCCGGGTCGCCCTCCTCATGGTTGGCCAGCAGGCCGCCCGTGTCCTCGATGGAGAACTGGCTCATGGTATCGTCTCCCCTCGAAGCTGCTCTGCACGCGGTGGAGCCCAATCCGCGTAAGTCGCGTGGGTGCCTTCGGCGGCGCTGGGTGGCGCCGGCAGCACCGCGTCGAGCGACACCCAGACGAGTTCATCGACGGTGCTGTAATGTTCATCATCGCGTCGCAGGGCGATGAGCGGACCGCGCGAATTCATCATCCACAGCGCATGGATCTGGCCCGTGGCGGAGGGAGGAACCAAGGTGCCGACGAATCGCAAGTCCTCCGCGGCCCAGAGTCGAACGGCGCCGTCGTCGTAGCCGGCCAGGACATGCTGCCCATCCGGTGTCAGCTGCAGGCACGTGACGGAAATGCCTCCCGGTTGCTGGTTATTGACACGCAGAAGCAGTGCGCTCGTGGCCACGACCTTCAGGTCCTGCAGCGACACGACGCGTAACTTGCCCGTCGAGTGGCCCGTGATCAGTCGCTGGCGCGCAGAATCGTAGAGCATGCTGGACGTGCAGCTCATGCGGGGCATGTCGACCGAGAGGAAAGGAGGACTGAGCGAGACGAGGCGGATCGACTCGGAAAGGCCTCCTACAGCCAGCTGGTTCGTGGCTTCGAGGAAGCAACTGCTCCAGGCGCGGGCGGGGAGCGCCTCGCGGGCGACGATCTCACGAGGCGCTCTGTCGTCCTGCCATTGCCATACACTGCCATTCACCAGCATGGTGGCGCGATGGCCCGGCGATGCGACCTGCAGCAGCGCCCCGTGGCGGTCGATGGTGGCGTAGCCCTCCGGGGATCCGGGGATCAGGTTGGTCGGGACGCCCGTCTTCAGGTCGACTTGGGCGACGCGACAATCGGTCCAGCACGCAAGCAGCTGGTCGTGCCGGGGGCCGGCGAAACGGAGGGAGTGCAGCCCCAGGCCGTTGGCGGGCAGCAGCTGCCGCACGGTGGCTTCCTTCATGTCAATCAACAAGGCGGCTCCCTCCCGGGTGCCCACCGCCAGACGGCGATTGTCGGATGCCAGGGCAAGGTCCGAGATCTGCACCTGGGGGATCAACGTCGAGAGAGGGTTGGGTGTGTTGAAGGTGGAGGCGACCAACGCACCTTCCTCCCCCGCGCTGATCGCCATGCTCTCCGTGGGGAAGACCACTCGCTGCACCTCGCCGTCATGGAGCACGTAGTGGGACCAGGCGCTTAAGACGGTCGGCTGTGGTGGCGTCGGCGAGGTTAGCGCGAGATCGGACGGGATGGCGTTGGAGGCTTTCGGGGCGCGTGGCAGGTCCCAGCATGCGATGCCGCCCTCCTGCAGCCCGGCGACGACGCGATTGCCGCTGGGGGAAAAGGCCACGTCCACGATATGACCACGGTTCTGCTGGAGGATGAAGACCGGCTGCTGGAAAGCCTGGGGACTCATCACCCAGATGCAGGGCTCGCCAAAGAATCCAATCGCGATGTAGCGGCTATCCTGCGACCACGTGAACGCCTGGGGCGTGTCCGGCAGGTTGGCGTCCCGGAAGGCTCCGGTCGCGATGTCGTAGATGCGCAGTTGGTCGTGTTCGCTGCCGACGGCCAGTTGGTCGCCGTCGGGGGAGAACGCCAGCGAGCGGTTGCGGCGGGTGGAGGCAAATACGCGCTGCGTCGAGTCCTCGTTCAGCGAAATGAGAAACACGTTCTCGTAGCGGCAGCCCACCGCAATTTCGTTGCCGCTGGGATGGTACGCCAGCGACTCAATGTTGCTCGGAAATCGTTCCGGGTGATCGCGGACCTCGCCGGTCTCCAGGTCAATGGTGCGCACGATCGATTTGATGTCCGGGATGAACTGGCCTGCTACGGCCAGTTCTTTCTCGGAGGGCGACAATGCCAAGGCCGTCACGATCACCCCCGGCGCCATCAGGAATCGCTGGCGGATGGAGCCGGTGCGTGAGTCGACGATCGCGACATGGCCATTGGTGGAACCCACGGCGATGGACTGGCCGTCGCGGAAGGCCGCCATCTCGACGATTGGCCCCAGATCGTGCGGCAGCGATCGCCAGCCGCTGCGCGTGACCGCGTCCAGCAGGTGGAAGTCGTCGCCGAGCGACTGTTTGCCTCGACCGCGCTGCGCGATTTGCTCAAGCATGGCCCGCGCCTTCGTGGGCTCGCCTGCGTCCCAGGTCAGGTACGCGAGCAACATGTCCGACTCGTAGGTCTTCTGCAGCAAGCCCTGGTAGTTGCTCTCCGCCGTCGCCTCGTGCTGCTCGGCCGCCTCGCGGGCTTCGTTGGCCTGCTGTGCCGAAGCTGCCATGAAGACGGAGAAGACGAAGCTGGAGAGCAGCAGCAGGCCGGAGGCGAGCGGGTGGCGCTGCAGCAGTTTTCGGGTCCGGACCAGGGGGCCCGCGAGCCGTGCCTTGATGGGCCGGTTCTCCAGAAACCGCCTCAGGTCGTCGCGCATCTCCGCCGCGGTCGCGTAACGCTCGGACGGTTCCTTGGCCAACGCCTTCATCGCGATGGTCTGCAGGTCGGGCGGCACATGGCGATTCAACTGAGTCGGCCATGTCGGCTGCTCCCAGGCGATCTTCCGCAGCAGCGTCTGTCGGTCGACGCCGGTGAAGAGCGGCCGCAGCGTCAAAAGTTCGTGTAGCGTGGCCCCCAGTGAGTAGACATCGGCGCGATGATCGACGCTTCCTCGGCCCAACGCCTGTTCCGGAGCCATGTAACGCAGGGTGCCGACCACCTCCGAGACAATCGAGAGGCCCGCGTCCTCGCCGATGCGGGCCACGCCGAAATCGGTGATGCTGACATTGCCCTGCGCATCGAGCAGCAGGTTGCCTGGCTTGATGTCGCGGTGCACGATGCCCAGCTGGTGCGCGTGCTCCAGCCCATCCGCCACGCCAGCCAGCATCCGCGCGATCGAGCGGAAGTAGCCCGCCGTGAAGCTGGAGGTAGAGTTCGACGACGAGGCGTGGAACGCTTGGTTCCCGCCAGCACCCGCCCGCGAGCCAGTTTGCTCGCTCAGCGAAACCGGGTGACTCTGGTCGGCGTCCGAGGGCATATCGTAGGGATCGTCTTCCGCTGCCGGTCCCCGCAGCCCGCCCGGCTGGCCACGCCGCCCCGGCCCCGATGCCTCGTCATCGGTGCCCTCCTCCGAACTCCGCATCACATGCATCGCGGTGTGCTCGTCGACCACCAGATGCTCACGCCGCATCATCTGGCGAAGATCACGCAGCACCCTGGCCAGGCTCTGGCCACGCACCAGCTGCATGGCGTAGTAGTGCACGCCTCGCTCCTCGCCGACCGAATAGACGGAGACAATGTTGGGGTGCTGGAGCGTCGCGGCCGCGCGAACTTCGTTCTGGAAACGCTTCAGCCGCCGGTCGTCACTGAGCGCGGCGAAGGGCAGGATCTTGACGGCGACCCGCCTGCCCATGGAGCGCTGTGTCGCCTCGTAGACAATCCCCATTCCGCCGCGACCAATTTCGCGATGGATGATGAAGTCCCCCAGCGCCTCGCGATTCGACAGCTCGTTCCAGGAAAGATACTGCGTCGAAGCGGTCCCGCGCGTCAGCTCCGGGGCACGCATCGACTCCAGCGCCGGAAACAGCTCGCGGATCAGCGCGGCTATCTCCGGATAACGCTGCGCGTATTCCTCGACCGTGGGCGTCTCCCCACGCGCTAGTCGGTCCGAAAACTCATCCGCCGC
>JBIIEC010000213.1:0-9976 GCA_044238045.1 Pirellulaceae bacterium | reverse complement strand
TGTTCAGCCAAAGCCCCAGGACCGCCAGCGACCAGAGCCCCGTGGCACCCTGCCCCGTCGCGTCGAAGCGGGACACCAGCAGTTCCAGCGCGTCGCCTCGAAACCAGTCACGCAGGGGCGACCCTGCGTCCAGCAACAGATCCTCCAGACAGCCCCTCGCTACGCCTCCACGTCGCATCCATGCTGTCTCTGGAATCGCGAACCCCTGCTTGGGACGGTAGACGAAGTCGGCCGGAAACCATCTTGCCAGACTTCGCTTCAGCAGGCCCTTCATTGTCCATTCACCATCCGGCCCGCGGCTTCGCAACTGCGAGCCCGGCAGTTGCCGCGCAAATTCCAGGACCCGAACGTCCGTGCACGGCGTCCGCGCCTCCAGCCCGTGCGCCATGCCCGCGAGATCCACCTTGGCCAGGATGTCCCCCGGCAGGTAGGTCCTCAAATCCAGATGCTGCGCGTACTCCAGCGGTCCCCATTCCGCGGCCTCCCGGTGCGCCTGGGAGAACGCCGAGGAGGGAACGTCCACGACCGTCGCGAAATCGTCCTTCCAGAGACGAAGCCGCTGATCGCGCGAGAACACGCCGATGTACTTCTCTTCCCAACGCATCAACCGGCTGCGAGCACATCCCGACGCCTCGGCCACCAGACGCCGCCACGCCGCTTCGGGACGACTCCAGACACGCCGCAGTTCGTGGAACAGCGTGTCGCGCAACCAGCGGTCGTAGCGTCCGTAGCCGGCGAACGACTCGTCCGCTCCATCGCCCGTCAACACGACAGGCACATGTTCCCGCGCCAGCTTCGCCACGTGCCATGTCGGCAGGACCGACGTGTCCGCAAACGGCTCTCCGCTCCGGCCCAGGATCTCCTCGAAGATCGCCACGCCATCCGGACGCACCCGTTCGCTGTGCAGTTCCAGGCCAAGCGTCCGCGCCGCGAACTCGGCATGGCCGATTTCCGAATGCGAGTCCTCCTCGAAGCCGATGGCGAAGGCCTTGATCGGGCGGTCGGGTTGCAGACGCCGCATCCATGCCGCGACAAGCGTCGAATCCACGCCTCCCGAGAGGAATACGCCGCAAGGGGTATCCGCCTGGAGGTGCAGACGCACGGAGTCACTCAAGACCTCGTCCAACCGCTCCAGCCAGTCGATCTCCGCAGGCGCGTTCGAGCCGAGTTCACCGGGGGCGTCCGCGAACTCCGGAGGCGTCCAGTACTCGCGCAGTTCCGCTTCCCCACCCTCCAGACTGCATGACCAGGCGTGGCCGGGCGGCAGGCGAAGAATCCGCTGGTAGATCGTGTGCGGCGAGGGAACGTACCGGTAGCGCAGGAAGTAGTCGACCGCCTGCGGCGAGATCGCTGGCTTCTCTGTTTCCGCCAATACCAGCGACGGGATCTCCGAGGCAAACGCGAGGTAGCTGGCTTCGAGGCGAAACAGCAGCGGCTTGATTCCCAAGGGATCCCGCGCGAGCAGGACTCGCCGCTTCCGCCAGTCGACCACCGCGAATGCGAACATGCCACGAAAACGCGTCACGCAGTCGTCGCCCCACTCCTCGTACGCATGGACAATCACCTCGGAGTCGGACGAGGAGCAGAAGTGGTGGCCGCGCGACTCCAGCGTGGCGCGAAGTGACCGGAAGTTGTAGATCTCGCCGTTGTAGGTCAGCCAGACGGTGCCATCCTCGTTGGCCATGGGCTGCGCGCCGCCGGCGAGGTCGAGGATCGACAGTCGGCGATGGCCCAGGGCGACTCCCTCGCGCGACCAGATCCCCTGGCCGTCGGGCCCGCGGTGGGCCTGGGCCTCCATCATGGCGGACAGCCGCCCCGGCTCGGGCGTTCGCCCCAGGAAATCCACAATACCACCAATCGCGCACATGGCAGGCTTCATCCTTGAGGCCACGAGAGCATCGGTCCGCGCGCCTTCGCGCGTTCTGACTCCCTCCCACAATGGGCAGCGTGGCGGATGGGGACGGATGCGTCAAGATCGAAGGCGAAGCCCAGCGGCGACGCTCAGACGCGTCCCGCGCCCCAATTCCCAGCGGCGAACTCAGGCCGCCTCGCCCGGCTGGCGGGCGAGCGTCTGCTGCGACCAGCGGTGGATGGTCGTCCGGTCGGGCTCCGAGAGCCTCAAGGACAGTCCCCGCTCGCAGCGAGCCGATCGCTCCTGTCTGTGCAGATAGTCCACATTCGCGCCGTCACGCCATCGCTGGGGCGTTGTCTGTCCAGGGGGATGCCAGAGATGGTAGGTCCGCGTGGCGCCCAACACCGAACGGATGCGGACGCCAGCCTGTCGCAGTCGCAGTCGCAGGTCGTCGTCCTCGCACCCCCAGCCGCGGAAGTTCTCGTCGTAGCCGTTGATGCGCTGGTAGTCCTCGCGAAAAATCCCCACGTTCCCGCCGTACAGTTTGGGCTTGGTAGGATGCCGCAGGAACGAATAGACGAGTGCCTTGCGATGCATGCGACGGAGTTTGCGGAGTTCGGCGGGCGGAGCCAAGTCCAGGTAGCGAGCCGCCTGGATGTCGGCCACCGTCAGCGTTTGCGTGGCTTCGCGATCCAGGCAGGCGCAGTAGCCGGCCCAGACGCACCCTTGCTGTCGCAGGCGCCAGTGCTGCCACAAGTGGTCTGGCGGAACCAGGCAATCCCCGTCCAGGAACAGCAGGTATTCCGCGCGACTCGCCGCCACCCCTTCGTTGCGACAGCGGGCCAGTTGGAATCCGTCGTGCGGGTGCGTTGTCCAGCAGACCGGAAACGACACCTGCCTGGCGAACGCCTCGACCACGGCATGGGTCTCATCGCGCGATCCGTCATCCGTAACGATGACTTCGAAGCGTCCCTGCATCTGCTGCTGGCATGCTATCGACGCCAGCACGCGTTCGAGGTGCCAGGGACGCTCGTAACTGGAAACGAGGACCGCAATGTCCGGAACCATCTCGCATCTCCCTGCGGGCGAACCTGAAGGCGTTTCGCCGCGAGTAACCGACGAACGAACGAGTGTCTTGTGCCCGGTCGTTACCGTGACCAGCGATAGTCACTCCCCTGCCCTGCCTGTAATCAAGGACAAGGCAGGGCCATAACCCAGCCCTGGGCAGAGGCGGAATAGATCATTCGCGTCGGCCTGTCAAGCCAGGCCGACTGCCTAGTCGGCCTGCGACCTGCCGGGGTCCTCGCGTCACCGGGTTTCGCGTCACCGGGTTTCGGGCGCCAACGGCAGTCGCACCCAGAAGGTACTGCCCTTGTCCGGCTCGCTCTGCACGCCCACGTTGCCGCCAAAGAATTGGGCCAGATGCTTGACGATGGAAAGCCCTAGGCCGGTGCCTCCTAGTTCACGTGAACGTGCCTTGTCCACGCGATAGAATCGTTCGAATAGCCGCGTGAAATGCTCGGGCTCGACACCGATGCCCGTATCCACCACTTCCAGCAGGCAGGCGTCTGCATCCTTGCGCCAACGGACCGTCACGCTGCCGCCGGCGGGGGTGTACTTGATGGCATTGCTGACCAGGTTCTCCAGGATCTGCCGAACGCCTTCATCATCCGCCAGCACTCCGACCGGTTCCGGAGGCGGTGTCGACTTCAGGTCGATCGACCGCGCCTCGGCGATCCGCCGATTCTCGCCCAGGCACAGGCTGACCACCTGCGCGACATCCACCACTTCAATCTCGAACGCCTGCTGCCCCGACTCGATCCGCGCCAGGCTCAGCAGGTCGAGGATCAACTGATGGAGGCGATCGGCCTGGTCCTCGATGCGTTGCACGAAATGGACGTTGTTCGTCTGGTCGTGAATGGCTCCCGCGAGCAACGTTTCGGCGTACGCCTTGATCGCGCTCAAGGGCGTTTTCAACTCGTGCGAAACGTTCGCCACGAACTCCTGCCGCAACGACTCCAACCGGCGCAGGCGGGTGATGTCGTAGAACACCAGTACCACGCCCGGGCAGGGCTGTCCGGGCAGGGGCGCGGCATGGACGGCGAGCGTGCCCGGCGCTGGTCCACGCAGATTGATTTCCGAATTCACTACATCCCGCGTCTCGATGGCCTGCTGGACCGAGTGATGGAGCGCCTCGTCGCGAGCGACGGCCGTCAGCGGACGGCCCTGGGACTGCTCGCTGCGGAAGCCGAACAGCGTCGCCGCCGATTCATTCGCGAAGAGGATATTCGATCTGCGATCGACGGCGATCACTCCTTCCACCATCCCCCCCAGCACGGCCGCCAACTGGTCGCCTCGCTGGCGCAACTGGTCGATGTAGGTCGCCAGGTCGTCGTTCATCCGATTGAAGGCCTTGGCCAGCATGCCGATCTCGTCGTGATCGTCGATCTCCAGGCGTGCCCGCAGATTGCCAGCCGATGTCGACTCCACCGCCCGCGTCAACTCCAGCAGCGGATCGATGATGCGTGAGAGCAGGTAGAAGGTAACGGCGAGTGCCAGCAGCGTCACGACGGCGGAGAACAGCGCCACCATGCCTCGGCCGCGCGTCACCTGCCGCAGGATTTCCGAAACCGGCAGCGAGGATCTCGCCACGGCCAGCGGGCCGTTCGCTCCATCCACCCGCACGGCGTAGAACAGCAGCTGGTTTTTCAACGACGAACTGAATCGTTCGGAAAGCCCCCAGCCCGACTGCAGCGCAGCGACGATCTCGGGACGATCCTTGTGCGACTCCATTTGCTCCACCGCGGCCAAGTCCTTCATTTCGGAATCGGCGAGGACGCGACCACCGATGTCCACCAGCGTCAACCGGATTCCCATCTCTTTGCCGAACTGCTGCAAGAACGCCTGCAGCTCGTCGGTCGATTCGAGGGCTGCTTCGTGTCGCGCGAGCTGACCGACCGACACGGCGGCCACGCGCAGGCGATCGACCAGTTGCGTCCGGAGCTCATGCTCCTCGGAACGCGCCACAAGGAAGCCGAAGAGGATCGCGGCCAGCACGATCAGGGCCGCGAACGCGGAGAACACTCGCCAGAAGATCGTCGATGTCCACATGGGGGCCCGTCCCGGGGATGTGTCTCTCCAAGCGAATCGCTCGCCCGGGCCGTTCACGGCGATCGCATTCTAGCGGTCCCCCGTTTCGCGAGGAACCGGTATCCGCCCGCTCCGCGGCAGACACAGCTTCAACGAAAAAAGGCGGCCACTTCCGCCCGTGAAGGAGGAGTGGCCGCCCTGGTGAGTTCCTGTCGTGCCTGGTGGCCTCGGTGAAGTCCCCGACGGCCCGCTGGGGGCGGAGCCCCGCCCCGATGCCCGTCAGACGTTGCCGAACTCCGGACGACGACGGCCCAGTTGCGACTGCAGCCGCTGCACGATGCTGCTGTGCATCTGGCTGACCCGGCTCTCGCTCAGGTCCAGCGTCGCGCCGATCTCCTTCATCGTCAACTCTTCATAATAGTAGAGGATGATGATCAGCCGTTCGTTGCGGTTCAGCCCCCGGGTGACCAGACGCATCAGGTCGTTCTTCTGGATGCGTCGGGTCGGATCCTCGCCCTTCTTGTCTTCCAGGATGTCGATCTCACGCACATCCTTGTAGCTGTCCGTCTCGTACCACTTCTTATTCAGGCTGATCAGGTTGACGGCGTTCGCCTCCAGGATCATCTTCTCCAGTTCGGCAACGTTGATTTCCATGTGCGTCGCCAGTTCCACCTCGCTGGGCGGACGGCCAAGGCGGGCTTCCAGCGTCTTGGTGGCTTCCGACAGCTTGCTGGCCTTGGAGCGAACCAAGCGAGGCACCCAGTCCATGGTACGCAGCTCATCGAGCATCGCACCGCGGATGCGTGGCACGCAGTAGGTCTCGAACTTGACGCCCCGGCTCATGTCGAACGCGTCGATCGCATCCATGAGGCCGAAGACGCCGGCCGAGATCAGGTCGTCCAGGTCGACTCCGTCAGGAAGTCGGGACCAGATGCGTTCGCCGTTGTACTTCACCAGCGGCAGGTAACGCTCGATGAGACGGTTGCGCAACTCTTTGTTGCCCATGTCCGCCTTGTAAGCGCGCCATATCGCATCCATTTCCTCGTCTTGAGGGCGCTTGGATTGAACAACCGTGGGGGCTGTCGTAACTGCCATGCATTCCTCCATGAACGTCTGACCGGCAATCGCGTTGTTTTAAATCGGGACCACGCCGCTTCCTGCGTCGCGAACCGTGTTGTCGAAGTCGAGCTGTCGAGATCTGGTCGTCGGGAGCAAGTGGTTGGGAAAACGGGGAGCTGAGTTGGCGGCGTCGAGCAGGTCACAGGCGTCTGCCTCATGATGACCTGAGTCTCTTGGCAGTAGTGCTTAAACTCACCTTAGACAACCCATCTTTCCATCGGTCGGCGCGGTGGGCCTGACATCTGTCTATCGGTCTGTCGGTTACCACGGGATCAACAAGTGTCATTTTTTTCTTTGCTGATCCTTCTTCGCCCCACTCACGAGGCGGAGATGTTCGCAAGTTTTTTCATTTGACTCAATACGACAATCGCAAGGTTTTCGTCTGGATCGGTGAGGCTTCTTTCCTGCGTGCACCGGTTGCAAATGGCCCGGCCACTTCGGAGGTCCCACGGATCCTTCCGCGCGATGCTAGGCAGCTCCCGCCAGTCGGGTGAGTTCTGGAGCAGCGGCCCGCGACACCGGAGCCTCTTCAAAGTGGCCAGCCATCCGCGACAGAGCCTCTCGCCATGCAGGGCCTCCCCAGTTCTCCTGAAGGCAGTCCGGGCCTTCCTCGGCCATCGCGGTCTTGCCCCCGTGGGAGCCAGAGTTTTCCGGCAGGCAGCCGGCGACGGCCAGGGCCAGGTTGAGGAACCGATCGGCCGTGGCCACCATGCGTTGCTGCATCGAGGTCGCTTCGATTACTGCCGTCACGCGGTTCATCACCAACCAGCAGCGGGCTCCTCCCAAGTGGCTCGACAGATGTTTCAAGCACGCGTACTGGTCGGCCGCGCGATTCTCTTGGGCGTCCATGACCAGACAGACCTGTGTCGCGACGGGGAGCAGGTGGGGAAGATGGGGCCCCAGGCCGGCATCTACCACGACGGTTCGATCGGCGGCGGCCAGCAGCAACTGCTGAATCCCCCAGGGCCCGAGGGCCGAGGAGGCGGTCGAAGCGGTAGGGGCCTCCCTCGAAATCCCCGATGGCAGCCGCTGCGTCTGGTCCATCCACGTTCCGTGTTCCGAGTCCGGGGCGAACGGCACGAGTCGGGGCAGGCCGGCCGACTGGTGTCGCCAGGCCTCGCGAAGAGTCCGGTGTCCCCACGCAACCTGCTCCCAGGATGGTTGGTGTGACGACCTGCGTCGCGGGTCACCAGGCGAACGCTCGCCGCATCCAGGCGCGTTCTCCAGTTGGACGAATCCAACGGGGCAGTCCCTGCGGTACAGCTGCCAGGCGAGTTGCGCGGCGACAGTGGACGCGCCCACTCCCGGTTGGGCACCGACCACCACCAGCAGTCCGCCCCGATGGTCGGGGATCGGCGCGAGCGAGGTGGTTTGCAGCACCTTCTGGCGGAGGGTGTCGGCTTGGTCGAGCATGCGATGGAACTCTTGGTCAGGCAACATGGTCAACGGGCTCGAATCCAAGGAGTGCGGGAATCAGTCGGGCGGGATCCGCTGCAGCCAGATCTTCCGGCACGCTCTGCCCGCAGGTCAGGTAGTGCACGGGCAGTCGTGTCTCGCGAACGACGGGCAGCAGGCTGCCCAGCGAAGTCGCTTCATCCAGTTTCGTCACCACCATCCCGGTCGCGCCGACCTCGCGGAAGCGATGCACGGCCAGCCGATGATGGGACGCGGAAGCAGGACCATTCAAGACCAGCAGCACATCCTCTGCCTGCGTCTCGGCCAGCAACGAACGTAGTTCCTGCAGTTGGAGGTTGTCGTGGGGACTGCGACCCGCCGTATCGACCAGGACGACATCCTGGTCGGCGAAACGGGCGAGGGCCGCCTGCATCTCCCGGGGAGTCGTGGCGACCTCCAAGGGCAGGCCCATGATGTCCGCATACGTCCTCATCTGCTCGACGGCGGCAACACGATACGTGTCCGCGCTGACCAGGGCCACCTTCAGGTGTTCCTCCAACCGCCACCGCGCGGCCAGCTTGGCGACCGTGGTGGTCTTGCCCGTGCCGGTGGGTCCGACCAAGGCCACGACCTTGCGATGTCCTCGTCCAACGCGCAGCTCTCCGCCGCGCGGCAGTTCCGCGTGCAGGTGTCCGACGAGGGCGTGCTGCCAATCCACCAGGGTCCAGCCTGCGGTGACCGCGCCCGCCTCATGCACGGCATCCACGAGGTCGCGGGCCGCATGCGGCGTGATGTCCGCTTCGATCAGGCGCGAAATGACTTCCAGGACGCGTGAAGAGTAAGTCGCTTGCGGACGACGAAAAGAACCTGCGGGCAGGACCGCTCGAGCTGGCCCGTCCTGTTCCAGGCCCCCCCCCAGTTCAAACGGGTCGGTGCCCGCCGCGCCCTCGCGTCCGCTTCCATCGGGCCGTGCAAAATCTTGAAACCGCCGTCGGCGGGCGTCGAGGTCCGCCTCCAACTCCAACCGGTCCGGCATCGCGTCGACCGTTCGACCGCCTCCGTACCCCGGACGATCCGTTTCGAATGGCCCCGCATTCTGGCGATCGAAATACGCCGTTCCTGCTGAAGTGCCTGGACTCGCCAGCGTCGAAGAGCCCGCGACTTCCGTCGCATGGCGTTCCCCCGTAGAACGATACTCGTCCAGCGTCTCTCCCTCGAAGCTGCCGGACTTGCGGAGGGGAAGCGGATTGGCGGACTGGTCGCGAGTGCGAATCTCGTAGTGGCGTCCCCGCGAGAATCGTTCCCACCAACTGGTTTCCAGTTCGCGCGCCTGCAACACATGGGCGTCCGGGCCCAGCTCCTGCTGGACTTGCCCCAACGCCTCCTCCAGCGATCGTGCTCGAAATGTGCGAACCTGCATGGCGATCCTCAACCTGTCTTCGTGTCACCCACGATGCCCAACGAGACCACCTTCGTTTCCGGCGTGATCTCGGGATAACTCAATACAACCAGAAGAGGCAGCCAGGGCGCCACCAGACGCCGCAGCGCCGCTCGAATCTCCGGTTTCACCAGCAGCACTTCCGGTCGGCTCATCTGCCGAAGGGGTGTCAGGGAGGCGTCAATCGTCCGACAGAGATTCTCAATCTCCTGCGATGACAGCCGCACGACCGCATCGCCGCTGACCAGCTGCGTCTGCGCGAGAATCCGCTCCTCCAACGCCGGTTCCAGCGTCACGACATGCAGCCGCTCGCGTTCATCCCGGTACTGGGCGCAGATGGATCGAGCGAGTCGCAGTCGGATTCGCTCGGTCAACTGCAGATCCCCCACCACGCGTCCCGCTTCGTCGCCCAACGCCTCGAGGATCGTACTGAGAGCCCGGATCGATACGCCCTCGGCCAGCAGTCGCTGCAGGATGCGCTGGACATCGGCAAGTTTCATGACCTGCGGAATCAGTTCATCCACCACCGCGGGCGCCGTGCGACGGGTCTCCTCCACCAAGTGTTTCGTGGCGTCGCGTGTCAGCAGCTCGGCCGCTTGTCGCGAAACGACCTGCCGCAGGTGCTGCAGCAGCACGGCGGCGGGATCCAGCAGCGTGTAACCGGCCCGTTCCGCTTCCGCGACCTGGGCGTGCGGAATCGTCACGAGGTTGGCGACGAAAGCCGGATGGCGCGTCACCGGATGTTCCCAGCGAGGAGCGGTGGCACTCGGGGGCACGGCGAGTACGCCGTCGGTGGGCAGCGTCGCCGAGGCAATGGGATTGCCCAGCACCTTGATGCGATACTGGTTTTCCGTCAGTCGCAGGTTGTCGCGAATCCGGACCTTGGGCAGCACCAGCCCGAGTTCGGTGGCGATCGCCTGCCGCAGCTGCGTGATGCGTGCCAGCAGGTTGCCTCCGCGCGACGCATCGGCCAACCGGACCAGCGCCAGCCCCAATTCAACTTCCACCGGATCGACGGACAGGTACTCTTCGATGCGCGGCTCGGCGGGCGGAGTCGCCGTGTTGCGGCGCGTGCCCGGTGT
>JBIIEC010000125.1:0-13429 GCA_044238045.1 Pirellulaceae bacterium | reverse complement strand
GCAACGCTTTTCCTTGCGCGACCTGCGCGATGCGCAAACTCCCTACCCCGCGGCACCGTAATTGCTCCACTTTATCTCGGGGGGGTGTGACCGACCCTCCACGGCAGCCCACGTGTTTGGCGACGCAAGGCTGGCCGCAGATGTAGTCGAATGTCCTCTCCAGGAGAAACTCCATGCGTTACTACGAAAAGGCGTTCAACCTGAGGATCGATCTGGATACGAAGGAGTTCGAGCTGTCGGAGGCGGAACTGGAGAAGCTGCAGCGCGGCATCGACCCGATTCGAAAACCGGTGGCAACGTTTCCCGTTTCCGACCTCTATATCACGATTTTTCACCACCCGCGGAGCGGCCGTTACGTTGTAAAGACCAGCTTGGTGTTGCCGGGCGACACGCTGTTCAGCCGCGAGGAGGGAACGGATTTCCATCCGGCCCTGCAACGATGCATGGACAGCCTGTTGAGGAATCTCGTTGCGTACAAGGGGCGCCTAGAGAACCTCGACGAGCAGTCGAAGCACGCGCAGGGAACGCATCATCGCTTGCTGCCCACCTTCATTCCCGACCTCACGTTGATCGAGGATGCCGTTCGAGATGGCGACTACCATGCGTTCCGAGTCGCGACGTTCGAATACGAAGAGGCGCTGACCCAACGCATCGGCCGCTGGGTGTTTCGTTATCCGGACCTCGAGGCCGAAGTGGGGTCGCGGATCATGATTGACGACATGGTGGAGGCGGTGTTCCTCGACGCGTTCGAACAGTATGGGACAAAGCCCGAAGAGGTCGGGTTTGGCCAGTGGCTGGAGTCGATGGTGGACGCGACCGCCCGGCGGTTCCTCGTGCGACCGGATGAGGAGTTGGAGGACGTGGCCCGCGCTCGGACCTTGATGGCGATTCCCCTGGCGAGCCACAACGGGCGAAACTAGCAGGTTCCTCGAAAACCCCTAGATCGGCAAACGCCATGTGCCGATCTGGGTTGTGGGACGACGATTGCAATCGCGCGCGTATCGCACGAGGCGGATCCGCGCGGAATCTTGTCTGGCCTCGTGCCTTCGGTCGATGGTTGTTCCGCAGGGTGCGTTGAGGCGGCGGCTTCAAGGGCATCAAGCCTGCGGATCCCAGGGCCGCCCGTGTCTTGGAGCCAGAAACCTCTCTGGCTCTCGTGCCAACCGTTGTTTCCGCTGCTGAGAGCCTGCGGACGCGTTGTGGGGCCGGGGTTGCTTCGGCAGCGAGCTTCTTCGAGGCGGTTGCCTTGTGTCTGGCTGTTCCTCGTAAAGATTTTCGAGCTTCTTGTGTGCGCGGCTTCGCCTTCACGCTAAGATGGAAACTCTGCTTTCCCTTCCAGGCCTCACCTCCGCGCCCCACCCCTGCCTTCGCCTTTTCGAATCGAAACATGGATTCGGGACCCCGATCATGGCTCGTGCTCTCGTGCTGCTGTTTTCCTGGATCGGGCTCGCAAGCCATGTTGTGGCCGAGCCGACCGTGGACTACACACGGCAGGTAAAGCCGCTACTGAACGCGAAGTGCGTCTCCTGCCATGGAGCTTTGCGGCAGGAGGGAGGACTTCGTCTCGATGCGATGCCCGGGATTCGAGCGGGGGGGGAGTCGGGGCCTGTCATCGACATGGCTCGGCCTGCAGAGAGCCTGCTGCTGAAGCGAGTGGTCGACCCCGAGGAGGAGTCGCGGATGCCGCCGCCTGGGGAGGGCGAGCGGTTGACGGACGAAGCACTGACACTGCTGCGTCAGTGGATCGAGCAGGGGGCGGTGGGGCCCGACGAGCCGGTGCCTGCGGATCCGCGGGAACACTGGTCCTACCAACCGGTGGCGGAGGTTACCGTGCCACGCGTTGCGCGGCCTGACTCGCACGCTGCCGGCGCCTTGGAGGATGGGATCAATCCCGTGGACGCTCTGCTCGCGTCTGCTTCCTCGGCCCCATCAGCCGCGAGTCCGCCGAGAGCCTCGCGCGCTACGCTGCTGCGCCGCGTCTATCTCGATCTGGTGGGCGAGCCGCCCAGTCGCGACGCGCTGCGCAGTTTCCTGTCCGATGAGCGGCCCGACGCGTACGAACGCGTGGTGGATCAACTGCTTGCCAGTCCAGCGTACGGCGAGCGGTGGGCGCGGCACTGGATGGATGTCTGGCGTTACAGCGATTGGGCCGGATTCGGGGAGGAGATTCGTTACGGCCAACGCCACATCTGGCAATGGCGCGACTGGATCGTGGAGTCGCTGAACGAGGACCAAGCGTACGACCGGATGGTCCTCGAAATGCTGGCCGCGGACGAGCTGGCCCCCGGCGACGCGAAGGCGTTGCGAGCCACGGGGTTCCTGGCCCGCAACTGGTATAAGTTCGATCGCAACATCATGCTCGATGATACGGTGGAGCATACCTGTCGCGCCTTCCTGGGCGTGACCATCCGGTGTGCTCGTTGCCATGACCACAAGTACGATCCGATCGGGCAGGATGAGTACTATCGGTTGCGTGCTGTCTTTGAGCCTTACGGCGTGCGCACCGATGTACGGCCTGGAGAGAATGACGCGAACGCGCACGGTCTGCCGCGGGTTTACGATGCGGAGCCGGAGGCGACGACGTTCCTCTTCCTGCGGGGTGATCCGAACCGCGCGGAGAAGGATCGGCCTCTGGTGCCAGGAACGGTGAAGATTCTGGGGGGGGAACTGGCGGTCTCGAAGGTGGATCTGCCGCTGGCCAGTTTCTACCCGGCGCTTTCGCCGCCTTATATCGAGGCCTGGTTGCAGTCGTTGCGCCAGCAACGGGACGAGGCGGAAGCCGGCCTCGCGCAGGCGGCAGAGGGCTCCGACGAGAAGGCTCGCGTGCTGGCCCAATTGCGTCGCGACGCGGCTGCGGCTCGATGGGATGCCGCCGAAGCTCGACTGACCGCCGAGCGTCACAAGTATCGCGAGTATGAAAAGGAGATGCAGGTCGCAGCGGCCGCCGTCTCCGTGCCGGTCGCCTTGGTGAGTCCTTTGGATAAAACGGAAGGGCAGGTCGATCCGTCGGCGGACGCCGATCGCGCGCAGGAACTGCAGCGAACGGCTCTTGTGGCCGAACGGCTCTGGCAGCGCCGGGATGCGGAGTGGCAGGTGGCCGAGCAGGAAGCGACGATGGAGCGTACGCGGCGGGAGATGGAGGGCAAGCCGGAGGCTGAGGTGCGCGAGAAGCTCGGGCCGCTCGAGGAGCAGTTGACGGCCGCCAAGGCGAAGCTGCAGCAAGCGATCGAGGGACAGGACAAGCAGGACGGCAGCTACGAACCGCTGGGCGAGGTCTATCCGCGGACAAGCACGGGGCGGCGGTTGGCATTGGCGCGATGGATCGCCAACGCGCAGAATCCGCTCACCGCCCGCGTGGCCGTGAATCATGTCTGGCTGCGGCATTTCGGTGCGCCACTGGTGGCCTCGATGGATGACTTCGGGTTGCGCACGGAGAAGCCCGCGAACCTGCAACTGCTGGACTACCTTGCATCGCGGTGGATGCGTGACGGCTGGCGTTTCAAGCCGCTGCATCGGCTGCTGGTGACGTCTGCCGCGTATCGGTGCGACTCTCGGGCCGTCGAGGGCGATCTGGCCAGCGGACTACGCGGAGTCCCGTCGGGGATGCAGACGCAACGAATGAATGCGGAGACGGTGCGGGATTCGATCCTCGCGCTGTCTGGGTCGCTGGACAGGACCCTGGGTGGTCCCGACCTCGATCACGACCAGGGGCTGGAGATCCACCGCCGCAGCCTCTACTTCCGGCATTCGCACGAGAAGCAGGTGCTGTTCCTGCAGCTGTTTGACGCGGCCAATCCACGCGAGTGTTACCGCCGCGAAGTGTCGATTCGTCCGCAGCAAGCCCTGGCGATGGTCAACAGTTCGCTGACCTGGGAGCAGGCTCGCTTGCTGGCCGCGCGACTTGCCGAAGGACTGGATCCAGCCGCTGGCGAGGAGCCGTTTGTGCGTCGCGCGTTTGAAAGCGTGCTGTCGCGGCCGCCGGAGCCCGCGGAGCAGCAGGCCTGCCTGCAGTTCTTGGAACGCCTCACGCAGCAGTTGAGCCAGCCGGAGTCGCTGCATCGGGTGGGACCGGCGGGAGCCCGCGTGCTTGCCGCGGACGATCCTCGACAGCGGGCCCGCGAGAATCTGGTCTTGAGCCTGTTCAGTCATCACGAGTTCATTACAATCCGCTAGCCGTGGACCGTCTCGCACGCCTTCACCCTTGGGTACTTCTCGAAGGAACCTCGACATGAGCGACTTGCGACGCCGCGATGGGGATGCTGGAACAGCGCAGCACGCTGCCTCGCGACTGCGTTCGCGGCGTCGTTTCCTGGGTGACATGGGCATGGGCGTGACGGGCATGGCACTGGCCGCGCTGCTCGATCGCGACGGCTGGCGACCGTCGGGTTCCGCCCAGGCCGCGACACCGGACCCCCTGGCCGCGAACGAGGCTACCGGTCCGCACGGCCGACTTCCCGTGCGAAAGCCTCGCATCCGCAGCGTCATCTGGCTCTTCATGGCCGGCGGTGTAAGCCACATGGAGAGCTTCGATCCGAAGCCAGCCCTCAATCGATATGCCGGCAAGTCGCTGGCCGACACTCCGTGGAAAGATGTCTACGAATCACCTTTCGTGAAGGAAAACTTTCGTCCCTTCGTGGATGGCAACACGCGGACCTTCCGCCAGCAGATCTATCCACTACAGGTTGGCTTTCACCGTCATGGCCAGAGCGGGCTGGAGATCAGCGACTGGTGGCCTCACGTGGCGACCTGCGCCGACGACCTGGCCATCGTACGTTCGCTGTGGACCACGGACAACGACCATGGGGCTCAACTGCAGTTCCATACTGGGCGACATATCAGCGATGGTTACTTTCCGACCATCGGCTCCTGGGTGCACTACGGACTCGGGACGCTCAACGAGAACCTGCCGCAGTTCATCGCGATGGGGGCTCCCATCGGCGACTGCTGCGGCGGGACGCAGGTGCACC
This sequence comes from Pirellulaceae bacterium, assembly GCA_044238045.1. Taxonomy (GTDB): domain Bacteria; phylum Planctomycetota; class Planctomycetia; order Pirellulales; family Pirellulaceae; genus CAZUJM01. Next base: position 8,462 of record JBIIEC010000125.1, on the reverse strand, counting down.
GCGCGAACTACCTGGGGGCGGAGTATGACGGAGTCTATCTGCAGGAGAAGAATCCGCTGCCGTTCGGGGAACCGGGCGTGGAGATCTTTCGTGAGGAGCAGCAGGCCGACCTGGGGCTGATCCAGCAGCTGAATCGGCTGGCCGAAGTGGAGTATCCATCGGATCCGGCGCTGCGGGCGCGGATCAAGTCGTACGAGCTGGCCTTCCGCATGCAGATGTCCGTGCCCGAAGTGTTTGATTTCCGAGACGAGTCGGCGGCCACGCAGGCGGCCTATGGCGATGGTTTTGGTCGGCAGCTGCTGGCGGCGCGGCGCTTCGTGGAACGCGGAGTGCGATTCGTGCAGGTGTACCATGGTGGTGGCAGTGGTGGAGCGTGGGACGCTCACAGCGGATTGCGCGAGAACCACACCCAGAACTGTGCGCAGGTCGACAAGCCGATCGCCGCGTTGCTGAAGGACCTGAAGCAACGCGGCATGCTGGAGGAGACGATGGTGGTGTGGGGCACGGAGTTTGGTCGTACGCCGGGCACGGAGGGCAGTGACGGACGCGACCACCACCCATTCGGCTTCAGTTGCTGGTTCGCGGGCGGGGGGGTGCGCGGAGGCATGGCGCATGGGGCCACCGATGAGTTGGGCCTGCTCGCGAGTGAGCACCCGCACTACGTGACCGATGTGCATGCGACCGTGCTGCACCAGCTGGGGATCGATTCCCACGCCCTGGAACTGCCGGGGCGAAAGCGGCTGGAACTGGAGCACGGCCGACCAATCGTTGAGATTCTCCGCTGACGCGGCGGTCGAGTATTGCTTCACGATCTGTGCGCCGGAATCTCGCCGGTGCGATCTCGACCGAGTCCCGCCGGTTTTCTCGCCGACGCCGCTCCCCCTCGGCAGCCCCGACCTGTCGGGAGACGGTGAACTGGCTTTCTGGCGGATCCCACCGTCCTACTTGTGAAACGCGGCGGTGCGCCGTACTCTCAAGAACCTATCGAGGCGGTGGCGAGCCGACGAGGACCGCGTTTTCAACGCCGGCCGCTCCCCGGATTCCCCCAGTGCCCGTCCCCAGTGGCCTTGGGCTGCTCTCGAGTGTCCATCGCTTTACACCGCAGGTCAGGGCCGCAGTGCGGGCCACAAGCAATACGCAGGGCGGCGACGTGAGATCGCCGGAGTGACATGAAGTCGTCAGAACCGCTCGTCGGAGTCATCATGGGCAGTCGTTCGGACTGGGAGACCATGCAGCATGCCGCCCAGGTGCTGGAGCGATTCGGAGTGCCGCACGAGTGCCGTGTGGTTTCGGCGCACCGGACCCCGGAATGGATGTGCGAGTATGCGCGAACGAGCGAAACCCGGGGGTTGCGGGCGATCATCGCCGGCGCGGGCGGCGCGGCCCACCTGCCTGGCATGATTGCATCGCAGACGATGCTGCCGGTGGTCGGCGTGCCGGTGCTCAGCCGCGCGCTGCAAGGGCTGGATTCCCTGCTGTCCATCGCCCAGATGCCCGGTGGCGTGCCGGTGGCAACGATGGCCATCGGCGAAGCGGGCGCACGTAACGCGGGACTTTACGCGGTTCGCATCCTGGCGGTCAGCGATGCGGCGCTGCGGGAGCGATTGCGGGCGTTCCACGAGGAGTTGCGGGAGGCGGTCCTGGGGGATTCGCATCTATGAGTCGCGCGATCCTGCCCGGCGCTACCCTGGGGATTCTGGGCGGCGGCCAGTTGGGACGCATGCTGGCGATGGTCGCGCGCCGCATGGGCTACCGCATCCATGTGATGACGACCGAGGAAGATGCTCCCGCCAGCCAGATCGCGGACGCCACGGTACTGGGACCACTGGAGGATCCCGACTTGGTCGCTCGCTTCGCGTCGCAGGTGGACGTGGTGACGCTGGAGTTCGAGAACATTCCCCACGAGACGGCGACGGCCATCGACCGCCATGCGCCCGTGCGGCCGGGCGGACACGTGCTGCACACGACGCAGCATCGACTGCGGGAGAAGACGTTCCTCCGCGACGCCGGCGTGCCGACTGCGCGATTTGCGGCCGTCGATTCATCCGATGACCTGAATAACGCGATCGCCCATGTGGGCCTTCCCTGCGTGTTGAAAACTGCCGCCTGGGGGTATGACGGCCAGGGGCAACGGATTGTGCGATCCCCAGAAGAGGCGCAGCAGGCGTGGCTCGACCTGGGACGGCAGACGCTCATCGCCGAGCAGTTCGTGGATTTCGAGGGAGAACTGTCCATCGTCGCGGTGCGGAACTTGGACGGCCAGTTTGTCGCGTACGGACCGATCTGGAACGAGCACTCGCGCCACATTCTTGACATATCCGTCTGCCCGGCGGGACTTCCGGAATCGACGGCGCGCGACGCTGTCGAGATGGCCCGCGCGATTATGGAACGATTGGAGGTCGTGGGAGTGCTGTGCGTGGAGTACTTCCTGGATCGCTCCGGACACTTGCGGGTGAACGAACTGGCGCCGCGTCCGCACAACTCGGGACACCTCACCATCGAGGGACATGCGACGAGCCAGTTCGAGCAGCAGTTGCGAGCCGTTTGCGGACTGCCGCTGGGCAGTGCGATCCAGGATCGACCCGCAGCGATGGCGAACCTGCTGGGCGATCTCTGGACGGCGAGGGAACCGGCCTGGACGAGATGTCTTGCCCTGCCGGACACCTACCTGCACCTGTACGGCAAGCAGACCGCTCGTGCGGGCCGCAAGATGGGCCACATCACCGCTCTGGGCGGGACGCCCGACGAGGCCCGCCGCCTTGCCGAAAACGCCCGAACCTGCTTGAGCGGTGCATGATTCGCAGGCAGCGTCCTCAGTGGAGATGGGGAAACACCGGGAAAAACGAACGGCTGCGATGCCAATTTGGCCGAATCGGCGTTGACGTACCGAACGGGTGGACGATACTATTGGCGTTCTTCCCGAGGACCCATGGGTCAGGGATGGCAAGGGACAGGGCCTCGGCTGCTGTTCCTGCGGGGTGTGGCTCAGCCTGGTAGAGCGCTTGGTTCGGGACCAAGAGGTCGCAAGTTCAAATCTTGTCACCCCGACTTGACTGGCATTGAAGCCGTTCGACCAAAAAATCGAACGGCTTTCTCTTTGCCCAAAAGGGACCTTTGTCGCCGAGATCGCGGTTCAAAGCCGCGGCTCCGCGATGTTCTGGCTCCAATCGTGGAGCCGAGGGGCCCAATCCGCTTCCACCGGCTTGATGCCGTTGAGATGCTTGATCGCCTCTTCCGCTTAGGCCGAAGAACCTGACGAAGGACGCCGCGAGCGGATTCCCGCCGAATTGCGTAAAGGCGAGAAAATCCAATCGCCGACCATCGCGGTCAGGCTCAGTTGTGCCGCCAGGACCATTCAACGCCAACAGGACGCCTTGCGCGCCGATGGCTGATCGAATTCGTCAGGCCGTCGAAAACCGGTTTGATCCAATCAGGCAATGAGCGTTGAATGCTCATCCCGCGCTTATCGCAATGAGTAGCGCTAATCCGTACCACAACGAGATCCCGAGCGCCGTGATGATCGCAGTCGGCGAACTGGGCTTGATCGGGTGAGCGGCTCCGAGAAGCACAATACTCGCCAAGTAGGGGAATGCGTACTTCGCGCGGTCCGGCCAGCTTTGCCGCATGAAAAACTCGACCGGTAACGTGGCAAGGAGACTTGAACCGGCAAGAAGACTCCCTGTCAGGGCGCCGAGTATGAGGGGTGGCAATACGATGGCGGATACCAGCACCGTTCCGCGTGAGGGGAGGACAAGGCGTACAAGAAATGTCCGCCCACACCCACCGCAAGCGTGATCAATGCAAAGACGGCGAATCCAACAGGATCCTTTCGCAAGTCTAACAGCAGCCACCACCAAATCGCACACGCGGCCATCAATAACAGCATGGCCCGCAGGCTAAACTGAGGCTGGAGGCGAGGCCCAAGGTGCGTTGGTCCAGAGCATAGGCTCGTGTCATCGGGCATCGTAGAACCTGATCTTAAAAAATGCCCAGCGTCCCATTGAAGCGGGAACGACCCAATCGGTGACCAGCTTCGACCTTACTCACCATAGCAGAGACTTGGGTTCTACCAGAACTTGCGAGGCAGCCGTTTGATTCGTTAGCCGCCGGTGCGCGCGGATCGATTTGTGGGGGGGGAATGCGCCGGAGCGCGTGGAACGTATCGGCCTCCAGGGAGGTGACGCAAGCCACGACGGATCGCTGTTTCAATCCGTATCGCACGCGTCCGCCAGGAACGTCGCGTCTCCGTCTAAGACTTGTGCTCGGCCAGATACTTCTCCGTCTTGTCTTGGATCGCTTGCAGCGTCTGCTCGACCGACTGCTGGCCGTTGGTCAGCTTGCCGAGTTCGCTTGCATTCACGCGGATGGCCAGGTCGGGCCAAGCCGGCATGTGCGGCGCGGTGCCCATGCGGGTTTCTATGGCCCGACGTGTCACTTCGAAATGACGGGTCGTCCCCGCCCCCGACGCTCGTTTCTCCAAGATCAGCGGATCGGAGTAGCAACTGGCGCGGGTGGGCGTGTCGGCGCCCATCGCGTTGGCTCGAGCTGCCACTTCGGCGCTCGTCGCCCATTGCATGAAGATCCACGCCGCGTCATGGTTCGGAGCATGCTTGCTGAGGGCCAGGCAGGAGCCGCCCTGGCGGCTTATTCCCGGCGTCTCTCCAAATCCGCACTCGGCCTTTGTCAGCAACGCATCTTCGCGCGGGCAGTCGGTCGGTTCCACGAGTCCGGCAACGCGACTGGTTGCGGGGTTGTCGATGTCGGGGAAGAACTCATTCCATGAGATCATGACGCCCGCGCTACCGCTGGCGAACGCCTTCGCCTGGCCATCCCAGTCCCAGGTGCGACACGCGGGATCCATGTACTTGCCAAGTTCCATCATGAAGTGCAGGCCCTGGCGATTCGCATCGTTCAGGTAGTCAGGTCGCTCCTCGGAATTGAAGTGGTGGCCGCCATGGGCCCACAGCCAGGACGAAGTCTCCGACTGCAGCGAATAATGGCCGGTCTTCCACTGGCCGACGGTCCCGTGGATTCCCTGCCCATGCTTGGCCTCGTGGATGGTTTTCACCACATTTAGATAGTCGGACAACGTCTTGGGAACCGACAGCTTCAACTCCTCGAAGAGGTCGCGACGATACATCATGATGAAAATCGGGATGTCAAACGGAACGCCAACGATCTCCTCGCGATACGAGGCGGTGGACTGGACCAGTTGGGGCATGAAGTCGTCGAAGCAATAGTCGGGGTAGGCCAGGTCCTTCTTGTCCAGCAACTCGTCCAGGTGGGTGCTGTCGTTGGCGAATCGACCCAACCACGCTTGGTCCCAGTAGAAGACGTCGTTGTGCCCTTTCTCGCCTCCTTCACCGAGGAGCGTGTCCTGAATGGTCTTGGCAAGCACTTGATCCAGCGGAAGGAGTTCCCAGTCGACCTCGATGCCCGTGAGCCGCATGAACTCGTCCTGCATCAGCTTGCGGATGACGATTCCCGCCGGCGTGTTCTCGGAGATGACGCGGATTCGAGTGCCTCGGAAGCGGCCGCCCACCTCCTTGAGGAACGCCTGCTGCGCGGCCGTGCTGCCCGTGGCTTCGTCCGCGACTTGGACCGTCGCGGCAGCTTCCTGGGCCACGGCCGAAGAAGCCCCGCCACCGCCCAGGTAGCGAGCGTTCGCGAAGCCGAAGCCAGCCATGGCCGCCGCGCGGATGAAGTCACGTCGATCCATCAGGCCGCGACGCAGTCGTTCGGCCATCTGCGCTACGTACCGTCGCTGCTGGCGTTCTTGGTTATTCATCAGAGGTCCTTGATCAGGTCGGTGGGTATGAATCGAAAAGAGGAAACGTAGGCAAGAGTCGCCAAGCATGCGGGTGCGTGATCGAGGGTCCGGGTGTCGGGCAGCGAAAACGGCAGAGGAGCGGAACGCGGTCCCGTCGGACGCTGGGCCGTCGGACGCTGGACGAGGCGTCATCTTACTCTGCCTTTGCTGCCTACCGATAGATCGATCAGATGACCACCATCACCAGCGGCGGGCGTCGTATCCACCCTGGACGCGATGTCAGCCTCAAGGCGTCCGCGATGGACGAGGGAGGATGGCGATCGCGGGCCGACCGCTGCGGGGGCTCGCGAGCCGGGAAGCGTCTACGTTATGATCAGGGAAGCCCTCCGGCATGGCGGTCAAACCTCGGGCAGCAGGCACTTGGCGAGTCTCGCGGCGATGCGTACTTGTCGGCAGACCGCGGCCTGGCGCACGGCCCGGGAATGTCACCTCCGCAGCCAGGGAAGCAGGTCGCCTTGTCTGCATCAGGTTTCGTGTTGTCTGGAATACAACCGCATGACGATGGTTTTCTCGCCCGGTCCTTCTCCGAATACCGTTCTTTCCGCAAGCAATCAGGTGCTTCCGGTGCCGCGCGGCTGGATGCTGCTTCCGCCTGGTGACGCGGGGCTGACGCGACGCGTGAAAGCGGCCGGGGAGCACTGGGTGGTGCAGGAGAAGCGAGGCCGCAAGGTCTTTTCGCGCGGCGTGTGGGCTCCCGCGGCCACCATCGAACGCGTTCGCGGGGAGTTGGAGGTGGAGCGATCCTCGGCATCGTTCCTCAGACGCAGGGAGTCGGATGCAAGGCGGCGAGAGAAGGTGCAGGTGGCGTATGTGGAAGACTTCACGGGAGCCATCGTGAAGTTTCTCAACTTCCATGCCGCGCACGAGGAACTGGCGACTCGCTTCGCCAAGGCCGTGGCCGAACACGCCACACCGGTGGGCAGCGGCACGGTGGCTCGAACCAAACGCATTCCGATCGAGCGGCGCGCGGAAGCGGCCGTCATTGCCTGGATGCGGCACCAGACGACCGCATACGACACGATGGTGATTCCGCGCGTGAAAGGAAAACGCCGGGAAGTTCGTCGGATGCTGGCCGAACGCTCCAAGGAACTCCTCGCCCGCTATCGACGCGGCGAGCAGGACGCCAGCCTGTGTCCGCTCGCCCGAGCCCTGACGGCACTCGACGGATAGTTCGGGCTTGGCGAAGTGTCCCCTAACGGGCCGTCGCCCGTGTGGGCTTGCCCGCGACGACTCGCCTTTCTGGCCACGCGTTCGTCGGACTTGCGCACGTCACTGCGGCGGCGGTTCCCATGGATGATCCAGATAGGGATGGTAGCCGCGGCATCGCAACCAGAGCGCGACGAGCCAGTAGGCGGGCGGCAGCAGCGGTCCCCAGCGCTCATACTGCCGGACGTGAAATCGCTCATGTGCCCGGCTCCGCGCCAGGCAGTCCTCGTCGCGTGCGAGGATCACATGTCCCAGCGTCGCAGCCGCTCCGCCGTGGCGAAGATTGCTCCCGTGAAGCAACCAGCCGACGAGGCCGCCCCAAACTTCGACAACTCCGTCTCGCACCTGTGCCTTGCCCCCGGTGGCCATCGCCAGCACGGCGAGGAGAAGGCCAAAGCTGGTCACCGGAGACGCCCAGAGGTAGCCGAAGAGTCGCATGTTGCGGCTTCCTCGTGATGAAGTTGGTGCGATGCTGGCGGCAGGCGGGGCGCGGTGCGTCCTGGACGGCAACACGGCAGTCCGGGTGGTACTGACCTTGGTCGAGTTGGTTCCTCTCAGGCGATTCTGGCGAACAGTCGAAAGGTTTGCCAGCGTCGTATCTTCGAGGTTCCCGGCAGCCATCGCTGCAGCGCGACGCGCGCGTCTGCCACGTCCATCTCGATGCGCAGCGGTCCGACGCGCGGCGGTCTTCCGGTGGGTTGATCGGAGATCACGTCGAGGAACTTCGAGACCTTCCACGACCGATCTTCGGCATGCGCTCGCAGGGCCAGATAAGAACCGATCGAATCCAGCAGGTGGCGGGCCCGCTGTGCCGTGCGACGATGGTTGATCTGAAGCAGTTCCGGGTTCATGGTTCGGAAATAGACCTCGCCCTGCGGTTGCTGGGGGCGTGGGGGAATCGCGCCCTGGAGGAACAGGGACAGTTGTTCCGTAGCCAGGTAGTACGTCGCCTGGCACAGGTCCGCTTCCCAGTACCGGAACCCGAGCGGATTCCAGGGAACGGCATGCTGGGCGACAATTGGTCCCGCGTCCAGGTCCTCGACCATCTCATGCAACGTGACGCCTCCGCAGCGGGCGACATCTTCGTGGTGCAACATGCCCAGGACGGGATGCGGACCGCGATAGTTGGGCAGGAGCGCGGGGTGCAGGTTGAGGGCTCGGCCCGGGAAACGCTGAAGCATCGCGTCGGGGACCACGTAGGGAAACGCGGCGCTGACGACTAGGTCCGCATTCAGTTCCATTGCGTGTTGCCACCAGGAGGGCGCTTTTCGCAGGGGTGGTACGCGGCGGACCGGGATCTGGTGGCGATGGAGCGCCGCGGAGACGGACCAGTCGGGATTGAACCAGCCGAGGTGTCGGTCGTCGCGCCAGTCCCGGTGCGTGATGCGATGTCCACACCAGAATTCGCAGATCTCATGTCCCGCGT
>JBIIEC010000045.1:0-21389 GCA_044238045.1 Pirellulaceae bacterium | reverse complement strand
GCCCCACAATGCCCTTGCCGTGAATCGTCCCGGTGTTCCCAGAAACAGCACTCGCATCGTTGATGTACTCCCCGATTCAGGCGGCACGTTTCATCCATTCGCGGATCATCGTTCGACGTAGTTTGCTGGAGTGCCTCTCGGGACTCAGCAGCGTTTGCGAACTGACCAGCAGCTTCCAAGGAGTCTGCAGGGCGGGAAGGCGCAGGGCCGCGAGCAGTTCGCTGCAGGTTGTCTCATGCAGCAGCTTCGCCGTCACCATCAGGCTGCCGGTAACGGCGGCGGCAAGTCCGCAGCGCCGTATCATGTCACGCATGCGGGCCACATCGATCGTCCCGGCATGGCCGCGACAAAGCTGGCGGATGTCGCACAGGTGCTGCAGGCGATCGAATCGATGCGAGATAGTGGCATGGCTGCAGGCGATCAGCAGCAGTGACTCGGCAGACGCCCGCCACTGGCCCTCGGTCTCGCTCCAGTCCAGGTCCTCCCACGCCAGCGAACTGCGACTTCGCTGGGAAGGACAGTTGATCATGTTCCAGTGCAGTTCCACGCGGATGCGCGGTGGTCCTGTCTTGTCCCAGGTGCGTTCGCCGTATTCCGGGTTGTACTTCCCCGGGGGAGTCACGAAGCTGAAGCCGTGGGACTGCAGCAGGTGGTCGACCCGGTCAATCTGGTCACGCGGCATCAGCAGGTCGATGTCGCGAAATGGACGCAGGCCGGGAAGTTCGTAGAGTCGGTCGGCGAAATCCTCGCCCTTCACGATCGCTGCCTGGAATCCCTCCCGTCGCATGGACGCGAGCAGGCTGGAGGCGGTGCCTCGCAGCAGCAGGCTCTGGGCGGTCTCGGGAAGGCAACGTTGGTGCTGCTCCTGCAGCGTCTCGAGGATCGCCGACCGTTCCTTGCGAACGGCAATAGCTTCGGGCAGCGTTTCCTGGCGAAGAAGGGTCCGCAGGTTCCGGATGACCGTTCCAGCCACGCCATGGCCGCGCGCGGTCTCGACCAACTCAGCCACGTCCGCCGTCGTCAGTTCCCCCACCGGAATGTGGCAGCATCCCTGGGGGTCGCAAAGTCCCAACAGCCAGTCGCCTACGCTCGAAACGCTCATGGAGTCACTCCCGTCTCTGCCGCCAGGAATTCGGCCAGATGTTCCACGTCGGGACCGGCGCTGAGGTAGATCGCGGGCGTCTGAAGGGCAAGGCGTCCGAGGGCCGCGAAGGCCGCCGCGGCGTCGCGGTCCGCATGGCCTTCGGTCGGATGGATGTTCTCTTGGCACAGGCTCGCCAACGCCCCGGCGGAGTCGATCGCTTCGCACCGATGGCCGCGTGGGTTGGGTTTTTGAAGTATCACGACCAGCCCCGTGGGCAGGGGCCTTTGTCGCGGTTCCGCCGCTCGTGGTCCCAGGCTCGCCAGCGGAAACTGCCAGGTGTCCTCGATACCAGTGGGGATCAGCGGCATCGTCCGCAGCCACGGCAGCAGGTCCAGCGTGGGACGACGTACGTGGCACTGGCGGGGAAACCCCCAGGCCGCAATCCGTTCGCCTGTCACTTGCAGCAGCGACAGGTCGTCACCCATCAGTTGGTAACCACCGGACGTCAGGCCATACGCCGTGGTGCTCTTGCCCGTGCCGCTGGGAGCGACCAGCAGCACGCTGCAAGGACGTTCGTCCTTGCGCGCGATCAAACAGGCAGCGTGCAGCGGCACGTGACCGACCCTGGACAATCCCGCGCACAGCAGCGCCGTCAGGAAGTATCGCGACCCGCCCGCGGCCATTTGCGGCGCGAGCGTCAGTCGTGCTTCACGACGGTGGAAATCGAGCAGGCAGCGACCACGGCCGGGCAGGTCGAATCGGCGCAGGCCAGGAGCCGCGTAGTTCGCCGCCGCGATTCCCGAGGGAATGACGCCCGACCAGATGAGATGAAGCGATCGCGATCGATCGTCTTCCTGCAGGTCTCCTCGCTCCAGCGACAACCTCCAGGGATCATTCGGCGTCGCGGCGACCCGAAAGTTTTGGAGAAAGCTCTCCGCGTCTTGGAGCAGATCGGGCGAGTCGGCACCGATCGCCAGTTGCCACCCGTGAATGTCAAAGCACGCGTGTTGCATGGTGACGCTGCCTGGATGCAAATGGCGTTCGTCGTGATGAGATGACCGCAAGGATGCATGCTGACCGCGTGGGACCGACGATGGACGCCTCCAACACCAGCCCGACGTTGCGTGACAGGCCGCGTAACCTTTGATCGGGTCCATGTCCCGTCGGACGTTTGCCGCTGGTCAGGCCGGAGGGCCGGACAACTTGACCGAGATCCCGGTGATCTGTGAGAGTTTCTGCGTCTTCTGGATCGCGGGGGCCTTGTAGTCGCGTGCGCCGCTTTCCTTCTTCGAGCGAGATGCGGTTGAATTCGTCTTTGGGCTTTTGTTCTTGCGTTCCATTCCGAATGCCTCCGTTTCAAAGGTCTGCTGAGCAAATCAACATCGTGCGAGCGGCAGCGATCTCTACGCGATTTTTCCCAAGCCGTCGGTGGGGCCCGTCACCTGGATCATGCCTGTCACCTGCGCGAGTTTCTCGACCTTCGCCAGCGCGGGCGGCTTGTAGCCGCGATGGCTGGGATCCCGCTGGCAATCTTTGTCAGGATTGCTGTCGGCCAACGGCTTCTGCTACTGGGTCATCGGATCTCTCCTTTTCTCGGCCAAGGGATGTCGCGTCAACACGACACCGCCGCTTGAATCGTCTGGCTTGCCAAGGCGCCTTGACTTGGGATCCGGAAAAAAACGCACATTCAACCAAGCTCCCGTAGGACACATGCCGATTCCAAGCCCGTGGCTGACGATTGGTTTTGCTGCTCGCAACCTAAATGCCGTTCAACGGCGTCTCGACAAGCCGTTGAGGACTTGGACGCGAACAAAGGTGCCTAGGCCCCTGGAGTTTCAGCATGAACGTCGAAGAGCGAATCAAGCTGGCAGACGGCGTGAACTACCAGTCCTTCGGTGCTGATGAAGATGGCGTCATGCTGTCACTGCAGTCAGGCTATCTCTATCGCTGCAATCCTGCAGCGGTTCAGTTGCTGGATCGATTGCGAGCCGGTGCCTCGTTGTCGGAGTTGCAGTACGCGCTCTCCGACGAATTTGACGTGCCGGCGGAGCAGGCACGAGAGGACGCATGGTCGTTCGTGGAGCAGTTGCTGGCCGAGAGTCTTGCCCATCGCACTGCGGCGTAGATGCGAGCGGATCGATGCGCCCTCTAGCCTGGCTGATGCTCCGATGTCATCTGCGTCTGCTTCTTTGGCTCTTGCCGGATGCCAGCAAGTTAGTGCCGTTGCATCGACTTCTGGCACTGCTCACACCATCCGTTCCATTCCGGCCGTATGAAGGCTTCTCGGAATGTGAAATTGTCAAGCTGGTGCAGGCGAGCCTGGTCCATCCCTGGCGAATGCGAGGACGACGTTGCCTGCGCGAGGGGCTGCTGTGCTTTCATTTCCTGCGGCTCGCGAATGTGCCGGCGGAACTGCATTTCGGCGTGTTCGCGGAGGCACGAGGACGTGAGTTGGCGCACTGCTGGGTCGTCGTACGCGGTCGAAGTGTGACGAGTCCGCCGCAGGACGCCTACGCGCTGATCTTGACTCACGGTGTGGCGGCGTGCTGAAGTAGTCCGCCCGATCCGGGTAGCACCTTTCGGCTTGACTCTGAAGGTCGCGAGGCCACGGCCTTGGTCGTTGGGGGTGTCTTGTTGACGCTCGATCGTGGCGGTGTTCAAGCCGATCCTGACCTGTAAGACGCACGCGGACAGCGACGATGGAGATGGTTGAGGAGCGACCTCGATCATGCGCATTGCCCTCCGCGGTAAAACAACGACCCTGCCGCACAACCAGGCCCCTTCCGAATGCCGGGGGAACTTGACCACGGAGGACGCGGAGATGGCACGGAGGGGATCGTGGAAACTCCGCACGCGCACCCTGACCGCCGCCTCGAAAATACCAGGACCCACTGGCGGGAACCTCCGATGTTGCCGGAGTAAATCGCTCTGTTCAAAATGAGGGCCAGCTCACGTCTCGCGACATGATGCGAGGTCGACTAAAATCGACGTCGACGGCGGGTTGGCAAGTTGCCTGCGATATGTAGGATGCGCCTGCCCAGGCGGAGTCGCAGTGTCGATTCTCATTGTCGATTCGCAGTGGATTATAATCTGGCGAAATCTAACCTACTCGAGGTAACTGATGATGACTTGGTCAAAGCGTTTGGAGCGGCGTCGATTCCTGCAGGGGCTGGCCTTGGGCGGCGCGGCGGCGCTGCTGCCGGGAGCGGGAAGGACCTGGGCGGCTGCTTCGGCGAACGACCGCCCGGTGTTTGCCACGATCGGGCTGCGCAACCAGGGATGGGCTATCACGGAGAAGTCGATCAAGTTCGCGGATTTCGCCGCGCTGGCCGATGTCGACGCGGGGGTGCTGGGGGAGAACGTCGCGAAGCTGCAGGGGGCGCAGAAGGCGAAGCCCGACGCGTACAAAGACTATCGGCGCGTTCTGGATCGCAAGGACATCGACGCGGTCATGATCGCCACCCCGGATCACTGGCACACCAAGATCGCGGTCGAGGCGATGCGGGCAGGCAAGGATGTGTACTGCGAGAAGCCGCTGACGCTGACGATCGATGAAGGCAAGTTGATCGAACGGGTGGTGCAGGAGACAGGCCGTGTGTTCCAAGTGGGAACCATGCAGCGGACGGAGTCGGACCAGTTGTTCCTGTTGGCAGTGGCCCTGGTGCACCACGGGCGCCTGGGGAAAATTCAGAAGGTGACGTGCGGCATCAACGGAATGGAGGCTTCGCCGGTGATTCCCGTGGCTCCCGTTCCCGCAGGCCTCGACTGGGACTTCTGGCTCGGGCCCGCGCCGAAAGCTGATTACCGCGCGCTGCCGGAGTTGCGTGAGGGTTACGGCGGCGGCGTGCCGCTGTTCAGTAACTGCCACTACTCGTTCCGCAACTGGCATGAGTATTCCGGCGGAAAGCTGACCGACTGGGGCGCCCACCATGTGGATATCGCCTGCTGGGCTCTCGATGCGACCAGTACCGGCCCAAGCAAGGTGACGCCGCTCGAATTCAAACTGCCCGTCGCCTACAAGGATGGCCAGCCACAGGCTGCCGATCGCTACAACGCGGCGACCGACTTCCGCATTCGTGTCGACATGCCGAACGACGTCGAGATGATCATCACCAGTGAGGGCGACAACGGCATTCTCTTGGAAGGTACCGAAGGTCGGCTGTTCGTCAACCGCGGCAAGATCGCAGGCAAGCCGGTCGAGGACCTGAAGGAGAATCCACTTCCGGAAGGGGCGATCGAAAAGCTCTACGGCGGCCCAGTCAGTGAGAACCATACCGCCAACTTCATCGATGGCATGCGGGCTCGCAAGCAGCCGATCTCCGACGTGTGGAGCCACAACCGGATGCTGGAGATCTGTCATCTCTCCAACATCGCCATGCGGCTGAATCGTCCGCTCGCGTGGGATCCGGAGAAGCGTGAGGTCGTGGGCGATGACCAGGCAAACTCGTTCCTCGCCAGGGCCAGTCGCCAGGGATTCGAGATCGAGGCTTGACGGACCTGCGGCGGTTGGCCGGCGAGTCGCCTTGCATTCGACGTGCGCACCGCCGGATGGGGCCTTCGCCGGCCATCCGGCAGTAGCGTGAAATCGCCGCGGCAGGCTAGCGCTCGTTCCCGGTGGTTTCGTTTGTCTGCTGCCGCACGCAGTAGATGCGCGCGGAGGATCGGATGAGCAGGCGATCGCCGGCGATGGCGGGCGTCGCCATGCACATGTCATCCTCGGCGAGTGAGTTGGTGTGGGACAGTTCGAAGGCATCTCCGGCCTTCAGCACGAAGGTGACTCCGTCTTCGTTCAGGAAGAACACCTGTCCCTCCCTTGCCCAGGGGGACGCCGTGAAGGCGCGGCCGTTCGGCAAACGTTCCGGGCCATATAACGACTGGCCGTCGCCACCCCGGAAGCAACTCACCAGCCCGCGATCGTACAGCACGTACAGGCGACCGTCGTGGAGCAGCGTGGTGGGATTGTAGGGAGCGATCTTGCCGTTGGACCAGGCGATGAATTCGTTGGAGGTCTGGTCGTCGACAAGCGAGATGTCGCCCGTCGCGCCGGGGCGGATGGCGTAGATCGGCTTGCGCGGATCGAGCACATAGCCCGAACTGATGTAGAGCAGGTCGTTATCCGCAAACGGCGTGGCGATCGTGATGCTGGACATGCCCTGCAAGGACCACAGCAGGTTGCCTTGGAGATCGTACGAGCGGACCTGTCCCGTCCCGGGCGTGACGATCTCGACCCGCTGGGAGTTGCGCCACACGAAAGGCGTGGCCCAGTTGCTCTTCTCGTCGCGGGGCGTGCGCCATCGTTCCTCGCCGGTCGCCGCGTCCAGCGCAAGCAGATAGGACTCCTCCTCGTTGTCGTTGACGAGGTAGAGGACTCCGTCATGCAGAACCGGCGAAGCGGCCGTTCCCCAGCCGAAACGCATGGCGTGGGCAGCGATCGGCTTGCGCCACAGTTCGTTGCCTTCCATGTCGAAACAGAACACGCCCAGGTTGCCAAAGTAGCAGTAGACTCGCTGACCGTCGGTCACGGGAGTCTCGGAAGCATAACTGCTCTTGAGATGGATGGGTGTTTCCGGCGTGCCTTGGTGCACCTGTCGTTCCCAGAGGCGTTCACCGTTCTGCAGGTCGAGGCAGAGGACCTTCCACTGGTGCTCCGATTCGGGCGGCTTGGGTCGGTCCCCGCCAAAGTAAAGTCCCTTCTTGGGAGCTTCCGTCTCGCCCGTGTTCACGACGGTGGTGAGGAAGACTCGCGACTCCCAGACGATGGGCGACGACCAGCCGCGTCCGGGCAGATCGCGTTTCCATTCGATGTTTTCAGTCGCCGACCAGCGATCGGGCAGACGCGAGTCCGTGGCCACGCCGCGGGCCTCCGTACCGCGGAACTGCGGCCAGTTCGACTGCGCCAGGACACGCGTGTCGGTTGCCAGGGGAGGAAGGCACGCGCACAACAGCAGGAGGCGGGCGAAGAGCCGTTTCAGCATCGAATGGGGTTCCTTATGGTCGTATCAGAAGCGATGCAACGCTCGAAAAAAAGGGGGTAAGATGCGGGCGATTCGCGAGCTACGCTCCTCTCTTGGCGATTGCTCGATAGGGGGCAGGCGGGACCTGCACGGAGCCGGCGTTCTTGTCGTAATGCCTTGAGGCAGTTATAAGCGGGGAATCGACCGGTGGATTTCATGCACGTGATGGGAGCGGCCAT
The DNA here is from genome assembly GCA_044238045.1 of Pirellulaceae bacterium. Taxonomy (GTDB): domain Bacteria; phylum Planctomycetota; class Planctomycetia; order Pirellulales; family Pirellulaceae; genus CAZUJM01. Next base: position 14,112 of record JBIIEC010000045.1, on the reverse strand, counting down.
GGACTTGTCAGAGATCGAGCGGCGAGTGTGCGATGTGGCGGCTCGGGAGCTGGGGATTCCGCGCGCCCGGGTCACGTCCGGCAGTCGCTTGCTGGCCGACCTGCATTGCGACAGTCTGGATTTTGTGGAGTTGCTGATGGAGTTGGAAGAGGAGTTCGCGGTGAAGCTGCCGGATTCGCCGCCGGATCCCATCTACAAGTCGGTGTTCACACGGGCTGAGTTGACCCTGGGCGACCTGGCCGAAGCGATCTATCTTCGCCAGGGAGTCGTGGGCCGTGACGCGACCGCAGGAGCGAATGCGCAGGAGACTGCAGGCAAGACTTCGACGTCGGGCCAACTCGTGACCTTCACGCAGTTGGGCGGGCGCTGGCAGCCATGGCTGGCACAGCAAGCCTTGGCACTGCACGAGGAACTGGAACTTGAGGACGAGTCGGCGGTCCGAGTAACGACCGAGACTGGTCGGCAGCAAGCGGGAACGCTGCCCAGGTATCGACGACGTTCGGATGGCATGCGGTGCGTGCGCATACCGGGGGCGGTGGTGGAGATCGGTTCCGAAGCAGCCGAGGCGGAACCCGACGAACAGCCTGTGCATCTGGTTTCCCTGGACGCCTTCCTGCTGGATGCGGAGCCGGTATCGGTGACGGCTTACGGTCGCTTTTTGAACTCAATCACGCCGTCGCGTGAGGATCTGGAGTCGTGGATCCTGCTGGCACCGGAGGACGATCGCGGAGTGCATCTGCCGCTGCGACAGAGCGAAGACGGTTCGTGGGTGCCGGTTCCGGGCACGGAGTATCTGCCGATGGTGATGGTCTCCTGGTTTGGCGCGAACGCCTATGCTCGGTGGGCGCATGGAGTGGACTGGCGGGACTATCGTGGCGAGGCGCCGTATTTGCCGTCGGAGGCTCAATGGGAGTACGCCGCGCGGGGATCGATGCACGCCGTGTTGGACGAATGCGATGACAACCGGGATATCACGGTTCCTTCGGCGGTCCATGGCCGTCATGTGCGGGGTGAGCGTTACAAGGATGGGCTCCTGCCCCTGTCGCCGGTAAACGCACGGCTCGGGCTGTCCCCCTGGGGCATGCACCATATGTCCGGCAACATCTGGCACTGGTGTCGCGACTGGTACGACGCCGGGTTTTACCAGCGTGCGGAGTCGGTGGGAAGGAATCCGCTGGGTGCCCGCGATACGGGTGTGCGAAGTGAGCGTGGGGGCAGTTGGGTCGGGCCCGCGCATCTGACGCGGGTCTCCCATCGACGTGGTCGCGAGCCGGGCGCGCGCGGTCGTTGTCTTGGCTTTCGCTGCTGCGGACCGGTGGCCGATGTCACCCGTTGATGCAGGTCCCATGCGTTGACGATTCACCTCGTCGAGCCGGCCCGTTGTTGCCTTCGATGCACGCGAAAAGCGAAGGCCCTCGCGCATGCGGCCAGCCGATTTGACTCTGGGGCGGATCCGTACTAGGTTCCATTAGCGTTCTTGCGGTGCGCTTTCTCACAAGGACGCGCATGGGCAAGAGACGCATCCCTTCTCGGCCGGCCATGCGTTCTTGCTCTCCACGGAATGGCTGGCACCGTTGGCCGTGGGTTGAATATCTCGAGCTTTCGCGGGTGGATCTCGACGACCCGAGTCTGAATGGAAGCGACCGGTGTCGACCCGACTCCTCCTTGTCGTGGACTAATGAGGTGTGCCGTGCACGTGTGTCTTTCGCTGGAACCGTCTATGGCCGAGGTGGACGAGAGTTCTCGCCGGAGTCGCGTTGCGACGTGGACGAGGTCGCGCAACCGCGGCGCGCGGCGTGGGTGTCTTCGGCGGGGAACGGCGGCCGTCGAGTTCGCGCTCGCGCTGCCCGTACTGCTGGCCTTCGTGTTCGGGCTGGTGGAATGCAGCCGCATCCGCATGACGACGAACCTGCTGGGCGCCGCGTGCCGACTGGCCGCGCGCCAGGGTTCGGCGGAGGGAGTGACTTCGCAGGATGCTTGTGAGCACGCCGCTCGAATCCTGGCGACGGGGATGAATCCCGAGCACGTTGTGGTGCTGGTGAAAGATGCGGCGGTGTACGACGGCGCAGGAGCCTTGCCGGCCTCGGGCGCGGATCTGTTGACGTTGCCCGATATTGAACTCGCCGACGCCGAGTCGCGACAGATGTTCCTGGTGCGAGCGTCCGTGGCCTACAACGACATCGCGCTGGTGCCACTGCCGGTGATGCAGGGGGCCGTGCTGACGGGGCAGGCGTTCATGAGGCACGAGTAGCTGAAGGCGACTCCCGTATTTTCCGAGGGTGGATTCATGAACCGACATCGAAGCCTTGGGACGCGAGCGACCGCAGGCCGAGGGAATTGGTCGCGCAGTCGCAGGGGCGCCGTGGCCGTGGAGATGGCTTTGGTGGCGCCGTTGTTTGTGTTGCTGGCCTGGGGCATGGCCGAGGCCAGTCGGTTGTACGACGTGCAGAATCAATTGCATGTGGCGGCGCGGGAGGGCGCACGGGTCGCTTCGATGGACCGTCGCGGACTCACGACCTCGAATGAAACCACGAATGCCAAGGTGGTGCGGGACGTTCGCAACATCCTGGAGGCCAATGGATTGCCGTCGGAGCAGGTCGAGGTGGCGATCGTCGATCCCTTCGACCACGCGACGCCGTTTGATCTGGACTCGCCAGCGAATCGCCTGGAACTGTTCGAACTGAAGGTGGCACTGCCCTATGCGGCGCTTGTGGGCGTGGATCGCGCGGGCGACCTGTTCACGATCTCCGCGCGGGTCGTGTTCCGGAATGCGAGGTCGGTCGTGGCTCAGTAGTCGTACGAATGGGGATCGGTCGCGAGATTGCGGGCGGATAACGAGGCACGAGGGGAGCAATCGCCATGAATGGGACGCAGTTGCGGAACGGTCGTCGTGTTTGCGGTGGCGTTCGCGGGGCGGTGCGTAAGCCACGCCGAGGCGTGATCGTGGTAAAGTCGGCGATCCTGATGGCCGTCATGATGTCCTTCGTGGGACTGGCGATGGATACAGGCGCGATCGTGCGTTGCAAGAACGGCCTGCAGACCGCAGTGGACGCGGCCGCGCTGGCCGCGGCGCAGGAGATCACCAGTACCGTGGCGGATGCCGGCGAGCAGGGAACCGGCGAGACGCGGGTGGATGCCCAGTCCGTGGCGGTGGGGCGGGCCCGCGCGATCGCCGCGGAGGTCGCCGAGTTAAACGGCGTGTTCGTTGATCCCCTCCTGGATGTTCGCTTCGGTCGACGAGACTTCGTCGAAGCGTCCGGCCGGTGGGAGATCGCCTGGGATGCCGAACCGTACAACGTGGTGGGTGTCAACGCCCGACGCACCAACGACGACCTCACGCAACCCGACGCGAAACTGCGGTTGGCGTTTGGCTGGGCGCTCGGAAAGCCCGCAGCGGCGGTCATCGCGTCGGCCACGGCCTTCGTCGAAGCCCGGGACCTTGTGATGGTCATGGACTTCTCGGGATCCATGAATGTCGACAGCACCTTCTATCCAAGTACGCTCGACAAACTGGGGCAGGCCGCCGTGGAGAACAACCTCCACGAGATCTGGCAGGACCTGGGCGCACCCTTGTATGGCGCGCTGCCCTACACTCCCGACTACGTGACCGTCGCCAGGACGCCGGCCAACATCCGCTGGATCGGAGCGACCGTGCAGGTCAGTTTCAACCAAACGGCGTCGGAGGTCCGGCTCGTGTATTCGAACGGCGTGGAGCAGGTGTTCACGGGCGGTTCGGCGGGACAGGTACGTAGCTACCAGGGAACAGGGGCTTATGCGTCGCGCGTCATCTACACGGCCAGGGTCAAGGTAGGCACGGCAACGACGAGTTACACGTTTTACAACAACTCCACGATCAAGCAGGCCCTGGGTCTGACCAATGTTCCCTATCCCTATCCCGCGGGCAGTTGGGATAGCTACATTAACTACATGAGGGATTCCACGTCGTTCAACGACGCGCAGCTCGACAGGGTAGGCCATCGACGCAAATTCGGACTGATGACGCTGGTGGAATTCTGGCTGAAGTGCTACATGGCGCACGACGAGACGCCCGACTTGTGGAAGACGCGGCACTATCCCTTCCACTCGATCAAGGAAGGGAATTCGCTGCTGTGCGATTTCCTCGGCAATCTCGAGTTCGGCGACTATGTGGGGCTGGTGTCGTACGATGCCGAGGCGCGCGTGGAGTCGCTGCTGGACGAACCGGGCATGCCGTATGTGAACCTGGGCGGTCGTCCGATCACGAACGACTATGAGGCGATCGACACGATCATGCTGCATAAGCAGGCGGGGCATTATGGAGGATCGACCAACACAGGCGGCGGGCTGGCGAAAGCGCTCGAACTGCTGGACGCGCATCGGCGCGTGGGGGCGCAGCCGACCGTACTGCTGATGACCGATGGACTGGCCAACGCGCGGGACGCGAGCTGGGCACCGCCTGCCTCCTGGGACTGGAGCACGCTGACGGACTACGACGGAGATGGGGATGCCGACTATTCGACGACGGACCTCAACAAGTTGTACGTCGTCGACATGGCGATCCGTGCGAAGACACAAGGCGTGACGATTCATACCCTGGGAGTGGGAGCGGACGCCGACCGCAACCTGATGCGGGCCATCGCGTTCATTGGCGGCGGAGTGTGGCTCGACGTTCCCGGAGGAGCCACCGTGTCGACGATGCAGGATGATGTGCTGGCGGCCTTTCGCCAGATGGCCAGCACGTTGCCGCCACCGAAGCTGATCGACGCGACACCGCCGCTCGCGACGAGTCCTTGACTCCGGCTTGGACTGCGGAACCGCGGAAATTTGGGGTCGCTCGTCGACGATGATGGGCCCGTCGGTCCGTTGTCGTTCTTCTGGATGAAAGCTCCTGCATTGGCATCGGGGCTGGAGCCGACGCGGTGTCAGTGGGCGGTGCCTGGCATGACCGCAGGAAGCGTGGCCGTCGCCCGCCACCAGGTTTCGATTTCTTCTCCACGGGCGTGGAACGCCCTTCTCTTGGCTGGCCGCAAGACTTGACGCAAGTTGAGTCTTCGTGCGGCTTTCGTGTGGCCCCGACTTCGCACTGCAGGAACGTTCGTGGGCGAAAAGCGAACGATTTCCCACGGGCGTGACCTAACGTGTCTGCCTCCGTTTCTAGATTGGCCCGGTATCGCCGAGCAGGTGTCCGGCGCCGCGTTCCGGGAGCCGTTGGTTTCGAATCGGGCGTGGCGTCTTCGCGGAGCAACGCGGGAAGCGTGATCGGCTGAGGAGGACCGAGGAGGACCGAGGAGGACCGAGGAGGACCGAGGAGTCGAGTGCTGACGGATTCCGGCCCTGGTGTCGCAACGATCCAATTCTAGGGTGGGGCTAACATGTCGGATCAGGGAGAAGTTCGCGTGCGGGAAGCGGCGGGAGTGGGTGTGGGGGAACGTGCCTTGTTGATGTTTTACGAGACGGGCGCAGACGGGCACTTCGAGCAGTTCGCGGGGTGGGCGGATCGCTGGTTGTCGTCTCGGGCGGAGCATATGCTGCGGCGCTGTCCGGGCGATCGGGGGGCGCTGGCCGCCGACCTGGTGCAGTCCGTGCTGGTCAAGGTGGCTCGGTCGCGTAACCGGGCGCGGTGGAATCCCGCGCGTTCCTCCGCGCGTACGTGGATGAATCGGATCCTGCGGAACGTCGTGTACAGTCACTGGCGCAGTCGGTTGGCGCGGGAAACGCGACGTCAGGTGAAGCTGACAGAGGAGATGTTGCTGAGAGCCGTCTCGGGCGGCTGTTGGGAGGTGGACGCGGCGGATTGCGTGGTGAAGGAAGACGAATGCCAGCAGGCGGTGGGGCTGATGTGCCAGATTCCGGATCACTACCGGCGTGCGATCGAACTGGTGGTGCTGGAGGGACGTTCCCACGCGGAGGCCTCCCGGCAGCTCGGGGTGTCGCCCGCGACGGTGGGCCGGCATGTGCAGAAGGCGTTGAAGCTGCTGCGGAACCTCAGCGAGGGACGTTGCCGGGCGAGGCCGTCGCGCAACGAATCCTGGCTGCCGTTGTCGGCGTGACACGGTAGGTCGCGTGTGGAGCGGGCTGGAGGTCGAGGTCGAGGGAAGGGATGGGACGATGGCTGAGTTCCCAGGTCAGCGTTTGAGGAACCTCAGCTGCGGGAGCATGCCATCCTTGGTCTTGGCGTCGAAGACTTCGTGATAACGCAGCAGTTCGGCGAGATCGCGTCCCTTCGCGACCTCGGCTTCGATCATCGCCTCGACTTCCGCCAACTGGCTGGCATTGGCGAGAGTGGCCTCCAGTCGTTCGGCGGGCACGACGACGATACCGTCTTCATCGCCGATCACCCAGTCCCCGGGACGCACGATCACTCCACCGCATTGGACGGGGGTATTGGATTCGCCGATGTACTGCGCGCCACCGGCGTTGGGTACCACGGCTCGCGCGAAGACGGGTAACGAATCGACTTGGATGCGATACAGGTCGCGGATAGCGCCGTCGATCACGACGCCAGCGAGTCCCTTGAGGCGGGCGGCCAGCGTGGTGACCTCGCCCCATAACGCCGTGTTCAACTCGCCCTGGCCGTCGATGACGAGGACATGTCCGGGCGGGCAGGCGGAGAGTCCAAGGCCGACCATGAGGATGTCGGCGGGATGCACGCGGACGGTGTAGGCCGGACCCGCCATCCGCGGATTGGCGGAACGGCACTGCATGTCATGGTCCATGGCGCCCTTCTTGCCGAGCGCATCGGACCACAGGGAGGTGCGCAGGGCCCGCACCTTGTCGGCCAAGGTTTTCAGTTCGGCGTGCGCCGCGTCGTGCGGAAGCGAATCAGGGTTGGTCATAGCAGAACCTGTGCTGGCGAGATGGCCTGGTACTTGCCTTTGTTGGCGGTAATCTCAAAAGCCTCGGGGACGGCGCCGAGGCCGTGGAGGACGTGCGTCACCATGGGCTTCACCTGGATGCGGCCCGAGGCCACGAGGCGAACGGTGTATTCGAGGTGGGCGGAGGTGCTGATGTCCGGGAAGAGATAGCGGAGGCTGCGTTCGCGGAGCAGGTCGACATCGACAGGGAAGGGCTCGCCGTACCAAGAGACTCCGATAATCTTGCCACCGGATCGGACGGCGTCGATGGACTGGGTGAGTGTGGAGCTGCCGGAGAGGCCCTGGCGAGGACTGCCGCCGGCGCACTCGAAGACCACGTCCGCTCCCACGCCTTCGGTGAGTTCCCGAATGGCTTCGACGGGGTCCTGGGTCCTGGCGTTGATGGCCAGATCGGCGCCCAGCGAGCGGGACAGCGTGAGCGCTTCGTCGCGGACATCGACGGTGATGATCCGGCCGGCGCCGCAGTTCTTGGCGACCTGCATGCATTCGAAGCCCATGCTGCCTTGGCCGAAGATGGCCACGGTATCACCCACCCGCAGGCCAGCCGTCTCGACCGCGGCCACGCTGTCGCTGAGCGACTGAAGGCAGGCCGCTTCGCTGTCGGTGATGCGATCGTCAACAAGGACGAGGGCGATCTCGGGCAGGATGGCGAATTCCGAGAAACAGCCGGGCAGGTCAAAACCGATGACGGGACCGCGGCGGCACATGGCCTGTCGACCGGATTCGCAGAGCGTGCATTGGCCGCAGGGAAGTTTGGCGCGGGCCGCCACCCGGTCGCCTATCTTGAACTTCGTCACGCCCGGACCCGTTTCGACGATTTCGACGCAGAACTCGTGACCAAAGAGGGGCAGGGGAGCTTCCTGTTCCAGTCGTCGGCGAACGCGATCGAAGGCCAGCGTGCGGATGCCCCGAGCGAGCTGCGCTTCGGTCACGCTGGGCTGCACGCACTTCACCTGGACGATGACGTGGCCCGGTTTGCATTCGGGCATCGGCACGTCATCCAGACGCATGTCGTTGAATCCATAGAAACGCCAACACTTCATCGCGAAAATCTCCAAGGTGCTGGGGTCACGGGGGCAGGTTTTCTTTTTGTGCTCCAGCGCCCAAAGAGAGCCGAGCCCAGGAGACCAGAAAACTTATCTGCACAGTGCGAGGGCATCGGCGGGCGTGGGGGCTTCGTCGAACGGGGCCGAGGGATACTGCTCGCTGGGCAGCAGGCGGCAAAGTGCGAAAATCTCGCGCACGTTGGGATCGACGTGCGTCAGCACGACCCGCTCCAGGTGCGCCTGACGTCGGATTCCCATGAAGGCGAGGAACCCGACGCTGCTGACGAACTTGACGCGTCCCAGATCGAGGATGAGATTGGGCGTGGGGTTATCCGTGAGTGCTCGAAGCACTTCGTCCTTGATCTGATTGGCGGTCGACGCATCGTGGATCCGTTCCACCAGCACCGTGGCTTGCGTGACGCGTTCCTGAGCCTGGATCACGGTGATGGGTTCGGCTTCGGTCATGACGGAGTCCTGGGGGCTTGCGGGAGCGGCGGCGCCGGGGCGGGGGCAAAGCGACCAGCCCGCGCCGAGTGACAGGCTAAGCACCCGGGGGGGCTTCGTCAACGACCCCCGGCGAGGGCTCCTGTGCTTCTTGCTGAATAAGAAGCAATCCGACTCACGGCGAAAGATCGGCGAGGTGACTTCCAAGGTGCGTGCCCGTCGTTTTTCTCTGGGGCTTGTCGCAGCATGGTGCGCGGGTCTCTCGGTTGGTGCCTGCCTGGGATGCTGGCTGGTGTCGCGGGCCCGAGGAACGTGCCATCGGCGATCGCACTAGCAATGCCATGCTTGCCCTGCTGTTGGAAGATGCGTTGGCTGCGAGAAAAGTTCCTTGTCGGAACGGATTCCGCTGCATAACCGGGGCAAGCTGTCCTACCCGAAACGTGAACCCTGAATCTCCAAGCAGCACGCTCCGAATCCTAAGTCATGGAGTGATGCATGTCTGACTCGTGAACGGGAGGCCATGGCGCGTTCGCTGCGAACCCGGTTCCGAACCTGACTCGACGTACGAGAAGGTTCGGGACGCCTTCAACGAAATGGAAATCCCATGGCAACAGGCAGTCGTCAAGGATGGCGACGTAGTTGGTGGGCGGTGGCGTGCGTCTGCATGGGGCTGGGAACGGTGGGAGACCTCCGGGCCCAGTCCGACGCGGATTACGATGGCACGTTCACTCGGCTACCTGATATCGGGGAGGCAGCGTCCGAGCAGAAACCGTGGTTCCATACGCTGGAGGCGAAGCAGTCACCGACCATTGGTCTGATGGACGCCGAATCGGTCGACGCCGAGACGGTCGACGACTCGGTGGAGCGTCAACTCGCCGCGCAGCGCGACGAGATCGAGCAGTTGCGACGCTCGCTCCACGAGCTTCAGCAGTCGGTGACGAAATCCCAGGACCGCATCTCGGCGGTGGAGAACGAGAAGAAGGAAAGCGGGAAGGAACTCGACGATTCCGCAAAAGGCAAGGCGAAGCAGTCCGACAACGACGACGGTGGCAAAGACGGTGCCAAGGTTCCAGAGGGCGAATGGCAAGACTTGTCCTCCGAGAAATGGACCGTGAAGCTCGGTGGCCATGTGCAGTTGGACTACGTGCTTTGGGCGAACGCCGACCCTGCCATTGAAGACGCGGACAACTTCTTCGAGTTTCGGCGCGTGCGACTGGTCGCGGACGGGACCGGGTATGGTGTCTACGACTTCCGCCTGCAGGCCACCTTGGAACCGGAGACGATCGGCGAGTCGGCGACCGGGCTGGTGACCTCGCCCGATGTGAAGGACGCCTATTTTTCAATCAATGAAGTGCCCTGGCTCGGGCGGGCTCGCATCGGCAACTTCTTCGTGCCGTTCAGCTTGGAACAGGTGACGAACGATACGAACAACGTGTTCCTCGAACGGTCGATTCCGACACAGGGCGTTTTCGCGGCGGACCGCGACCTGGGGTTGGCGTTCTACAACGCCACGGAGAACCGCCGAGTGACATGGACGACCGGCATGTTCTTTGACAACGTCAGCGACGCGCTCAAGGAACGCATCGATGACAACCAGGGCTACCGCATCAGCGGTCGGCTGACCTGCCTGCCGTACTACGACGAGCCGTCGAATGGGCGTTACATGGTGCACCTGGGAACGGGCATCCTGCACACGAAGGACCAGGATGGGCGGGTGCGTTTCCGCGCGAGGCCGCAGATTCACGAGGGACCGCGTCTGATCGACAGCGGAGTACTCGACGCGGACAGCTACACGACGGGTAACGTCGAAGCAGCGGTGGTCTGGGGGCAGTTCGCTCTCCAAAGCGAAGCGTTCGTGTCCGGCGTGGACATGCGTGACCAGGGCGACGTAAGTGTCTCGGGTGCGTACGTGCACGGAAGCTGGTTTCTGACGGGGGAGAATCGGATCTTCGAACCGTTCGGCCAGCACGGCGCGCAGTTCGCGCGGAACGCTCCCTTCAATAATGTCTTCGCCGTGCCGGGCTTCGCCAGTCTGGGCGCTTGGGAACTGAAGGCACGCTGGTCAGTGCTGGACCTGGAGAGTGTCGAGCGAGGCCAGTACAACGACTTCACGGCTGGGTTCAACTGGTACTGGAGCGACCGGACGCGAATCATGTTCGACTGGATCCATCCGATCACCAGCGAGGAGGCGGTTTTTGGCGATGTCGAGGCGGACATCCTGGCCATGCGGTTTGACTTCAACTGGTAGTTGTGCCGCAACGTTCCTCGCCAGTGCCGATCCCAGGAACAGGAGTTCTTCGATGTCTCAAGCGAACTTGTACGTTAGTTGCGATTTCCGTTTTTCCAAAATGGTTGAGCCTGGGTCCATGACGCGGAGCGCTGCAGTCCGGGTATGCCTGCTCCGTTTTTGCATCGCCTGGGGCTTCACACTGGCACTGGCCGCGGCGGTAGGCGCCGATGAGAGTAAGTGCGCGCATTGTGGAGATGAGTCTGGCTGCCAGCGAGTGTGTCGGCTGATGAGCGAGGATCGCAAGGTGACCACGACGTGCTGGGGTTACCAGTGCGAGGAGTTTTGCGTGCCGGGGCCGAGCAAGCGTGGGTGCCAGCACTGCGAGAAGGTCTGCGGTGAGTGTCAGGACGCAGACAGCAAGGTCCATGTGAAGGCCCATCGACTCGTGTGGTCCGACTGGAATCCGGCCTGCTTCGCGAATCGCTTCACCAAGGCGAAGCTGATGAAGAAGACGGAGTCCAAGAAGGTCCAAGGCTACAAGTGGGTAGTGGAAGACATCTGCTCGGCTTGCGTGTCGCGCTGCGCGATGGTGGATCCGCCCGCGGACAATGCGGAAATTCCGCCGCTGCCTGCCGAGCGAGGCCTGGTGCTCGCGCCGGCATCAGTCATCGCATCGCTCGAAGCGGCCGGTGATCGCGAGACGGCCCAGGCCAGCGACGCCGCGAGCAGTGGACCGGGTGTGTTGAAGTGAAGCGATTGTCCGTCCTGTTGTGGCCTTCGATTGTGAAGATCGCGACGCGGTGGAGTTATGAAATGAGTGCCGGACAAGTTTGCTGACGAATTCTCGGTCAGCGGCGAGGGTAAAGGATTACGCGTCCGACCCTCGCCATGGCGACAGGCAAGGTACAAGGAGGTACCCTTGTTAATCTATTTCAAAAAGAGTTCCGCATGCCCGATGTCGGGCCCGGCGACCGGACGCAAGCGACACGGGCGACGGCTTCTGCAGGCAGGCTCGATGGCGATCGCCCTGATGATGGCTCCGAGTATTGGTTCAGCCCAGTACCCTTCTCCGGTGGACTACAACTCCAGCTACGAAACGATGTCCGTGGCTGCGGAGACACCCGAGTCGGCGGAAGCGGATGTCGAGGGTAAGGAAGGGGAGACCCCGATTGGGAGCGAAGTCGAGAAGCTGTTCACGGCCGATGAAGTGCGTGAGATCGTCCGCCAGGAGTTGAAGGCCAAGGCGGAAGAGGAGGAGAAGAAGAAGAAGGAGGAGGATGCCGCACCGTATGTGGTGGGCTCCGATCTCAAGATGTCGGCCAGCTGGAACAACGGTCTGGAACTGTCCACGAAGAACAAGGACTTCCGCGTCCACGTGGGTGGCCGTACCCAGTTGGACACGTCCTGGTTCAGTACGGACGAGAACGTCAATGCGAACATCAACAACCGGTTCGCGGACGGTACCGACTTTCGTCGAGCGCGTTTCCGCATCGACGGTACGATGTACGAGCAGATCGAGTGGGCGGCGGAGTACGACTTCATCAACGGTGCCCGGGTGCGGAACGCTGCGGACACGGGGGGCTTCGAAGAGGGGCTGACGGGCATCACCGACCTGTGGTGGACCTTCAAGGAACTGCCGATCGTGGGCAACTGCCGGATCGGCAACCAGAAGGAAGCGATCGGCTTCGAGCGCCTCGTGAGCAGCCGCTACTTGCCCTTCATGGAGCGTTCCTTCAACCAGGACTCGTTCTATGGCGGCGCGTTCAACGGGTTCCAGCCGGGCATTGCGTTCTTCGATACCTACGGTGAGGACCAGGTAGGCACCTGGAACATTGGCGTCTACAAGCCCACCAACAACATCTTCGCGTACAATGCCACCGATGGCGACTACGCCGTGACCGGACGCGTTACGCGGTTGCTGCGCTATACCGACGAGGGCCGTCATCTGTGGCACGTCGGCGTGTCCGGGAGACAAGCTTCGACGGTCAGCGATCAGATCACCTTTCGCACCCGTGGGGCGATCCGCGCGGGGCTCGCTCCTGGTTGGCCGGTCCCCGCCTCGACAGGCAACCTCTACGGTGACGACATGCAGTGGCTGAACGGCGAACTTGTCGGTGTCATGGGGCCGTGGACGTTTCAGTCAGAATACCTGGTGAGTGGCCTGCAGGATGCCCGCAAGGCGGCGGGGGATCCGTTCGGCACGACGGCCTTCTATCATGGCGGCTACATCCAGTTGCTGCGTTTCCTCACGGGCGAGAACGACCACTACAGCAAGAAGACGGGTTTCTTCGAGCGTGTGGTCCCCTATGAGAACGCTTTTCTGGTGCGCGATGACCATGGCAACACCAGCTACGGCTTGGGGGCTTGGCAGGTAGGTGCTCGCTACAACTACCTGGACCTGAACGATGGCGCCCTCGCCGGAGGCATCCTGCACGACTTCACGGGCGGTTTGAACTGGTTCCTGAACCCGAACATGAAGGTCCAGTTCAACTACTCGGCCACCTATCGCGACGCGGCGTTGGCCGACGAGCTGGGGGATGGCTGGATCCACGGCTGGGGCGTGCGACTGGCCCACGACTTCTAATCGGGCGGTGACCGGGGGAGTCTTGTAAGTTGGGACGATGGATGGTCCCGGCTGGGTTCCTCGTCGGCCTGCCCTTTGCAATACACGTATCCGAACGAAGGATCGCGAGCCATGAAAACTTTGTTAATGAGTCTCTGTCTAGGCGCGGTGGCGTGCCTGGGCCTGCTGGTGTCCAACTCCAGCATCGCGGCCGACTGTGCCGCGGACTGCGCGTCGGGTGCGGCCCGGGTCTGCGCCAAGTGCGGCTGCAACGCGCCGACGCGGAAGGTCTGCCGGGTGGTGGAAGGTGTGGAGAAGAAGTCCAAGGTGTCGTATTCCACGGAATGCCAGGACTTCTGCATTCCCGGCAAGAGTGAGTTCTGCGGTTACAAGACCGAGTGCGGGCCTTGCGGCACGAAGAAGCTGAAGAAGGTCTGGAAGCCGACCTGCGGTGAGGCGGCCAGCAAGCGGATGCTGGTGAAGACCACGAAGTCCGAGGAAGAGAAGACGCACAAGTACGAGGTGGTCGAAGTCTGCAACGCCTGCTCGGGCCATGGCCGTTGCCACGGATGCAGCAGCGGAAGCTGCGGACACCGAGGCGCGTGTGATGCGAATGAATGCGCCAAGCTAACCGGTGACAAGCAGGACCAGGTCGCCCCGGTGTCGTTGGAGTCCGAGGAGTCGGAGGTCGCTCCCGAGCCCGCGCTGCGCGTAGAGCCGGTTTCGTTTCCGGAACGCGCACGCTAAGGTGCCAGGGAGTGCTTGGACGACAGTCGTTTGGTGTACCCGGGGATGGTGCGGCAGGAGGCTACCCTGGGGACGCCGGACGGTTGAGGGAAATCGTTCGTCGCAACGTAGCCGATGCGACTGGAGCTGTCCCAAGGACTGGGTTCGAGTCGCAGCCTGTTAACGGCAGGCGGTTCCGTCCTCAGCCTGTCGCGACGCTTACGCGGCTGGGACGCCAGTCGGCGATCT
>JBIIEC010000599.1:0-2948 GCA_044238045.1 Pirellulaceae bacterium | reverse complement strand
TGACCAGACCCACCTGGACACGAAGCCGACGCATGGCAGCGTCGCGATCGACCAGGAGGACTGGGTGGTCATGTATCGGGGAGACGGGAACTACGAAGGCCCGGACTTCTTTGAATACTCGTTGCGCGATCAAGAGGGACTGGCATCGGCGATCACACGCGTCGACCTGAACGTGATCCCGCGGGCCGACAAGTTCTGGCAAAACAAGGCGAACAGTCTCGATGTGAACGCCGACACGTTCGTGACCTCCATCGACGCGTTGCTGGTCCTCAACAGCCTGCATCGCGAAGGATCCCGCAAACTGGTACGTGACACGAATGCCGTCGCTGCCGCTCCGTTCCTCGATGTCACCGGCGATTCATTCATCGCACCGCTCGATGCCCTTTCGATCATCAACGAACTGAATCGTATCGCCGCGGAGCGAAGCGGCGCCGCGGCCAACTCCGGCACGTCGACCGGTGGCAGCCCAGCCGAAGGCGAACTTGGTAACCCAGCCGAAGGCGAACTTGGTAACCCAGCCGAAGGCGAACTTGGGAACATGGTTGCGGAACTGTCGGGGCCGCGAATGCTGCTGGCGGCCGCCGTCGAGCGGGTGTTTGGCGAATCGGGGACCACGCGAAAGGCCGTTGGCAGCTTGGGATAAGTGAGGGATTTTTTCCGGTAGTGTCGTATTGTCTCTAATTCCGGGTCGTGCAGGTCGATCAAGTCCTACGGACAGTTCCCGTTGCATGGACCAAGCGAGTTAGGACGATGAAGTCAAAATTTAGTATCCTAGCAATTACCCTGGCCGGCCTTTCCCAGGCCCCCGAAGTCCATTCACAGCAACCCTTTGCGGCGGGATACTCTCCGTACGGCCAGGTTGCTGTGCCAACGCCCAGCGGCGGGGTTCCCGCCGGAGCGATGCAGCAGCCGGTGCCCGTGCCGGAGGCTTCCAAGGTGCCCCCGGCTACAACCGGGGTTCATCTGATTCCGTCCGTCAAGGCGGCCCCTGGCGATTCGAAGCCTGCGGGCAGGGGATTCTCCGGGATGGTGACGAGCCCGGGGGCGGAGATGCCTCCGCGGAGTTCGCAGGCCGCAGAACAGAAGATCGGGGCCGGAGTGTCTGCGGGGCAAGTGCCCGCGACGACGGGCTCCGGAACGACCATGTATGTCCATCAGGATTCCCCGGCCGCCGTGGCTGCTCCGGGTGCCTCGTTCCCGGCGGCCCTGCCTGCGGCTCCCGCGGCTCCCGCGGCTCCCGCGGCTATTGCTCCGGGCTTCATCGGGTCGGCGAGCGACTGTGACGCTCCGGGAGACGGCTGTGACACCCTTGTGGCATCCGATTGCGACAGCCCGGGCCTGATGGGCGGCGGGGCCCTGGGGGGCCAGATCGGCAACGGTCGGCTGCTGCAGAAGGTTGGGAATCACTTCCAAGGCGGCCTCGACCTGGGTGGCCAGGCGGTCGCTTGCGACGACTGCGGGCTGGTCGGTGGGGGTTGCGGTTGCGGCGAAGGCCCGATTCGCAGCCTGCTGGCACGCTTGCATCATGGCCATGCAGGAGCCGGGCTCTTCGGCCCAACTCCGCGTCCCGCCCGAATCTGGGGCGGCGTCGAATATCTGTACTGGTGGAACAAGGACCGCAGCGTTCCGGTCATGGCGACGACCAGCGATCCGGGTACGCCCTTCAGCCAGGCCGGCGTGTTGGGGCTGTCGAGCACGAGTGTCCTGTTCGGCGGTGGTGATTACGACGACGATCCGGAGTCGGGAGTTCGCGGAACGCTGGGGCTGTGGCTGAATCCCGAGCAGACGTTGGGAGTCTACGGCCGCATGTTCCAGGTGGGCCCGGAGGACATCGGTTTCAACGGCAGTTCGACGGGTGACCCGATCCTGGCTCGACCCTTCTACGACGTGGATCTCAACCGCGAGAACTCGCTGGTGGCCGCGTACCCGGGGCTGACCGAGGGCGGCGTGAACATCCGGACCTCGAACGAGATCCGCGGCTACGAACTGATGCTCCGCAAACTGCTGTACTACGGGTATGCGAACCGGCTGGATGTCGTCGGCGGTTACCACGCCACCTCGATCGACGATCGTGTCCATGCCCAGCACGAACTGACCTCGCTGGATCCGGGCGGTCGAGTGCCGGTGGGAACGGAGATCAACACGCGTGACTGGTTCGATGCCGAGAACAACTTCCACGGCGGCACGATCGGCCTGATGGCCCAGGGATATGACGGCAAGCTGACTTGGAACCTGCTGACCAAGGCATCCTTCGGCAATAACAACCAGGTGGTTTCGATTCGCGGTGACTCGACGACCTCCATCCCGGGTGCCGGGGAGACGACGTTCAACCAGGGCCTGCTGGGGCTGGACACGAACAACGGGGTCTACGAGAACGACGAGTTCACGATCGTGCCCGAACTGGACCTGTCGCTCTCTTATAACCTGTTCAACAACCTGTCGGTGTCGGTGGGCTACTCGATCATCTACTGGACGGATGTGGTGCTGGCGGGGGGAGCGGTGGATACCGTGATCAACCCGACGCAGATCGACGGACCGCTGATCGGAACTCCGGCTCCGACCTACGAAATCCACGACCAGAGCTTCTGGGTGCAGGGCTTGACCTTCGGCCTGAACGGTCGCTTCTAAAGCGAGCCTGATCCGAGCTGAGTAGTCTGAAATTCATCAGCGGAACGCGTCCTTGGGATGCGTTCCGCTGTTCGTTTGCAGGGAGACACCTGGGTGGTGGGCTGTCACCGATTCCTGCAGGTCACGCGGGACGCACGCAGTTCCGGGCCGAACACGGGTCAAACCCGTGGCTGCCCAGGGTGGTGAGAGCCCGGGTGTGGTCTACAATAGCCGGGCCTTCTCGCGGATGTGTGGGCCGGTTATTTCCCTCCACCTCGGAAACCTGCTGCCTCATGCCGGGCCGACTGATAGCGATTGGCGACGTCCATGGCTGCCGCGTG
>JBIIEC010000212.1:0-10019 GCA_044238045.1 Pirellulaceae bacterium | reverse complement strand
CATCCAGGTCGCCGAGCGCCGAATAGAACGACGCGGCTCCCAGCAGTCGCTGTCCCGAATCGATAAACCCGCCCTGGCCATCGCCGAAAAAGATCCGATGGCCCAGCGTGGTGTAGTTGGTGAAGAAGGCGTCCAGATGCCCGTCCCTGTTCAAGTCGGCCAAGTCCACATCGTTGCTCTCCGGCCCGCTGTCGAAGGTCGTCGGAGGGGCAAAGGCCTGTGGCTGGGCGAACTGCTCGTCAAGGGAAAGGGCGTAGATGTAGCGGTACTCGCCGGGCCATTGGTACGGGTGGCCAGCATACGCGTTGGGCACAACGACATCCGACACCTGACTGTAGACCACGGTGCTCTCGTCCCCACTGACGGCGAACTCGGTGCCGTCTGCGGCAAAGTCGAACGGATTCGAATAAGGCAGCGGAAGGACTACTTGCCGACCTCCGGACAATGATTGGGTTTCGGTGATGACATACTGTTTCCCGGTAAATACCGTGATGATTCGACCGGACCTGCCCAGGGAGGTTGAGGTGCCGTAGGTCGCATTGGGAAGGAGTTTCAATTGCGTACCGGGAAGATCAAGGTAGTAGATCCGCCAGGGTGTCTCGGCTGGCGAGGAGGAAAGGTTCGTCGCAGAGCTGGCGAACGCAATGCGTCTCCCGTCGGATGTAATGGAAGCGCCTTGCGAGTCGCCATTTGCCTGCGATCCGTCCGGCGCGACACTGGCCAGGGAGAGTTGGCGAGAAGGTACGTCGTAAACGAATACGTCACGGTGATTGTTCGTGTCTGAAGGGATCAGATTGTTGGCGTCACTTTCAAAAACCACGCGTGTCCCGTCCAGGGAAATTCTTGGGTTGGTTGAGTTTCCATTGCCGGTCCGCGCCACAAATGCGTTACGAGAGACAAGCGTCGTTTCGCCCGTGAACATGTCCTTGAGGAAAATGTCCGGCCCCTGGTTTCGATCGTCGGGATACAAGTCTGGAGCGATCGTCTCGTAGACGACGTAGCGTCCATCGCCGCTGGATTGGGCGGAATCGGCACCCCGACTACCTGGTTGCGCAGCACCAACCATGGTGGAGACGAGCTGGATGGACCGGTCAGATAATGACAACCTGTAGAGCGCCGTGGAAGTGCCTTGGAGTTGAGGCGTAATCTCGCTGACTCGGGCGTTGAAGAACAGGAAGCCGTCATTGTCGCTGAAGAAGAGAGGATCTATGGAAACGGGTTTGGGCTGCTGCCGGTTGTCAGTGGCAACCGGAAATGACTCGCCGTTTTTGATGTCATAGATCCAGTAGGTGGGCAATGTGGCCGTAACGCTGGGATTCGAAGTGCGATGAACCACATAACGCCCCCCTGGGCTGAAGAGGTCGGCGTAGCCCGGGATGTTTAAAGACCGAATGGTCCGTAGCGTGCGGTCGTAGAGTATCGGGCCGGAGAGAGACTGGTCCGGAACGGCAAGCGTCGGCGTGACTCGTCGGTAGAGTATCAGGCGTCCGTCGTTGCTGATCTGTGGGCGGCGAGTGTCGACGGGCCAGGGATCCGGTGTCTTGTCTTGGGATGCAAGCCTGGTTACGCCGCTTGTGATGTCTTGGATATAGGTCTGACGTGTGAAAGTAAGAGGACCCATGTCGTCGTTGGGGTACTCGGGTACGACTTCCTTCAGGTTCCAAGGACGTTGGATTCCATGGATCGCTGCAACAGGCGCCTCGCGAGCCATTAGGCCCCCAAAAGTCGATGGGATCTTGGTGTTTGTCGCGCGGTCCGTGATTGAAGAATACCGAAGACTGGATATTTCCTGTGAGGAGTCGAGCTTCAAATAGCGGAAGTCACTTGTCAGGCTCCAATGGCGAAGGTTGCCGAAGCCTGACGTGTCGTGTATCTCTTTTGTCAATGTGGTAAGGTCAAGGATTTGCACGGTCCGATAGGAAGTGTCATAGGCAACCTGGCTGTCGGTTCTGTCGAATAACGCGGTGGTCGCCTCGGGTTCAAGCGTTTGGAAACCTGAGAGGCGTGACTGCCAGACGTAATTGCTGGTCGCTTGCTGTGCGCCCGTGTTGGTTGCCGTCGTTCGGAAGAATACAGACTGTCCGGACTCGCCAGGGTGGGCTATTTGGGATGATGCGTTGAGGGACGTGTTCGAGCCAGGTGCTTTTGAGATCAAGACGGTTGATCTATCGGATGTGTCGAAACGAAAAATGTTTTGGCTCGTGAGATAGGCTGCATCGACGAGATTGGTCGCTTTACTATGGAAAAGCACATAGCGTCCATCACCGCTTACGAAGGCGTCCGCTGAGTCTCCATTTGACATCGTGTCCGCGGTGAACGGAACGGAAACTAACCGGTAACTTCGATCCGCTTTTCGCCACAGAAACACATCCGCCTTCTGGTTCGTATCAGCCGCGACGATGTTGCGTGCCTTCGTTGTGAAAACGACGGTTCCTCCGTCGTCGGTCATGTCGTAACTGATCTCATCCTTGATGTCGAGGACGTCATACTCCAGCGTAGGCGTAACCGATGAAACCTCGCCGGAGGGGACGTCGTAGTGCAAGAGACTGGTGCGCGATACCGGATCGCCAAAGATGACTTCCGTGCGTTGAAGCGCGAAGAGAAGCGAGTTGCCGTCGGAACTCATGCGAACGAAATGCGTTCCCAGTCCATTGATCCTCGTTGGAAGAAGATCCAGACTCTCGGTGACGCGGTCGTATCGATAAAGGTCCTCCTCGTTGTCAGTGTCCGTCGGGTCCAGATTCGTTGCCGATGTGGAGAAATATGTATAGCGGCCGTCGTCGCTGATTCCGTGAAACGTCGTGTTTGCGTTTGCGGCGTGCGTCCAGCCTGGACTGAGCAATTCGGGACCCGCCAGCGGGAGCCTCGCCGCAAGGATTTCGAATGCGTGTACACGTGGTTTGGTTCGGCGGCGCATGGCGGAAGGGGCCTTGGGTGCGGGAAGCGGGAAGCGGAAGCGGGAAAATCGTCCCGAGTGAAGACGGGTGAGACCGCATCATAAAGGGGCTGCCCGTAAATGCAATTCGTTCCGGCGCGAATGCATGTGTATGCATGGGGTGTTAGCAAAGTGTAAGGTGCTCGCTGGCGAACCTGGCCACTCACGCCGGCTTTCTCACACCTCTCAGACGCATCCTTGTGCGTTTCGCCGCAGGAATTCTTTTATTTCGTCGTGAATCGCCCGCCGCGTTTTATCGCCCTCCTTGGTTAGGGCCGCGTCGTCTGCGCCGTCTGCGTTGTCTCTTGTCGAGGGACCGATCATTAACGGTCACGCGTGACCTCCTGCCTGCTCGGTTTCAGGTCTCATACACGCGGAGGGACAGTCCCATGTGGTCGCATGCTGGTTCGCGGAACGTTTCGCTGCGAAAACGCCGTGGCGGTTTGTCCCGACGCCGAGGAACACGCTGGTCCGGCGAGACGCTCGAATCGCGACTCGCCTTGGCCACGTTCCATGTCGGTCCGGGGCCCGATGGGCTGGGTCATGGTTCGTTGCGGCATGCCGTTCAGCAGGCGAATGCGACGCCGGAGCCTGATCGAATTGTCCTGCGTCCGGGGATCTACCGACTGACGCTCGCGGGTGCCGGCGAAGACGCCGGGGCGACGGGCGACTTGGATGTCCTCGCGCCGCTCACCATCCAGGGCACCGGCGACGGCCGCACGGTCCTTGATGCGTCCGCGCTGGGAGACCGCGTACTGGATGCGCTCGCCGCAGACCTCACCCTGCAAGGCGTGACCCTACGTGGTGGACGAGCCGACCAAGGCGCTGGGGTCCGTGCCCAGGATGCCGACCTCACGGTCGACCGTTGTCATTGGACCGACCTCGTCGCGTTGGGCTCTGCGGCCACCGAGGATGCAGGGCAGGGCGGTGCGATCTTCCTCGCCCGCGGCCACCTGCAGATCGAGAAGAGCACGTTCACCCGCAACCAGGCGGTTGGCGCGAAGGGGTCCGCCGTCGCGGAGAGTGCCATCCATGGAGGCAGCGGCGAGGGGGGAGCGATCTACCTGACGCGGGCGACCGGACGGGTCGCGTTCAGCCGCTTCGAGAGCAATCAGGCCCGCGGTGGAGATGGCGCCGCCGCCGTTACCGCCGGTTCGGGCGGCTTCGCAGTGGGCGGTGCGATCCAACTGGATGGCGAGGCGGTCATGCGTGTCGACAAGACGACGTTCGCACGCAATGAAGCGATCGGCGGACGCGGGGCGGACTCGGGCCTGGAGTCGGCAGGCACGGGTGGCAACGGCAGCGGCGGTGCCCTCAGTGCGACCGCCGGATCCGTGGTCCGATTGGAGAGTTCGGAACTTCTGGAGAACGCAGCGCGCGGCGGTCGCGCCGGCGATGGTCGTTGGGGCGGCGTGGGGGGCAACGGTACGGGAGGCGGCGTCTCGGTCGCGTTCCTCTCGGCGATCTCGCTGCACCACTCGACCGCTCGCGGCAACCAGGCGATCGGTGGAGCCGGCGGTAACAGCAGCGAACTGCCACCCTCCGGCTCCGACGCACAGACAGGCGGCGACGCTCTCGGCGGAGCCGTCTATGCGTACATACGTTCGCGGGTGGAGATCGAGGATTCGTCGTTGCGTGACCAACGCATCACGGGAGGCCAGGGCGGCAACGGCGTGGCGGGCGGCATGGGCGGCGCGGCGGCCGGCGGCGCCGTTTCCGCGGCGTCCGACCAGACCGGCGCCGGGACGCTCCACATCCTCCGCACCACGATCCGCGACAATCGCGTCACCGGGGGCACGGGCGGCCAGGATAGCACGGGCAAAGAAGGCAAAGGCGGCCCGGCGTCGGCAGGAGCCGTCGGGGTCGGATCGCAGGTGGAAGCCCGCATCGAACGTTCCATGGTTGTCTCGAACCTCGCGCGCGGCGGCTCCTCCGCGTCGGGCGGCGCGATCGACATGCTGGCCGGGCAACTGGAGATCCTCGACAGCCTGTTTGCCGACAACCGAGCCGAGGGCGGCGTGGGCAACTACGCGGCCGGCGGCGCGCTGAGTGCCGTGCAGTTGTCACAACTCTCCATCACTAACAGCCGCTTCCAGCACAATGAAGCGGTCGGCGGCAGCGGCGTGGCTGTGTTCCCCGGTGGTGCCGGCCAGGGCGGCGCGCTGTTCCTCGGCGTGGGGACGCGCACCCAACTGAATCGCTCCATTTTCCACAGCAACGAAGCCCGCGGAGGTGCGGCCAGTCGGTTGTCACATGGAGGCGATGCGTACGGCGGCGCCGTCCAGAACCTTTCCAGCCTGCTTTCCATCCAGCGCTGCGATTTTGAAAAGAACGTCGCACAGGGCGGTTCCGCTCAAACCAGCGCGAAGCGAGGTGCTGCGGCCGGCGGCGCGATCTACTCCGATCCCGCCGGCGGCCTCCAGATGCTCGCCTCGTCCGTCCGCCGCAATCGGGCACTCGGATCGACCGGCCAGGGCGGTGGCCTCTACCTGTCCGGCCTCGGCGCCGCCCAACTGGTTGATAGCGTCATCGCCAAGAACGAAGCCTCCACCGAAGGCGATGACATCTTCGGGCCTTATGTGTGACTCCCCTCCAGGGGCAGGTCGCCTGATGGTCACCACTCCATGCACGCGACTCTTTTGACTGCCATCAGGTTGACCTGCCCCTCTTCTTCGATTCCGCTCATGGTCGCTTCAAACTCTCCACGCGTCTTCCCACGCACGACTCGATCGGTTCTGCTCTCGGCGGTGAGGGAGCATGTACTCGATGGGGACGCTTGGACGCTGCCTTGTTTTCACCACGGAAGACACGGAGAGCACGGAGGGATGTAGCCATGGGGTATCGTGAAGCTTGGCGATCGACGCGCGTTCCGCAATCGGGCGACCTGGTCCTCGTGCACCACAGCCACTGGCATGCACTGCCCGACGGGGGCGTGCTGCGAGTCTGCGAGGAGATGGGGTGGGCGGATCCAACGCGCGAACTGGTCGTCGCGCCCCGTCATCGGGTGGCGACGTTCTGGGGACCGATTGCGGGCCGCTGGTCCCGCGGCGACGCGCGTCGCATGAGCACTTCGGGTGGCCCCTTCCGGAAAGTGACCGTCGAGCGACTGCAGGGGTTGCGCTGTTGGGGCCCGGTTCGCGACCGGTTCTGGCGATGGAAGGACGTGCCGCGCGCCGGAGGCGGCATCGAGTACTTGGCCGTGGTGACGCTGTGGAGCGTGCGACGGATCGCGATCCGCTGAGGCGGACGCGACCGGCGGATATCACGGGGCGTCGCCCCATGCGACCAACCCCGCCGTCGTTCCATGGCCTCAGGCCTGACGCCAGTTTCCCGAAGGAATGTCGGGGAATCTGTCGCAATCGCCCGCGTAACGATACGACCACGCCCAGCCGAAGCCTTGGTGCGGCTGTGCGAACGCGACTTGCACCCAGATGCGTTCGTAGAGCGACTCGGGGCGGCCGAATCCTTCGAAGCCCTCGACGCTGTCCAGCACCTCGAGTGCCGCGAGCGGCTCGCGCAGCCGCACGAACTCACCCCGCACGCGACAATCCGGATGTCCCGGCTGGACCAAGCCCGGGTACGATCCCAGGTGCAGCAGCCGCCCTGGGGTCGTCGCCTCTTTCGTCTCCAGCACGCCAAATCGTTTCATGTACCGATGCCGCGACTCGCCGCCCATCAGCGTGCCGTAGACAAAGAACGTATCGGGACATGGAGGCCGCTGTCCCGCCGCCGCAGCCAGCAGCTGTCCGTCGTCGGGAACGTTCCACGCCATGTAACCGTCGCGGACGATGTTCAGATAGGACTCGGAGGGTTGATGGTACGGTTCCGCCCGTGCGGGAACCACGCGGTAGGTGAGCACCGCCAGGTGTTCGCCTCGCGGCCCCAGGACCGTCACCGGATAACGCTCGTAGGCGCGGGGGACGCCTTCCTTCCTGTCCAGGGCCTTCAGTCCCTCCTCGTGGATCTCGAAAAGAGCTCCCGGCACCAGCTGCCCGGGGCACGGACGTACGTCCAGCACGCCACCCTCGCGACTAGGCGCGTAGCGGCTGAAGGCCAGTTCGTGGTCGGGGAGCCAGGCGTTGCCACGAAAGTGCATCAGCCCGGTTGGAAAGCCAAGGTCCTCGCAGACATCGTCGAAGTCCACGGGGTTCAGGTTGGAACCGTAAGCGAAGTAGAGTTGCGATGAACGGTCGTGCGGCATGGTGGCTCCTGGTGGTGTGTCCTCCGGTAGTACGCTCACGCCCGCCACGTATTTCAGAGTTTTCCCCGACTCCAACCTAACTTTGTCCTCCGTGGTCCTCCGTGTCCTTCGTGGTGAAAGAAGCCGCCGTCGCAAATCGAATGCCGGGGGGATTTAACCACGGAGGACTTAGAGGAAGCACGGAGAGCCACGGAAAGGATCGTCGGATCTTCGCTCCGGCACGCTGACCGCATCAGAACGTCACTACCCACCGCAGGCCGACCACGTCGACGTCGGGCGATTCGGTGTGGAAACGCCATCGCTCGTGATTCAGGATCAGCAGCGAACCGCCGGGCAGCGTGGTGTTGAAGCCCCAGGTGATGCGGTCCGTCGAATCCTCGCCCAGCCGATCGCGATACTCGAGCGTATCGTACCGCAGCAGGAAATGGATGTCCGGTTCGGACCACAACAGCACTTCGCTCTCGGCCACGATGCCGTAGATCATCTGCTGCAGTTCGCTGATGTCGTTGTCATTGGCGCGGATGGCATATTCGAAGTAGGTCCGCAGCAGGTCCTTGTAACGCCAGGTGGCGTCGGCACCGGTGAGTTTGTAGCCGAGTGGCGTGGCACCTTCTTCCTGCATGCGGCCCGACATGACGGATCCGCCAAAGCGAAGGTCCGACGTGCCGACGGTGGCGCGGCCGCCGATGGCGGGATCGCTGTTATTGTCGGCGTAGCTGCGCGAAGGAGAAAACTGGACGCCCGGGCCGAAGCCTTGCAGGCCGTTGACGGCGTACAGGTCGGCGGTCGCGTAGACTTCACCGATCAGCGGTACCCGCAAGCTCAGGTCGGCGCCTTCGTCCGAGTACGGCATCGGCAGCACGGGAGGCCGGTTCTGCGCGGCGTTCACCTGCCGGCCCATGTTGTAGATCAGCGGATTGGTGATCGTCCGGTAGACACCCGGGTGGCTCATCGAGGCGAACGCGCCGAAAGGAACCACCAGCCGCCCGGCTTTGATTTCCGCGCCCCACTCGCATTCCGGTTCGCAGCCCGCCTCCCGCCGTCGTTCCTTGTGGCTATGCAGCAGGTCGAACGACGCGGACGCTTCGACCAGTTCGAACGTGAATCCCGTCCCGCCCGCGCGATCGCTATGGCAGCTGGTGCAGGCCGTCACGCGCCCGGACAGCGGGCCACTCGGCTGCCACGCGGCGGTCAGCCAGACGTCCGGGAAGAAGTCCGGCGTCTCCAGGTTGTCGTTGCCGCCGCGCCACAGGGTCGACACGGTCCCGCCCAGGCTGATGCCGGAGAGCATGCCTTCCTCGGTCCCCTCGGCAGCCGCCGTCGCAAGGCCGGCGGCTCCGCCTTCGCCGCCGTCACTTCCACCAGCGCCTGTGCTTGCCTGCGATGCGCTGGCCGCGGCAGTACCCGTCGAGTGCAACGATGCCAGATACGCGGCGATGGCGGTAAAGTCGGAGCTCGGAATATCCGCTCCGTCCATGCTGGCCATGCGGCGGATCGTGCCCATCCATGCGGAACGCGACTTGCGTTTCTGGGTCGACCGTTCGGCATCGTGGCAGTCGACACACGATCGCTCGAACGCCGCTTGTCCGCGCGAGATCAGCTGCGCGTCCGCCTGTCGGGCGGCTGCGTTGGTGGCCGTATTGTTCGCAGCTTGCGCCGCATTGCCAGAGGCCGTTGACGAAGCGGTGGCTGGGGTCTGGCCCGAAGTCGCAGCGTCTGTCTTGGAAGCACCGGGTGCGGCTGTCTTCGGTTCAGGCGGCTCTGACGCGTTGGCGCTGGCTGCCATCGGCTCCTTGCCCGATGCGGATTGATCCTGGGCGAGAGCGATCGCCGCGGCATCGCCGAGGGGGTTCGGTGGACCTGAATTCGCTGCTCCCAGCGGCGCGGGCATCGCGAGCATCGGGAGCGACGGCCACGCCGGCGCGATGGACGCATCCGAGCCGGCTGCGTCCCGGATGTGAGCCGCGTCGCTGCTGGATACCACCGGCGCCGCCGGTTGTTCGGCCGCTTCCACGAGCGATGCATCCTGCGAAGGTCCACCGTCCTGGCCCCGCACGGTGGCCGTCCACACAAGCCATGCGGAAAGGACCAAGCCCAAGGTGATCCATCGCGAACCACGCCATTCTTGCCCGCATCGGTTCATCGCCCGGCCCCCCAACGACCGCCATGCAGACGTGACGCCAGCACCCGGCCGGTTGCGTCCGAAGGGCTGCGTCGACTACCCGCGCCACGCGCGGTGGTGCCCACCGTCTCCTTCGTGCCATCGACGCATCGCGTTGGCAAGCTTGAACGGTTGTAGCGATTTTGCGGACGACTGTTGGGCAACGAATGTTTACGGATGCATGCAACGCGAGCACAGCATCCGGGCCCGCGTCGGGGTGGCGATCGGAATGAGCCGCGATCAGGCCGTGGGCTCGTCGAGCGGCGACGAGCGACGAGCCTCGGCGACGCCGCTGGCCGCCAGATCCGCCAGCCAGTCCGCCTGGTCGAACGGGTCCGCCGGTTCGCCTTCCGCGGCAGCGGCTTGGTTGAGGAAGTTGATGACAAGCAGGGCGTCGATGGGTGACAGGAAGTTGTCACCGTTGACATCGAGGAATGGAGGAGGCGCCCAGTCGGCCGTGGGCGGCACCGGCAGCGTTCCACCACCGACCGTATTCAGTTCGTTGATGACCAGCAGCGCGTCCAAGGGCACGACCTGTCCGGAGTTGTCGACATCCTCGGGCAGCGTCGCATTCTGCCAGGGATGCTGGGTAAGCGGTTCGTCGTCATTCACGATGGTGCCGTTGGCGATCGACGACGCGGTAGGCAGGACTGCTCCGGCGGCATTGGAGAGAACCAGCTGGAACGTTTCGTCGGGCTCGACGTCCAGGTCGCCGACGACAT
>JBIIEC010000598.1:0-2961 GCA_044238045.1 Pirellulaceae bacterium | reverse complement strand
ACGGCTCCCTCGGCGTAACGCAACGCCTCGTCTGGCTTCTTGGCGAACGCATACCACGATGCAAGGTTGATGTAGGTCGTGCCGTGGCGGTCGTCCAGTTGCAGCGCCCGCAGCAGCAGTTTCTGAGCGTCCTGCGGACGATTGGTCTGCATGAACGCGCCGGCCAGCGCGTTCATGATCACGACATCGTCCGGGGCGGCCCGATGAGCGGCCAGCAGCGAGATCACCGCCTGCTTATACTTCCGCTCCGTCATCAGCTTCACGCCTCGCGCATGACGCGCGCGGGCCGTCACCGCCAGGTCCGCGCCCTGCTTCGTCATCTCGTCCGCGATGTAATGCACTTCGCCCTGCTTGCCGAGTTCCAGTTCGCGCTGGGCATCGTCCAGTCGCCCTTGCTGCCGGTAGACGGTCCCGAGCAGGAAGTGCGTGACGCGGTACTTCGGGTCGAGCTGCAGCGACTTCTCCAGCAGCGGCAAGGCGTCGTCGAAACGGTTCTGCCGGATCCGCACGTCGGCCAGCCCCGTGTAAGCCTCGGCCGCGGTCGGCTCCAAGTCGATGGCCTTTTGAAACGCCTTCTCCGCCTCGCCCAGCTCGTTCAGTTCCATGAGCACCTGGCCGTAGCGCTGCTGCGCGGCCGCCAGGTCGGGCGCATCGGCTACGACCGAAGCCAGGATCTCGCGCGAGGCGTTGGAGTCGCCCGACTGGTGGGTGTTGACGGCCAGATGAAGCCGCAGCAGAGGATCGGGTCCCGCCAGGTCGACTGCCGTCGCGAAGGCCCGCTTTGCCTCCGGCCACAGCTCGTTCGCTTCGTAGACCAGCCCCAGCTGGCCGTGACGCGCCGCGTCCCGTGGACGCTCCTGCACCTGTTCGACAAACTTGTCGACCAGCGTTCGGACGTCGGGCTGCAGCTGATCGTACTTGTCCGGCAGCGTGACGGGCGGCGCGAAAATCAGGCCGCGGTGCCAGGCCCAGTAGCCCAGGTTCGCGACCAGCAGCAGCGGCAGCAGCACCTTCCAAGAACCCAGGCGTTTCGCCCAGGATGGCCGCGCAGTACGGACCTCTCCCGCGACTCGGCCCGAGATGCCTGGATTGTCCTGCGTCGTTCCCATCGGAGCCTCTGCGCGTCCTCGGGGTCGTCGATGATGACGCGGCGATGATGACCGCACTTGGTCATTCTAGACAGGCTCCGCCCTTTTCAGAAGAACTGGCGCAAAGACGGGCGAATGTATCGGAGGCGGGCCGAGCGGGGCAGGTCGCATCCGCCAACCCCAGGCCCGGTCCTTACCAGGCATAGGTCAGGCCAAGGTTCGGGCCGTGCAGCACCAGGTCGCCATTGTGGTTGAGCACGGGAGCCACGGTGCCGGCCAGCGGAAGGTTCTGGGAGGCGAGGGCGACGCCGGTCAGCCAGAACGCGTTGTAGCCCGCGCGAAAGGCCACATGACGCGAAAGCTGGTAGTTGTACGACAGCGACAGCTCGCCCAGGAAAGCCGTGCGGTCCGTCTCCTGGATCGTCGATGCGGCACCGTCCTGCACGTTCAGACGCATCTGGTTGTTGTACATGCCGCCCTTGATCTCGAAGTCGATCCAGCCGTGGCGATGCGTGAGGAACTGCGACAGCATGCCCACCTGCAGGCCCAGCATGTCGTTGCTCGTCGCCACGTCCGACCCGAACGCCATCGTCTCGTCCAGGTTCAGGTAACGGCCGCCGACCAGGAAGGAGTTGGCGACGCACAGCTGGTTGTAATCAGGCCACGGATCGCGGGGGATCAGGATGCGGCGGCGCAGGTTCATCTCGTAGCTGCTGAAATTGGTGGCCATGTCGGCCAGCGGTGATACCGTGCCGTCCGGCACGACGATCTGGCTGCTCCACTCATGCGGACCGATATATCCGCCTTCGAGCCGATACAGGTCGTTTAAAGCGACGCCCAGCACGAGCTTCAGGCCGGCGTCGAATTCGGTGTCAAAGTCGCCCGTGTCGAGGATCGATCCATCGAAGTCGTCCAGCGTCTGCAGGTTCACGTCGTCCTTCTGCTCCCGGTACAGCGGCATCAGTTCCGCCGTGGCATACCAGCGCACCGGATTGGACACTTCACACTCGCGGCACGCTTCGCGGTCGCACGGGTCCTCCGTCAGGTCGCCATAGGGGTTGCACCAGAAGAGATTCGTACGAGGGCAGGGAGTGCCCGGCAGCACGGGGCCGCACGCGCACTCGCCACTCGACTGTCCGCAGGAGCGGCAAGCGCCCGCGGCGTGGGAGGTCCGGATGACCGCCCGATCTTCGTCGGCGTCCAGGTCGTGGCCTGCCTGCTTCTCCCGGGCCTGCGTCGCGTATTCGAGGGCCGCGTCGGATGCGAAATGGGCTTCCAGTTCGCTGTCGGCCAGGGCCTCCAGACGCAGGAACTCCTCCTCGGCCACTGCCCAGCCGCCGGCCTGCAGGGCGAACATCGCCAGGAGAACCTTCGAGCAGCCGCCAATCGCTCGCCAAAACGTGGATGCCATCCTTGCATTCCTCGCAGAAGGCCACCGAGTCGAGTGTGTCGCGACGCGACCCACCGTGGTAACTTATTCGTTCATCCCTTTCCGAATCACGAAACTTCCCGGCAACGCAGGCAAGGTTTGACTGATCGGCACGGTCGCCGCGCGTCGCCATCGCCGATCGTGCGAAAAGCCTGCCCGGCGGTCCGCCGCTGGCGCCAGCAGAACTCGTGCTGCCCATGCATGCAGCAGGCCGCTGTCCGCGGAACCGTCGCACGTTCCGGCGAATCCAACCGTCGCCCAGGCGTCGTCTGCAAGGACGCTTCTTCCGCACCGATTCTGGTCCCGTTAGTGCCTGGCCCGTCGGTTGCCGCGATGACTCTGCCTCGCGGCCACGGCGGTGAGCGCGCAGGAGGTCAGGGCGACTGCAGATGCTCGATGAAGAAGTCGGCAATGCGTCGGTAGAGTCGTTCGGTCACCAGCGGG
>JBIIEC010000211.1:0-10053 GCA_044238045.1 Pirellulaceae bacterium | reverse complement strand
CCTGGGTCCGATGGAGGAGACGGCGCTCAACGCGGTCCGTGCCAAGCGACCGCCGTTTACCGGCGAACTGGCGGCCCGTGCCATCACGGGAGCGGCCCAGGTGTGGGCCAGCTACGGCCAGACCACGGCCATGGAAGCCGGCCTCGGCCTGGGCAACGACGATATCGGCATCGTGCTCAATGCGATCGACCAGAAGTTGCTGCCGATCGACCTGTACGTCGCTGCCAAGGATTCGGTACTCGACGACACGCTCGCCGCAGCCTACTCCGTGGCGTCGCAGTACGACTTGCGGGCGGGCGGCGTGGTCGAAAAACTCCGCGCGGCTCGCCCCGACCTCGACCAGCGTTACGTCAACCGCGTGCGACTGGGCGGAGTGAAGTTCTGGCTCGACGGCAGCCTCGATACGGCTTGGTTCACCCAGCCGTATACGCAGAATCCGCCCGGCAAGACCGGAGCTTTCTCCGGCTACCGGCAGATTCCCGACGAGGTGCTGGACGCCGTCTTTGACAAGTATTGGGCCAGCGACCTGCAGATCCACATGCACATGAACGGCGATGCGGCCGCCGACCAGGCACTCGGCGCCATCGCCAAGGCGGTCAAGAAGCACGGCAAGCAGGACCATCGCCCCGTGTTCGTGCACGCCACCTGGCTGCGGCTGGACCAGATTGAACAGATGAAGGAGTACGGTGCCGTTCCGAGCTTCCTGACCGGAGGCATCGTGACCGGCGGCGATGCGGTAGTGAGGCTTTGGGGCCCAGAGCGATCGAGCGGCGCCCTGGCGTCGCGGACCTTCCTCCGCGCGGGCCTGCCCTTCACCTATTCGCATGACGCACCCGTGTCACCGATCCCGTCGATCCTCCTGCTGGTGGATGCGGGCGTGAATCGAATCTCCGGCAGCGGACAGGTGGTCGGCCCCGAAGAATGCGTTTCGCCCTACCATGCCCTCCGCGCCGTGACCGCCACGGCCGCCTATGTGCTCAAGGAAGAAGCAAGCAAGGGAACGCTCGAAGCCGGCAAGCTCGCCGACCTCGTGATCCTCGACAAGAATCCGCTCAAGGTGGAGTCGACCACGATCAAGGACATCCAAGTCATGGAAACCATCAAGGAGGGGCACACCGTGTTCACGCGATAAGCGACACGGTGGCAGCGAGGTGGGCAACGCAAGTCGGGAATCCACCCCAGCGCGAGGAGTTCCCGCATCGGAGTCGAGCGGTTTACGACGGCGTGCCGCGGTTTCCGAGGAGCGGCTTCAAGACCGCCAAGGTGGGAGGCCGGGGCTTAGCCCGGGCAACCTCTCCGACGAACGATAGCCAACGAGGCCTTCCATGCGCATCAAGACGTTCCTGATGATGACCCTTGGTGGCTGCCTGCTGTCGGGCTCAGTTCCTACCGCGAGGGGCGAGGAGACCAGCATTCCACTTGCCGCCGTCAGCGACGCGCGCGAGTTCAACGTGCTCGATTATGGGGCCGTGGGGGACGACAAGACGGACAACACGGCGGCGTTCTCGGCCTGTCTGAAGACGATCGTCGAGGCGGGTGGCGGGCGGATGTACCTGCCGGACGGCGTCTATCGAGGTTCGCTGCAGATTCCCGCGAATTCGCGGGAAGTTCCCAGTTGGATCACGGTGGAGATCGTGGGCGAGCATGAACCGACGCCCGTTTTCGGGACCATCGGTTCGTTCCCGCTGCGGAACCAGGGTACGATCCTCAAGAGCCTGGCCAGTACCGGACCCGCGGTCATTTCGGTCCAGCGTTCCTCCAACGCGATCTACGGCGAATTCTCCGCCGTCCATGTGGTGATCAGGAATCTGGAGGTCCGCACCTACGACGATCCGGGGATTGGCGGGATCGACCTGTACTACGCCTTGCAATGCCGACTCGAAAACGTATTCGTCAACACAGGCGTCTACAACGTACAAGCCTCCCAACCGACCCACGGCACGCGCGGCGTGGCGACGCCTGCTTGCAATAACGCTGCGTTCACTGTGCTGCGCAACGTGGTGGTGACCGGATACCATACGGGCATCCAGGTCAATGAGCACACGGATGGCGACAGCATCGTGGTGGCGTCGAACATCCACGGACTGGATTTCGTCCAAGCCCACCACGCTTCCCGATTCGCTCGCGTGGGCACGTACCGCAACACGAATCACATCACGGTCTCGGGCCGACACGGGTTCTCGATCGAGCAGATGAACACTGAGATGCCGGGCACGGGGCAGACCGACGCTCGGAACGCCTGGCAGACGCTCTCCTGCGATGTCCTCGACCCCGAAAACCTCGGCGTGGGCGACATCAACTACTGGGTTGTACTCGGCGGCACCGGCGCGGTCGACCAGTTCATCAAGAAGGGCGGCGCCTCGATCCGGGCGAGGAGGATTGGCTCCGCCGCGCACGACAAGGACGATGGAAGCTCCAAGTAGCGCGCCCGACCGCTTCAGGAAGTCCACCTGCGTAAACCACTGCGGAACCCGGGTCCATCTTGCGATGGCATGATGCTGGCCGGATGCGCGAAGCCGTCGATCAGGACCTCATGACCAACTCCACCTCCGTACCGATCCGCGCCGCCAGCGCCCCGACCATGTTCTTCTCCATCAACTGATGCCAAGTGGTTGTCCGCGGCACTCCCAGATAGATGCGTGAGATACCATCTTTGTGGGCCTCACCCAGCATGGCTTCCACGACGGAGTCACTGACGGCGTAGGTCAGCTTCAACGGTACTCCCAGGTGGTGAGCGGCATCCAGCGACTTGGTGAAGATTTCGCGAGCGAGCGGATCGTGGTCCATGTCGTGGGTTCCCGCCGTGCCCATGAGGGCCGTCGCCAGATGCTTGACATGCAACACGGTGACGCCGGCGGAATTGTTGCGGGCGTCTTCGAAGACGGACCGGGACACGCCCTCGGGATTGTTCAGGCAGACCAGGTACCTGCACTTGGGGTCGTAGTCGCCATCGAAGTCGGTCAAATGCACGGGCTCCTCAACCGGCGGAATCCTGCTGAACACGCTCCGTCCAACCCACACGAGACACCCGGCGATCGCCGCCGCCGCGGCAGTTCCGAAGCGACTCTCAACCGGCAACAGGAAGGTGATCGCCATCTGCCCGAGGAAACACCCGATGGCGAAGAGACGCGTGGCCAGCGCGGAAGACCCTGGCAAATGCGCCCGCCCTACCAACGTCAGCAACCGGGCCGACAGACCGACATTGAGGACCGCCAGCGAAAACGCCCGCGCGTGCGGCTTGTTCCACAGTAGGGTGATAAGGATGCAGACCATGAGCGTCCCGACGCTGCAGAGCAGCCAACGCTCCCACGATCGCAGGTCGAAATAACGCGTCAGGCCCGTGCTGAAGAGGTTGATCGTGATCGCGGCGACCACG
The DNA here is from genome assembly GCA_044238045.1 of Pirellulaceae bacterium. Lineage (GTDB taxonomy): Bacteria > Planctomycetota > Planctomycetia > Pirellulales > Pirellulaceae > CAZUJM01. Next base: position 6,677 of record JBIIEC010000211.1, on the reverse strand, counting down.
CCAACGGAGTACAACCCCGCCAGTTGCGTCATGTCCGTGAAGATGATCAGGAGCAGCGCGGGGACCAACATCGCCGTCAGCAGGCCATAACCGGGCACGCCATGCTTGTTCAATCGAGCGAGGATCGAGGGGGCTTCCCCGTCGCGGGCCATCATGTACTGGATCGCAATCAGGTCGGTCAGCGCCGTATTCACCGCCGACAGCAGCAAAGCTCCAAACACAAAGGCCGCGACCGCACTGAACGCGGGACCCACATAAGCGCTCGCGAGCACATTCATCATGTCGTCCGTGCCCAGGTAATGTCCCTGGGGATCGACCAATTTGGCGTCCGGCAACGCGTTCATGGCCGCGCCCAGGATCAGGTTCAAGAGCACGACCTCCGCCAGCACCGGCAGAATCGAACGCCTGGCAGTCACTCGAACGGGTCGAACCATGATGCCCGTCATGTTGGCGATGGCTTCGATACCCGACAACGCGAGGACGATCTCCGTGAATCCGACCCAGGCATCGCCCCAGGCCGCCAGGCTGTAACGCGCCTTCACCGGAAACTCGATGCGCGTATGGTGGAGATTCGGAATGGCACACAGGGCGATCACCATCGTGATCATCACCGTGACCAGTGCAATTACCAAGGCAATGCGTCCCATGCCGCGCGGACCGAACCAGTTCACCGCACCAATGGCGGCAATCGCGGACAGCGTGCAAAGCAACTCAACCCGGATCCCCAGCAGCGTGCCGCTGACCCCGAGGTACCGAAACGCGTCCAGGCAGGAGAGCGCCGCAGTGACGGTGTAGTCCGCGCACAACATCAATGCGCCGATCAAGGCCAAGGCGCGGCTGGTATGCCTGGCGGCCGAATAGACACCACCGCCATCCGGATACTTGCGGCAGATCACCAGGTAGCAAAACCCGACCAGCACCAGCAGGATGTTCACGAACAGAATATGGAACAACGATGCATGCTGGGTAAAGTAGAAGGAGAGCCCGAGCACATACAGGCGACTGGTGCCCAAGTCACCAAAAAGCATGGGGCCCGCGTGGAACCACTTCAGTTCGCGAGGCCTTCCCTCACCAATGGCTGACATCGTTGCAGTCCCCGTAGTACGAAATGCGATGAAGTCGAAATGACGCGCAGGTCCGCGCAGGCAGACGCGCAACCCGCAGTTGTCTTGAGCCATCCCCAGGCGACTGGCGACAGAATCAACGGTTGTTTCGCTCAACCGAAGCGCACCCCGTGTGTCGCCAATGGCAGGCCACGGCCCGACGCCCGACGCCCGACGCCCGACGCCCGACGATTGGGAGCCCTCAAGTAGAAGTCCCCTTCTCCAGTCGGTCAAGGGTTTCCAGTGCAATCCCTCGTCCGAAGAGCCCTCGGTCGCTGGTCGCTCCACAGAGTGCCTGAACGCGACCGCCCCCCTGCAGTCATGCTTCGTAGTCAGCACACGCCGTGTGCTGAGAGCTTTTTGGCCCGTCGCATGAGCAGCCCATCCCGCCAGACACTTGCCTCTTGGAGCAATCTCCCCAGGCACGCCCTTGCTTAACTCCCGGCCAAGGACAATCATGCACCTTTCGCCAAGTGGCACACGTCGACCGATCCGTAAACTCCCAAGGGCTTACCCATGAACATCGTAAACTGCCTGCTGGCCCTGTGCCTGCTGCTTGCCTCAGCGATCCCCGCATCCGCTCAGGACGCCGACAAGGACGCAGCCTTGCTGACGCAACTCACCAAAATGGAGAAAGACAGTTGGGAAGCGATCATGAAGGGTGACAAGAAGTTCTTCGAGTCCTATCTGGCGAAGGATTCGATGTGGATCTTCGCGGATGGCTCCATGGTGGACCGCGAGTCCTACCTGAAGGACTTGAGCAGTGTCCAGGTGAAGAAGTACACCATGGGCCCGACATCGCTGCGGAAGATCACGGACGATGTGGCCCTGATCCTGTACCGAGTCTCCTACGAAGCGGTACAGAACGGGCACAAGGAACTGTACTCGGACATCGAGTCCTCGTCGCTCTATGTGCGTCGCGACGGAAAGTGGCAGGAGAGTTTCTACCAGGAGACGCCGGTTCACGGAGCCTCCCATGGGACCGCGAACGAAGCGAAGCAGATGGTGGCTCGCGCGATTGAGCGGTTCAAGAAGGACGGCCCCGCCGCTTTCGACACCATCACCAAGGGCGCCGACGGATTCCGCGACCGGGACCTCTATGTGTTCGTGGCCGAATCGGACAAGGATGGCAAAGTCGTCGCCTACGGCGGCGCACGCCAACCGGTCAACCAGATCGGGAAACGCCTGGTGGACGTCAAGAGCCCGGATGGCGACCCGATTGGCGAGATGGTCCTGAACAGCGCGACCGAGCAGGGTGCCTGGGTCGACTACAGCTACATCGACCCGGTCACGAACAAGGTAGAACACAAGTTCAGCTGGGTGGTTCGCTTTGACAAGCACATCTTCGGATGTGGCATCTACGTGCCTGCCCGCTGATTGCAGCGAGCCCATCATCTGTACCCTCCGGGAGACGCAACCCGGAGGTGCGTGCACGCGGGCGAGTCCGCTCGCTGCCCGTCACCACACACAACGCGGGGCGGTGACGACTTCGACGCTACACCAGCGCCAGAACGCGGAGCGGACTGCCGGAACCTTCGTGGATCTTCAGCGGCGCCGCAAACAGCATCGCTCCCGTGGGCGGAAGCTGGTCGAGATTCCGCAGGCACTGCAGCCCGAATCGACCGGCGCCGTGCATCAGCGTGTGACACGGATAAGGCAGTGGCCACCGATAGGCCTGCCCGGCATCGGTGTTGATCGTCTCCGCGGCGAAACCCAGCACGTCGCGTTCGTGGATCAGCCACTCCACGGTTTCCTGGGTCGGCCCCGGCGTGTGGGCTCCGTCTTCCTTCATGTTCACGTACGACTCGGGATCCCTGATTCGCTTGTACCAATCGGTGCGAAACGCCAGCCAGCTTCCCGCGGGAATGCGACCGTGGCGAGTTTCCCAATCGCGCAGGTAGTCCACGGTCAGGAGCCAGTCTTCATCGCCAGCCACTTGGGTGCTCGCATCGACGACGACGACCGGCGCGAGGAACTTTCGAGCGTCGATCGTGTCGACCGTGTTCTGGGGCAGGTCCCTGCCCGTGACCCAGTGGGCCGGTGCGTCGAAATGCGTGCCCACATGCTCGCCGCAGCTGAAATTATTCCAATACCAACCCGGCCCCGCCTCGTCGTATCGTGAGATCGTCTCCATCCGAAAGGGCCACGCTTGCCCGTAGGGTGGAGGAAGCACCAGTGTCGGAAAGTCCGAAGACAGCACGTGCGTCAGGTCCACCACGCGAATCGTACCGGCCGCGCAGGCCGCCGCGAATTGAGCCAATATCTCGGACATGCAACACACTCCCTTGGATCATGGAGCGAATGCCGCTCCCGATTGGACCTGTCTTCCCTGCACTTGGCAGCACGCGACGCTCCGCCAAGTGCTCAGAGAAACTTCGCGAACGGGTGGAATCGAAACCGATTGTCGGGATCGGCTTTCTGCTTCAACTCCTTCACGGCCTGCGCCATCGCCTCCGTCCCGAAGATCACCGACGGCGAGACAGTGGATCCTGCATCGTCGGGCTGCGAGTGCGTGCCGCTGAAGTCGACGGTCAGGCCGTTCACTTGTCGTGCCTTGCCCAGCAGTCGCTTCGTGAGGTCGGCGATGGCCTGGCGTTCCTGGACCGTCTTCTCCTTGGCGTCGTAGAGGGTGATCAGATCGACAAAGAACTGATGGTGGCAGTTGCCGCTGGGAAGCTTCGCCTTGTCCAGGGCGGCACCGCCCAGCGTCCGGATTTCCACGATCGAGAATTTGGCTTCGTCCAGCGGCGCCTCGGCCACGACCGTATCGCTGATAAAATCCAGGATCGCGTCCTCGGGACGCCCCTGGGTCCCCATGCAATGCTGCAGCATGACCAGCGGGCTGCCCTTGATTTCCGCAAGCACCGGCCAGAGAGCGGCTGCGACCTCGTACCAGGAACTCCAGTGCGCCTGGGCAACGATCGGTAGCTTCAGGCCGACCGCGAGTTCCTCCAGCGGTTTGACAAACTCCGCGGCGTTGCCTTGAAACGTATCGTAAAAGACGAACGTCGCCACCAGGACTTTTCCACCCGTGACGACCAACTCCATCGAAACGGACTCGTTGGGAAGCACCTGCTCCCGCTGGATGCGAAGCGCACCCCGACAAAACTCTACCGCCTGCTCGCGCGTCTCAAAACCGACCACCCGTTGCTCGGCACTTCGGAGCACATTCTCATTCTCGAGGCGAATGGTCACATCGACAATAATCCCCAGCCCGCTGCCGGCGCCCAGCATGGCGGTAAACAGCTCGTCGTTCGGAGTGAGCACGCGGATGTCGCCGGCGGCGGTCACCATGGTCAGCTGGACCACCCGCTGTCCGAGCAACCCAAGCCGTCTTGAAAAGTAACCGCTCAGCCCGCCGTTGACGATGTAGCCAACCACTCCGACATCCGGCCCCGTACCCACCGGCAAGGCGCCTCGACGACCCTTGACCGCCTCCACCAGTTCCCGAAAGATAACCCCCGCCCCGACCGTAACGAGCGGGCCTTCGCGATCCTCGTGAAACTCGATCGACTTCAAGTGCACCAGATCCAACACGATGGCCTCGCTGCTGGCGAACAGCGCCGCATTCGACGATTCATGCCCTCCGCAAACACTGGCGATAGGAACCGTCGCGGGGGAGGCCTTGACCAGTTCGGCAATCTCCTGGGCCGATCGCGGGCGGTAGACCTGGCGAGCGAGGGTCGTGGCAGGAATCGCAACGCCATCGGTTGTTTTCAGCACCTTGTTGCCGCTGAGGCAATACGCGCGCTCGGCCAACCATTCCTTCTTCGCTTCCACCTGCTCGACCGCGGCACGGGCCTGCTCGCCTCCAAGACCGGCGAGGATGGATCCGCCGGCGACGAATCCCACTCCGCCTGCCGCAGCCTGTTTCAGTACGGATCGACGGGACACGTCCTGGTTGTCTTCTGTCATCGCAGCACCTCTCTTGGAATAAGCACAGGTTTTCCTGATAGCCGATGCGTGTTGCGCTACGGGGCCAAGAACGCAAACGGCGACTGAGCGTCCAACGGCATGACCGCCCGTCGACAGTTCGCGGGCCTGCGATCGCGTGGCGGTGCACGGTACTCTAACGATGACCGTAGGATCAAGCCACGGCGGATGCTTTTTCCCGAAGAATCTCAGCATCCACCAGGGCACCACACCGCTTCAGGCAACGCCTTAACGTGGCAAGTTCGGCATCAACGGCCAAACCTCCGCAGCGCGACCGTGAACTCGTCATCCAAGGCCGTCATCTCACACGGGTACGAGACTCGGCCCACTCGAACGATGCTGGCGCTGCACGCGATAGCTCCCTCGGAGTCTTGGACAACCCAGAAGCCTGCTACGCGTTTGCTAATTGAGCCGAATTAGTACCGGAAAGTCGTTCGAGGACTCGATCGCGGCGATCGTTTCGCGGACGCATGCGGCCTTTCGCCGCATCAGTTCGGGCGGAAAGTCTTCTTCTTCCTTCTCGAAATAGTGCGCAATGCGAGTCAAGTCCGGTACGACCGCCTTGGCATGCGCGCCGTAGGTAAGAAGGATCTTCATCAGTTCGGGAGTGCGCACCTCGCTCTGCCATGGATTTTGGTCGCGAGTGTACGTTACCAGGGCGATCATCCCTTCCTCGATGCGATACTGGGCCAGCAGGCGCAGGCCTTCCACGCGAATGCCGTCGGCAAACATCTCGCCGCTGGGCGCGGGCTGCACGATCGCTTCGTGGATGGCGGGAAGCAATGGCCTGATCTCTGCAAGCGAAAGATGGCGATAAACCGATCCCAGGGTGCCCCGCGCACGTCCGTCTTCATTCTTTAGACCAGCTCGAACGGCCTTGTAGAGCGAGGGACGGTCCACGCCTTCCAGCGAGCGGCCGAGCATCCCATCCGGATCGAACAGAGCGAAGGACAGATAGCGCTGCTGCATGCCCCGCGGATCCTTTTCCACATCCACCTGGGCCAGCAACTCCAGCAGCTGCGGCACCGCCACGGTGGCCGGCGGGCCGATGGCCGCGAGCGCTTCGGCGGCCTTGATCCGCAGCCAGAGATCTTGATGGGCCAACGTCTTTCGCAGGGGCTCCACGGCTGGCGCTGCACGCCCGCGCAGGAAGATCAGACCCTGGCAAGCTCCATAGCGAGCGTCGAGGCTGGGAGCATCGAGCATTTGCACCACGGATGCGACGGGGGCATTCTCGCGACGCCCCAAGGCCATCGCCGCTCGTTCCCGCACCACGGGCGACCAGCTGCCAAGACGCTCAAGCAACTGCTGATCGCCCAGCGCGTCGTAGAACCCGTGGCGGTCCTTGTTGTTCCAGCCGCGTCCATCCAGGATCAGCGATTGGGCCGTGGCGGCGTCGATCTGCGGCACTTCGCCCATCTTCCTGCCGGTAAGATACAGCTTCCTCAGCGGCATGGCGTAAGCCAACAGATAGCCGCCGGTGCAATCCCAGCCTGCATAGCTGTCCCCTTCCTTCTCCGGCGGACCTTGGTGCAGGTAGCTGTGATCGCTGCGCCGCGCGAGGTCGAAATACCAACCACCAAACTCCGTCATCCACGCTCCCGTCGCCTGCGGACCGGACAGGGCGATGCCCGGCAGCGA